>JAILQQ010000038.1 GCA_024698885.1 Lachnospiraceae bacterium | reverse complement strand
AAACGCAGCCGCAGTAGTTCTGACGGTATAAGCCGTACTGACGCGACAGCTCAATCGACTGCAGATAGCCGTTCTTCTTCTTGAAATCGGACGGCAGGTGCGCAACGTGGTACTCCTCCTGCAGCCGTTCCCCAATCTCGTTAAGGCGGTCAGCCTTCTTAAGCGGCGAGATCGAAAGCGTCGTCGTAAAATACTCAAAGCCGCCCTCTTTCGCCCTCTTTGCCGCTTCCCGTAGTCTGAGCTCATAGCAGCGAAGACACCTCTCTCCGCCCTCCGGCTCCTCTTCAAGGCCTTTTACTGTTTCAAAAAAGAGTGCCGGCTCATAGGCTCCCGTGATATAGTCGATTGGGGCCTCTTTATCCTCGTCGTTATAGATCCCGATCAGACGTCTCAGTTCCTCCGCCCGTTTTTCGTATTCCTGCTTCTCCGTAATATTCGGATTATAATAGAAATCGGTGATCGAAAAGCTCTCCCGCAGATATTTCAGGCAGTAGCTGCTGCAGGGCGCGCAGCAGCTGTGCAGCAAAAGCCGCGGCTTCTCCTTTTTCTCTGTCAGGGAGGCAATGATCTGCTCAAGTTCCTTCTGATAATTTCTCATGCTCTGAAATAGTCCACGCCGGCTTCAAAGATCTTCATATCCTGTTTCCCGGTAATATTAACGGCAACGCTGTTTCCGCGCCGCTCCGGATGCCCCATCCGCCCGTATACTCTTCCGTCGGGGCTCGTAATGCCCTCGATCGCTAAGAAGGAGCCGTTGACGTTCCATTCCTCATCCATACAGATCCGGCCGTCAGGATCGGCATAGCGGGTCGCCACCTGTCCGTTTGCAAAGAGTCTTTTAAGCCACGGCTCATCCGCCACAAAGCGTCCCTCCCCATGGGAAGCCGGGATTACAAAGGTCTCCCCCGGCCTGGTCTTAGCAAGCCACGGCGACAGATCAGATACCACCTTTGTATAGATCATCCTGGAAATATGGCGGTTGATCGTATTGAAGGTCAGGGTGGGCGAATCCGGCTCCTGGCCGCGGATCTCCCCGTAGGGAACAAGTCCCAGCTTGATCAGCGCCTGAAATCCGTTGCATACCCCGAGGATCAGGCCGTCCCGCTTGTTAAGCAGGTCCATGACCGCTTCCTTCAGCAGGATATTCTGGAAGGCCGTCGCGAAGAATTTCGCCGAGCCGTCCGGTTCGTCGCCGGCCGAAAATCCTCCCGGAAACATGATGATCTGCGACTGATCGATGGCTTCCTTATATTCCGAGACCGACGCGCGGATATCAGCAGCGGACCGGTTCCTGAAGATACAGGTTTTTACCGTCGCACCCGCTGCCTCAAAGGCTCTGGCCGAGTCATATTCGCAGTTGGTACCCGGAAAGACCGGGATAAATACCTGCGGCTTTGCTTTCGGATACCGGCAAAGGTAAACAGAAGGTGCACGGTAAAGCGAATCCGAATCGGGAAGCGTTTCATCCGTTTTAATAGAACCGTTCTCCTCTGACCGGACGGGAAATACCTTTTTCAGAGGACGCTCCCAGGCCGCTATCGCTTCCCGCAGAGGCAGGGTCATTTCCCTGTATTCAATGACCGGTTCAGTCAATACCTCGCCGAGAACGGTATAGGTGATGGAAAGCTTCGATACATCCTCCGGCCTTACTTCGGCAATGACAGCGCCAAAAGAGGGGGCAAACAGATCTCTCGGGTCAATATGATGCTCGATCTTTATTCCCCGTTCATTTCCGAAGCACATCCTGCACAGGGCCGCCGCCACGCCGCCGCCATCCGGCACGCAGGCCGAGACGATCCGCCCGGACAGGCAGTCATCGTGGAATTTCACATATTGACCAAGCTGCTCCTCATAGAACGGCAGCTCATCTTCATCCCGTTTACAAAGCAAAAGCACCAGCTTATTCCCCGGTGTCTTAAGCTCCGGCGATAAAACCTCCCCGGTCTTTGCCACGTCAACCGCAAAGGAGACCAGTGTCGGCGGAACATCCAGATCGTTAAAGCTTCCGGACATCGAATCCTTGCCGCCGATAGAGGCCAGGCCGAAGCGAAGCTGCGCCTCAAACGCGCCAAGCAGGGACAGGAAGGGCTCACTGAACCGGGCCGGGTCTCCGGTCATCCGCTTGAAATATTCCTGGAAGGTAAAATGGATTTTCCTGACGTCACCGCCTGCTGCCGCGATCTTTGCCATCGACTGTAAAACCGCGTAAACGGCGCCGTGATAGGGACTCCAAGAAGACAGGTACGGGTCAAAGCCATAGCTCATCATCGTGACTGTATCGGTATCCGCCTCTCCCTCCGGCAAGGGAAGCTTTGCGATCATCGTCTGGATCTCGGACAGCTGTCTTTTTCCGCCGTAGGGCATCAGCACGCTGGCCGCACCGATGGAGGAATCAAACATTTCCACAAGCCCCTTCTGGGAGCATTCATTCAGATCACTTAACACCGTCAGAAAAGCGTTATACAGATCATTCCGGGACAGACAATCGGAAACGCCGGAAACCGGGAAGGACGCGAAATAGTTCTTCTCCTTTTCGGGCAGCTCTACCCGGATATCCGCTTCCTGATGCGCACCGTTAGTATTTAAGAAGGCACGTTTCAGATTTACGATTGTTTTCCCGCGCCAGGAAAGCTTAAGTCTCGGCTCCTCAGTTACCACGGCAACCTCCGTGGCCTCCAGATTTTCCGAGGCGGCATAGTCCATAAAGGCCGCCACGTCCTGACTGGCCACTACCACAGCCATACGTTCCTGGGATTCGGAGATCGCAAGCTCCGTCCCGTCAAGTCCCGCGTATTTCTTCGGTACCTTATCCAGGTCGATACTAAGTCCGTCGGCCAGCTCCCCGATCGCCACGGAAACGCCGCCGGCGCCGAAATCATTGCATTTTCGGATCAGACGGCTCACCTCCGGTCTTTTGAAGAGGCGCTGGAGCTTGCGCTCCGTCGGCGCGTTGCCCTTCTGGACCTCAGCCCCGCAGGTCTCGATGGAGGCCTCGGTATGCACCTTTGAGGAACCGGTCGCGCCGCCCAGACCGTCCCGGCCCGTGCGGCCGCCTAAAAGGATGATCCTGTCGCCCGGCTCGGAGCTTTCCCGCATGACGTTTTTCCGGGGCGCCGCTCCCATCACCGCGCCGATCTCCATTCTCTTTGCCACATAATTCGGATGATAGAGCTCTTTCACGTAGCCCGTAGCCAGTCCGATCTGATTTCCATAGGAAGAATAGCCGCCTGCCGCGCCCTTGACAAGCTTTCTCTGGGGCAGCTTTCCCTTAAGGGTATCCTGAAGGGGCACTGTCGGATCCGCGGCTCCCGTGATGCGCATCGCCTGATAAACGTAGGAGCGGCCCGAAAGCGGGTCACGGATCGCGCCGCCCAGACAGGTCGCCGCGCCGCCGAAGGGCTCGATCTCCGTCGGATGATTATGGGTTTCATTTTTAAAGCTGATCAGCCATTCCTCTTCCTTCGTCTCCCCGCTATCCGTTTTCGTCGTTACGGGTACGACGATGGAGCAGGCGTTGATCTCCTCCGACTCTTCCATATCCGTAAGCTTTCCTTCCTTTTTCAGCTTACGCATGGCCATTAACGCCAGATCCATCAGGCAGATAAAATGCTCCGGATCGTCGCCGAAAACCTCTTTTCTGGCATCCAGATATTTCCGGTAGGAGGCTCTGATCGGCGCGTCGTAATCGCCGTCCGGGATCCCGATCTTTTTAAACTCCGTGGAAAAGGTGGTATGGCGGCAGTGATCCGACCAGTAGGTATCAAGGACCCTGATCTCTGTCATGGTGGGATCCCGTTTCTCTTCATCCCTGAAATAATTCTGAATATGCTTAAAATCCGCAAAGGTCATGGCTAAGGACAGGGATTCGTAAAGCGTTTTCAGCGCTTCCTCATCCTTTGCGATAAACCCGTCAAAAACAGCGATATCCGCCGGCTCCGTATAGTTTAGCAGTAACGTATCCGGCTTCGTCATTCCCGTTTCCCTCGAATCCACCGGGTTGATACAGTAGCTCTTGATCGCGGCAAGCGTTTCCCCGCTCAGGGTACCGCTCAGGCAGTAGGTGACCGCCGTGCGGATCACAGGCGCCTCATTTTCATTCAGAAAACCGATGCACTGCACTGCCGAATCGGCGCGCTGGTCAAACTGACCGGGCAGATATTCCACGGAGAATACATGATCGGAAGGATCTCTTTCAAAGTCCTCCTCATAGAGAATATCCACGGGGGGTTCGGCAAAAACGATCCTCTTTGCCTTTTCATAGGTCTCCTCCGATAGATCCTCAATATCATAACGGATCAGGATCCGCAGCTTTTGAAGAACTCCCTCCAGGGAGAGATAGCTTTTCAGATCTGCCGCAAGTTCCCTGGCCTTCACCGCATAGGGCGCCTTCTTTTCCACATAAAGCCTTCTTACCATGACTTTTCTCTCCTTTTAATTAACAATCAGATATGATCCAGTACCTCATTCAGATTTCTGACGCCGATCAGCTCGATCCCTGTCACGCGCTTTGCCTGCGCCATGGCAGAGGCCGGCAGAAGACAGGTTTTAAAGCCAAGTTTTTTGGCTTCCTGCACCCGAAGCTCCGGCATGCTGACATTCCTCACTTCGCCGCTTAAGCCCACCTCTCCGAATACGATAAGCTCCTTTGATACCGGCCTGTTGCGGTAGCTTGAGACCACAGCCATAACGATCCCGAGATCGACAGCCGGCTCCTGTATCCGCATCCCCCCGGCGACGTTTACGAAGGCATCGCACTCCGAGGTCTTCAGATTGAGCCGTTTCTCCAGTACGGCCATCAGCAGGTTAAACCGGTTGATATCCGCGCCCGTAGCCTGACGCTTGGGAAAACCGAAGCTGCTTTTTGTTACGAGCGCCTGCAGCTCAAGGAGGATCGGCCTCGTACCCTCTAAAGCACAGACGACCACCGAACCGCTCGCGTCCTCGGGACGTCCGGCCAGCATATATTCCGAAGGATTGGCCACCTCAAAAAGGCCCTCGGCGCGCATCTCAAAGACCCCGATCTCGTTCGTGGAGCCAAAGCGGTTCTTGACGCCTCTTAGAATCCGGTAGGATGCGAAACGGTCCCCTTCAAAATAGAGCACCGCGTCCACAATATGCTCTAAAACCCTGGGGCCTGCCACCATTCCCTCCTTCGTGACATGGCCGACGATAAAGATCGCGATATTTTCGCTTTTCGCAAGCTGCAAGAGCGCGGCCGTCGCTTCCCGTACCTGGGACACAGAGCCCGGCGCGGAAGATATCTCCTGAGAAAACATGGTCTGGATCGAGTCAATGACCGCTACCCGGGGCTTCTGTTGTCTGAGGGTTTCGCATACCGCCTCAAGATCCGTCTCGCAAAGTAACTGCAGACTGTCCTTAAAGCTCCCTGCAAGCCGCTCTGCCCGCATTTTGATCTGCTTTAATGACTCCTCCCCGGAAATATACAATACGTCATTGTCCGAATCGGTTAATTTCTGGCAGGTCTGCAGAAGCAGCGTGGATTTTCCGATGCCGGGATCCCCGCCAACTAAAACAAGGGAGCCCGGTACGATACCGCCTCCCAATACTCTGTCAAATTCTCCGATGCCGGTAGAGATCCTTTCCTCACGCCCCAGCTCGATCTCCGAAAGCCTGCAGGGGCGGCTCTTTGCATGAACCGAAGGGCCGCTCTTCCTGCCTGCCTTCCCACCGGAGATATTCTCCTCCACAAAGGTATTCCATTCTCTGCAGCCCGGGCATTGACCGAGCCATTTGGCCGATTCATAGCCGCAGCTGCTGCAGAAGAATACCGTATTTTTTTTTGCGTTTGCCATCGCGTGTTACAGTGCGATCTTTACAGGAACCTCTCCCTCTCCTGCGAGCTCTACTGAAAAGCTCAGCTTCCCGCCAAGATTCGTCTTCATCCTTCCGATACTTTTTCCCCCGACGGAAACCTCATACTCCGTATCTTCGGAAAGACCCACCGTGATTTGCGCATCCTCCGCGCCCGAAACCGAAAAGGACATGCCGTCCTTTGTGATCTTCAGGGCATTCACCGCTGTGCCGGGATCGGACTCATAGACGAACAGGCCGTCACGTTCAAGCTTCGTCAGCTCCTTAAAGGTTTTTACCTTATACAGATTACCGCCCTGTTCAAAATCCTCGAGCTTTGTCTTTGTATCCAGCTCATAATTCCCAAAGCTCAGCGACCCGTCTTGTTCCGCCCGGATCAGTTCCTTCACGTTTGCCATTTCCTTACCCCCTTAGCTTCCTTTGAAAAGTATACCTTAACGCTCCTCTATTTTCCAGATATTTTCAGTTCATTTTTTACAAAGCTGATCACCACTTCTTCGCCCTCTCTAATCTGACCGGACAGATAGGCTTCGGACAAAGGATCCTCAAGCATCGTCTGGACCGCCCGCCGAAGCGGTCTGGCACCGTATTTTTTATCCGTTCCCTTTTCGATCACATGCTTTTTCGCCGTTTCCCGTACCGTCAGGCGGATATTCAACTGTTCCGCGGCGCGCTTTGAAAGCTCGTCGGTCATAATGGTCACGATCCGCTTCATATCCTCTTCGTTCAGCGAGCGGAAAACGATGGTCTCGTCGATCCGGTTTAAAAACTCGGGCCTAAAGATCCGTTTTACCTCCTCCATGACACCGGCCTTCATCTTCTCATGATCCTTCTTCTCGTTCTTATCCACCACAAAGCCTAACTGCTTCGGCTCCATGATCCGCGCGGCCCCGGCATTGCTTGTCATGATGATCACGCAGTTTTTAAAGCTGACCCGTCTGCCGCCGGAATCGGTGATATGCCCGTCATCCAAAACCTGCAGCAGGATATTGAAAACATCGGGATGCGCCTTTTCGATCTCGTCAAACAGCACGACGGAGTAGGGGTTGCGCCTGACCTTCTCGGAAAGCTGGCCGCCCTCCTCATAGCCCACGTAGCCCGGCGGTGACCCGATCAGTTTGGATACCGTATGCTTCTCCATATATTCCGACATATCGACCCGGATCATCGCCTCCTCGGTTCCGAAGAGTACCTCGGTAAGTGCCTTGGAAAGCTCTGTTTTCCCAACGCCTGTCGGACCTAAGAACAAAAATGACCCGATCGGTCGATTTTTCTCCTTGAGTCCCACCCGGCCCCGTTTGATGGCCCGGGTAACCGCGCTGACCGCCTCGTCCTGTCCGATCACGCGCTTTTTCAGTTCCTTTTCCAGCTTAAGAAGCTTCGCGCTTTCCGCTTCCTGCAGCCGTTTTAAAGGGATCCTGGTCCATTCGGAAACAATCTCCGCGATATCCTCTTTCCCTACCACAAGGGACCGGTTCTCCATCCGCTCCCTGCGCCTGAGCTTTTTATCATGCTCTGTACGGAACTTATCCTGTTCCTTCACAAGAGCCGCATAATCCGTCACCCGGTCTTCCCGGAGCGCCAGTTCCTTTTCATCGTCAAACTCCCGCATTTTCCGGGAGAAATCACTGTTCTTATCCTCTTTTTTGTAAAGCGTCAGCCGTACCTTCGCCGCGGATTCATCCATCAGATCGATCGCCTTGTCCGGCAGGAAGCGGTCGTTGATATAGCGGGTCGATAACCGTACGCAGGCCTCTAACGCTTCATCCGTGATCTCCACGCCGTGGTGCTTTTCGTAGCTTCTGCGGAGTCCTTTTAAGATCGCGATGGAATCCTCCTCCGAGGGCTCCTCCACCAGGATCTTCTGGAAGCGCCTCTCAAGCGCCGCGTCCTTTTCGATATATTTCCGGTATTCATCATAGGTCGTTGCCCCGATCAGCTGGATCTCGCCTCTGGCTAAAGAGGGCTTTAAGATATTGGAGGCGTCGATCTTGCCCTCCGAGCCGCCCGCGCCGATGATCGTATGGATCTCATCGATAAAGAGGATGATATTGCCGGAAAAGATCACCTCGTTGATCACGCGCTTGATCCGTTCCTCAAACTCGCCCCGGTACTTGCTGCCGGCTACCATGGCAGACAGGTCAAGCGTGAGAACCCGCTTTCCGAGCAGTGATTTCGGTACGTCCCCGACAACGATCCTCGTGGCAAGCCCTTCTACAATGGCCGTTTTGCCAACGCCCGGCTCTCCGACCAGACAGGGATTGTTCTTGGTCCGTCTGCTCAGGGTCTGAATGATCCGCTGGATCTCCGTTTCCCGCCCGATCACAGGGTCAAGCTTTCCGTCCCGGGAAAGAGCCGTGATATCACGACTGTACTGGTCAACCAAAAGCCCTTCGCCCTCCGTCAGCGTCGCTCTTCTCTGCGCCCCGAATCTGGCGTTCTGCAGCTCCTCGCGGTACTCTCCCGGATCCTCTCCCATGGAAAGAAGGGTATCCAGATACAGCTTCTGGATATTGACGTTTAAGGTATTTAAGATCCGGATCGCCAGGTTATCCATATCCTTGATCAGGGCGATCAGGAGATGCTCGGTGCCGATCTCTCTGGCCCGGAAGGAATCGGCAACGCCGTCCGCTATCTCCAGGATCTCCTGGAGCTTTGGCGTATTGCCCTTTCTTTCCTTGACAGCCGTATCCCCGATCAGGGCGATCTGCTCCTCTATAAGTGTCTCAATATCAGATTCCTTCGCGCCGTTTTCGGTCAGCACGCGGGCCGCGACGCCCTCCCGCTCCAGGATCAGTCCGACTAACAGATGCTCTGTTCCCACATAGCTGTGCTTCAGCTTTCTCGAGGTTTTTGATGCCAGTGAAATGGCTTTTTTCGCATTTTCCGTATACTTTAATGACATCCGTTAATTGTCTCCCATATTCAGATACTCAAATTCAAAATCGTCATCCAGTTCAAAATTCTCCGTATTATCCGTCACGCCGGCCTGCTGTCCCTGGGCATAAGCGTTCTGGGCGTAGCCCTG
Organism: Lachnospiraceae bacterium; assembly: GCA_024698885.1. Taxonomy (GTDB): domain Bacteria; phylum Bacillota; class Clostridia; order Lachnospirales; family Lachnospiraceae; genus UBA2868. Next base: position 5,184 of record JAILQQ010000038.1, on the reverse strand, counting down.
CGCAACCGGTCCGGCGGAAAACTGCTCTCTGTTATAAGTAGGCTGGCTCGGCGTCGGCATCTGCTGCTGCGGTTCATAGTACTGGTTTCCGTACTGATCCTGCCCATACTGGTACTGGGCATTCATACCACCGTACTGATAGCCGTAGCCGCCCTGCCCGTAAGCCGGCTGGCCATATCCCTGGCCGTAATAGGCGCCGCCATTTCCGCTGTAGGGATCCTGTCCGTAGGAACCGCCATACTGCGGGGCATTTTGATAGGACATGCCCTGAGGCTCATGTTCCACCGCGATCTCCGGCTGCTTCGCCGCCTGCAGAAGATGCTCTCTTCTTCTGTCCTCTTCGGAAGGCTGCGCGCCGGCACCCATCGCGGACTGCCGTCCTCCTGCCACAGGCTGAGGCTGCCCTGTCTGCTTCGGCCTCGCAGGCTCAGCGGAAAAGTCCGCCGCTTTCGTCTGCTTAGCGTCGCTCTTTAACGGGCTCTGGGAAGCCGCCTGTTTTTTCTGTTTAGCCGCCTCTGCTTCAGCCAAGCGCCTCTGCTCCGCTAACTTCTCCTCGGCGGCGGCCGTTACGACCGCGACAGCCGGCGATACAGGCTTATGCTCCTGTCTCGGAAGCGGCGTATCGATCACAGAGCGTGCAAGCGGTCCGGACGGTGTAACGGCATCCGGTTCGGGCAACGACCCCGTATTCTGCTCTGATATATCAAAATGCGGCTGTTTTTCAGGCTTCTGTTCCGGTAAGGAAGCGGAATGTCTCCCCTCTTCGTTACCCCGCGGCCTTCTGTCATCCTCGCTCTTCATCGCGCTTTGCATCGCCTCAAAATCAAGGCTTCCGCTTTCCTCCGGGCGCTTCTTCTTTTCTTTCTTTTCTTTCTCCTTTTTCTCCTTCTTCGCCTGTCTCGGATCAAAGAGCTCCTCATCCTCAGGCTCCTCAAGGGGCGGGATGCGTCCGGTCTGTCTTCCGGCAGGTCTCACCTGCGCCTGCTCTGTGCCCTGCATGGCAGGCGGAGCCTCTTCATCCTCGTCTATATATTCGTAGCTTTCATATTCCTTGATCTTTAACAGGGAAATGATCAGAATGATCAGCATAATGATCACAAGCAGCGCAAGCACGCCGATAATAATGCAGCCAAGGAGCGGAATGCCAAAAAGGGAAAATTCCTCCTCATCCTCGGAAACGCCCTCACCTGCGGTATCCATATCGTAACGCTGGTAGGTGCCTTCCACCTTATCATACCTGTACCAGCCGGTATTTCCCTCGGAGCTGATGGCGTAAAGCAGGAAGAAGTCCGGATTGACGGCCTCCTCACCGTCTCCGATCTGCAGATAGGCTTCAAAGCTCTGGTCATCATTCCACATGAGCGTCGCCTTGGAATATCCCGCCGGCGGCTCCACATCCACAGGGGCCTTCAGAATGATGATATATTTGTCCTCCGGTCCTTCGATCGGTCTGAAATCGGATAATTCCCCCGAAGCCTCATTATAGATCTTGAACGCGCCATTTTGACCGGATTGGTCAGTGGTATACAGCAGAACGACATCTCCCATATCAAACTTCGCGGCCTCTGTTTGCGTTCCCTGATAAACGATCGTCTCCTTATGAAAATATGGGAACATATATTCGCTCGGAAAAACCGTGGAGATCATGACGGAACTATCGGAAGAGGGAATGGTCTGCGCCGTCACGCCGGTATCCGAAGGCGGCATCACGGCCGCGTTTTCCGAAAGCAGGGCGGCGGTATCCTCGCCCTCCACCGGGATCGTCACGCTTCCCGTCGGAACCTCCGCGCCGTCTCCGTCGAGGATCGCGCTGACGGTCACTACCGCGTTTCCGCCGGAGAGCGTCGTAAACGTCAGCGTAGCGCTCATGTCGCTGAAGAAGACCGATCCGCCTCCGCCGCCGTATTCCACGCCGCCCGCATCCGTGAGCTCTAAGCGGTTTGGATCATAATCGACTGTAATGGACGGCGGCTCCGCGCCGTCTCCGTCAGAGGCTGCCTCAAATGTTACCGTGACGGGCGCCCCAAGCGCTGCGCCGGCTTCACTGTCCGTTGTCACAGTCACGGTGCCCGCGGCATAAACCCTGATCCCGGGCAGCATCACCACTCCTCCCATGATGAAAAGCGAAACGGCAAGGCCGGTCCATCTTCTGATTTTGGCGTTCATAAAAACTCCTTTCCCTGTCATATCAGTTCTTCTGGACTATAATGGTATATAATCTTGAGTTACCGTTCTGCGCCTTGCAGGCAACGGTAAGCGTATTCGTACCGCTGTTGATCGGGACGATCCCGGTACCGCCCACCGAGGCCGTATCCGTTACCGTGCTGGCGCCGATATTGATGCTCTCACAGCTCCCGTCCACGATCAGATAATACGTACTGACGGCGGTATTGAATTCCGGCGTCAGCGCATAGCCCTCTACCCAAAGCGCCGACAGGTAATTGTTCGGATTGCTGTCCCCGGTCGGCTTCTCGCACGGGAATTCCGGCATATCTTTGTAATAGGGGATCAGGAAAACAAGCGTCGTATTCAGATCCGAATAAGCCTTTCTGAGCCTTGAGGCCTCGGCGGAGGTCGCAAGGATATTGCTCATGTACTGATGGGAATAGATACCGTTTTCGCTGTTTACCACGTTGAATTTTTCGAAATACAGCGTATTCTGCTTTTTCTGGATATATTTGTCGCTGATATACCGGGCGCTGCCAAAAATGGAACGGTAGCGGCTGTTCCAGGGTCTCAGGTAATCCTCGTCCGTCCCGGAAGCGTAGATCAGTCCGTTGATCGGCGCGGTATTGCCGTTTGCCGCGTAGGCCCCGATATTGTAATAGTTAAAGAGGTTTTCAAGCCCCGGCACGTTGCCCGCGATGCTCTCACTCGTTCCGTTCAGCCCCTGCTCCTGAATACAGCGGGATGCCAGATGATAGGGGCTGACGCCGTACTGCCGTCCCGCCTCCATAAAGGTATCCGCGTAGCTTCTTGTCTGTCCGTCCGTATCCGTATACTCGCCGGCAAGGAACGTCGCCTCCAGGACGCCGCGCACCCCTTCCGTATTCTGGTAATCCTGGTATTCCAGTGTCTCAAACTGGAAAATGCCGTTCTCATCCAGGAAATTTCTCGGATCCATGTAATAGCTGATCAGCTCCTTTGAAGCCGAAGCCCAGCTGCCGCCGTCGAAACCGTACCAGGTATCGCTCTGCCAGTTATAGGCCTGCGGCTCGGTGGATTTCCAGGAGGAGATAGAGCGCTGCGAAACAAGATTCTTCCCCACGGAGCTTTCCCGTTCTATCGTCGTTGACCAGTCCAGATCCGTATTGACCGGTTTGATGATCCAGTTCGGATACTTCTCATGCAGCTGCCTGAGAGGATCCTTATAGCTTTCGGGGAAAACGGCGATGGTAGATTCAAAATCCGCGTCCTGCGTATAAACGACAGCTGCCGCAGGAGCCTGTACAGGCACTTCCGCGGCTGCTGTGACGGGCATGACGCCCTCAGGATTCATAAGATTGATGCCTTCGATAAAATCCGAACGGATATAGCCGTTCTGAGGCGCTTTATTATAGATAATGGCGATCTTGCACCAGATATTGCCGTCATCTCCTCTGACAAATTCGGTCACCGTGAGCGGCTGGCCCGATGACACGACCGCCACAACATTCCCGCTTACCGGTGCCTCCCGGACGTTGACGCCCATTCCTTTTACCTTGCCTACCTGGATCGAAGAGACGACGCTGCCCGCCCGGAACTGTTCCCCGGCCGACAGCGGCGTGACCGTACCGGTCACAGGTTGACCGGTTCCGTTTGCCGCAGAAACCGTCACCGTCCCGTCCGCCGGAAGCATCGGAACCTCCCCCGACACCGATACCAGATCCGCCCGGATATAGCCCGCGTACTGCATACCGTCCTTTACGACGCCTACCTGATACCATTTGCTGTTATCGGTACCGGTCTTTGCGCCGGTCACGGTAACGGTCGTGCCCTTGCTAAGGGAGGTGATCACGTTTGTCTGGGTAGACTGACCTGCCCGGACAATCGTTTGATCGCCGTTAACCGTTCCGCTCACAGGGGAAGCGGCCGCAGGAGCAGCTGCTGTCTGCGCAGCCGCCGGTGCCGCCACCGCGCCCGCAGCCTGATCCGTATTCGTGCTCACTTCTACTTTTGTCTGGGATTTTGCGACCAGATCGGCCCTGATATACCCGGTTGAATCTCCTACCTTTATCAGATACCATTTTTTATTATCGGGGGAAGTCGTTTCGCTCAGTATTGCTACTTCATCATCCTTCGATACGCAAAAAACGCAGCTCGAGGAGGTGGATGCGTCCTTGCGGACAAAACCACTCCTGGCTGTTACCGTCCCCTTGACGGCCGTTTCGCCGTAAACCGGCGTCAGCGTCGCCCCCGGAGCAACTGTCATCAGAATAAACATGACGACAGTCATGGTAAGAGTAACCAAAGCCGCAGAGAGAGTCCTTTGCAGCAGTCGTATAAGCATTTGAATGACCCCTCATATTAGCCGGAAAGCGGTTTATACCCTTTATAACCCGTTCCGGTCAATCATTTCCGATTATTTATACCCCTGAACCCACGGCACCCTTCGTTGACCGAACAGGTTCACATAATATATCATACAACCGCACCCGAAATCTGTCAATATATCGTAAACGAATTAAATAAATTCGTATATCGTAAACGAATTAAATTAATTCGTCTTCGATTAGCCTCCGGCAGGATGCGCACGGATTTTGTCCGTTTCCTATACAAAAGATTTACGCTTCGTCGATCGCCTTACCGATATCCTTCCGGTAATATTTATTGGAAAAATCCACCCAGGTCACTGCCTTGTAGGCATTGGCCCTGGCCTCTGGGAGCGTCTTGCCGCAGGCGGTCACGCCAAGGACCCTTCCGCCGTTTGTCACGATCTCTTCTCCCTCTTTTTTTGAGCCGGCATGGAAACAGTAATAGCCCGGTTTCTCATCAAAGGCTTCGAGTCCCGTAATAACCTTTCCTTTCTCATACTGTACCGGATATCCCTCCGAAGCTAAGACTACGCAAACGGCCGCATTATCGGCAAAACGAAGCGTTATCTCCTCAAGTCTTCCCTCCGTACAGGCCTCCATCACATCGATCAGGTCATTTTCCATCCTCGGCAGCACGACCTGCGCCTCCGGATCCCCGAAACGGGCGTTG
>JAILQQ010000238.1 GCA_024698885.1 Lachnospiraceae bacterium | reverse complement strand
CCTATGGTTTACATAATATAATTTATGTTAATCTTTTCTGATCCGCTCGACGATGCGGTCTCCCATCTCCTTCGTGCCGACTAACTGACAGCCCTCTGTCATGATATCGCCAGTGCGGTAACCGTCCTCAAGCACCTGCGAAACCGCGCGGTCGATCGCATCCGCTTCTTCCTGTCTGTCAAGGGAATAGCGGAGCATCATCGAAGCGGACAATATCGTCGCGATGGGATTGGCCTTATCCTGTCCCGCGATATCGGGGGCCGAGCCATGGGATGGCTCATAGAGGCCAAAGCTTGTATCATTCAGGCTCGCCGAGGCTAACATGCCGATCGAGCCCGTGATCATGCTGGCTTCATCCGACAGGATATCACCAAACATATTCTCCGTCAGGATCACATCAAACTGCTTCGGATCCCTGACAAGCTGCATCGCGCAGTTATCAACGAGCATATGGGAAAGCGTCACATCCGGATAGTCCTTTGCGACCTCTTCGGTCACGGCCCGCCAGAGCCTCGAGGAATCGAGGACATTCGCCTTGTCCACGCTGATGACCGAATGCTTCCTTTTTCTCGCTATCTCAAAAGCCTTCACGGCGATCCGGCGGATCTCCTCTTCATTATAGGTCAAAGTATCCACCGCCGTTCTCAGGCCGTTCTCCACTGCTGTATGGCGGTCGCCGAAATACAGGCCGCCCGTCAGTTCCCTAAGGATCAGGATATCAAAACCGCCCTCCGTCAGGGAAGGCTTAAGCGGACAGGCTCCGGCAAGCTCCGGATACAGAACCGCCGGCCGCAGATTCGCAAAAAGCCCCAAAGCCTTCCGGATACTGAGAAGTCCTGCCTCGGGACGTTTCTTCGGCTCGAGCTTATACCAGGGCGAGGTCTTCGCGTCTCCGCCGATCGAGCCCATCAGCACGGCGTCAGAGGCCCTGGCGCCCTCAACGGTTTCATCCGTGATCGGTACGCCGTGGCGGTCGATACAGGCGCCGCCCAAAAGCAGCTCCCGATACGCAAAGGTATGCCCGTATAATGACGCGACCCTGTCGAGTACCTTTCTCGCCTGGGCGACAATTTCCGGTCCGATCCCGTCGCCCGGAATCACTCCGATCTTATACTCCATCTTTATCCCTCACTCTTTTCCACCTGTGTGATAGCGCTTTTCTGCATCGGGATACGGCAGTTTTTATTGCTGCCGAACTCCACGATCACCGTATCATCCTGAATATCGATCACCGTGCCGTAAAAGCCGCTGCTCGTTAATACGCTGTCGCCGATCGCAAGATCCGCCAACATGGCCGCGACGCGGTTCTGCTCCTTTTTCTGCGGCCTGAAGATCATGAAATACATGATACCGCCGAAGATCGCGATATAAACCACTAACATGATGATCGAACTGCTTCCGCCTGCGGCTTCCGTCAAAAATATACCCATTACTTTATCCTCCTGTTCACGATAAAAGTCCAGCAGACGAAGTCGTCAGACTGAACTTTTATATCATACACAATTATTCTCTTTTGCACAACCGCTTTATTTTTTTAAATGACGGCATGAACAGGTTCATGCGGATCCGCCCTGTTTTAAAGACAGGAGCATTTCCTCCTTATAGGCTGAAAAACGGTGTTCCTCTATCGCCTGCCGGATCTCCTCCATCATATGATTGTAGAAATATAGATTATGCATCACAAGGAGGCGCATCCCGAGCATTTCCTTTGCCTTCAGGAGATGCCGGATATAGGCCCTGGAATAATGCCGGCACGCCGGACATTTGCAGTCCTCCTGCAGCGGCCGCATATCCTTCTCATAGCATACGTTCATCAGGTTCATTTTGCCGTATTTCGTATAGGCATGGCCGTGGCGCCCGTTTCGGGACGGGTAGACACAGTCGAAAAAGTCCACCCCCCGATCCACCGCTTCCAGGATATTTTCGGGTGTTCCGACGCCCATGAGATAGACGGGTTTGTTCCGCGGAAGTTCAGGGACCGTGCAGTCTAAGATCTGATACATCTGCTCATGGGTCTCTCCCACCGCGAGTCCGCCGACCGCGTATCCGTCAAGCTCCAGTTCGGAGATCACCCTGGCGTGTTCCATCCGGATATCCTCATAGATCGCTCCCTGATTGATCCCGAACAGTAACTGATCGGGATTGATGGTATCCGGAAGGTTCTTCCGTCGCTGAAGCTCATCCCTGCAGCGGATAAGCCATCTGGTCGTCCGTTCCACCGAGGGCTTTACATATTCCCGTTCCGCAAGCGCCGGCGGGCATTCGTCGAAGGCCATCGCGATCGTGGAACCGAGATTTGACTGGATCCGGATGCTTTCCTCCGGCCCCATAAAGATCTTTCTGCCGTCCACATGGGAATGAAAGGAAACGCCCTCCTCCCGGATCTTACGTAAAGAGCTCAGGGAAAACACCTGAAAACCGCCGGAATCTGTGAGGATCGGCCTGTCCCAGACCATGAAGTTATGTAAACCGCCCAGATCATGGATCAGCTGATCGCCCGGCCGCACATGGAGATGGTAGGTATTGGACAGCTCGATCTGGCACCCTAACTCCTTCAAATCCATGCTGGAAACGGCGCCCTTGATCGCGCCGGCGGTACCCACGTTCATAAATACCGGCGTTTCCACTGTTCCGTGTATGGTTGTAAACCGGGCTCTTTTCGCCCGTCCGTCCTCTGCTAATATCTGATACAAAATCTCTCCCGTTCTTTCTGCTGTCCTGAACTGTTACTCTTCAACATATTCTTCTAATGTCAATCCCTGCTCCGTCATGATCTTCGCATTCTCTTCCCCCACATACCGAAAATGCCAGGGTTCGAAGATAATGCCGGTAATATGCTCCTTCCCTTCGGGATAGCGCAGGATAAATCCATAATCCGGCGCGTTTTCAACAAGCCATTTCCCGGCCTCCGTCTCGGCAAAGCCGGCATCCAGGTCCGTATAGCCCGGTGTGATGATATCAAGTGCAAGACCCAGCTGATGCTCACTGGTACCGGGGATCGTCACCGAATAGGAGGCTGTTTTAAAGGCATCATAATAGGTAAGGCCGGATGCCATCAGCTTGTCGATCTTATTGTGAAAGAGCTCCTCCTGGCGTTCATAGCTGCGATACGCGGAGCAGATGATCAGGTCGATCCCGTCCTGCTTTGCCCCTTCCATCAGGCGTATGACGCTGTTTACGATCCGCCTGTCCACCTGCTTGCTCTCGTTCAGACCGGTCAGGTGGGAGTCATAGCCTTCCGGTACGGGATTTTGCTTATTAACAAGGATCAGCTTCCAGTCATCGACCTTTGCGCGGCCTGCCGTCTGCGTCTGCGCGCCTCCTTCCGTTTCCGGAAGTCCCATATCCCCGGGCACCGCATCATAAGCATCGTCCTCCTGCGTATCAAGCCCCTCCAGGTCCTGCTCTCCCACAGCCGCGCCGTCAAGCAGATAGTCCTCGATGGTCATGACCCGTCTGTCCTTATCCGCGCCCGCATCGCCGCTCTTTCTGTTCTCCGTTTTACTCTCCGTCAGCAGATTCCCCGCCGACACCGGCACCGTCAGCAAACAAACGCATACGGCACAAATTATAAAAATATACTTTTTCATGGCTTATGAGATCTTCTTCATGACAATACAGTTTCCTTTGGGCACCTTCACTTCCGGCCCGTTCATCACAATCGTATTCTTCGTAAGATCCAGCGTGAAAAACGTTACGGAGTCCGATTCGTTGTTGACGCTTAAAATATGGCGCATATCCGGGAAGCATAGGATATCCTTCGGATACTCCCCGCTGATCGGCAGCACAAAACGTTTCTCTAACATCCCGGTCTTCTCATCGATCGAAAAGGCGCCTACGGAGTTATCGCCTGCATTGCTGCAGAACAGGTATCGGTGATCCGGCGAAAAATCCATGGCGCAGGCCGCGGAGCCGCCCGCATGGTAATCGTTCAGCGTGGGGACCTTCTGGATCTTTGTAAATACCGGATTCCCGTTACTGTCCGTCTCATAGCTGTATACATCGATCGTATCCAGGATCTCGTGAATGACATATGCATATTTCCCGTCACGTCGGAATTTGATATACTTGGGACCGCTGTCCTGCTCGGAACGGACGATATCCGAAAGCTTCAGCTTCCCGGTCCTGTGGTTCAGCTCATAAACCATCACGTGGTCGTTACCGTTTGCCACCGCACAGACGAACCGGTTATCCCGCGTCATCTTCACGCAGCTGACATGCGGTCTGAAATTCCGTTCCGCGATGCTGCCGACGCCCTTTAAAAAGACCTCATCCGTAATCTTATCCACCGCCCCGTCTTTTTTAAGCTTCAACACCGTGATCTTCCCGTCATGATATCCGGCCACTAACAGAAAGCTGTCAGAATAATCGGTAGACAGATAACAGCCGCGCATCCCGTTGATCGAAGCCCGGTTCAGCTTCTTTAAGCTCCCGTCCTCCAGAATGGAAAACGCTACAACGCCCATATCCGTGATCGAATAAAGGTATTTTCCGTTGTGGGAGATCGTGACATAGGAGGCATTCGTGATCTCGATCTGCTCTCTTTCCGTCATCCGGCCGTTTTCCACATCCACATCATAGATCCGGATCCCCTTGCCGTTCATTTCGCTCGTATAAGTCGCCAGATATGCGACATATTTCTCCGTTTTACTCATCTGTTTTTCTCCTGTCCCACCGCTTCCTTACTCTAATAATATAAATCAGTTTTCAGGGTTTTCTTTGCAAAACAACGGACCATATCGCAAAACCTGCATTTTGGTACACCCCAAACAGCAAGTGCTTCGTGCTGTCCTGAACAGATA
>JAILQQ010000207.1 GCA_024698885.1 Lachnospiraceae bacterium | reverse complement strand
AACCAAGGTTCATGCCTAAGCGCACGATTTGCAGACAAATCGGCGCAGAGAGGAAATGATTCGGTCTGCTTGCAGACCGAATCGGTGCGAACAGGTTCGCACCTAAGCGCACGACTTGCAGAGCAAGTCGGCGCAGGCGAGAAACTTGCCCTGCTTTAAGGAAATGATTCGGTCAGGGAACCTGACCGAATCGGCATGAACCAAGGTTCATGCCTAAGCGCACGATTTGCGGAGCAAATCGGCGCAGATATGAAGCGAAAATCATGGCAACGCACAGAACACGCAGTGGGAAGCCGGGGCAAGTTTCGGAGACCCTCGGATGCACGTGGCGGGGCAAAGAACTTGGAGAGATAAAAATAACATGGCAGAACAACAACCGAAGGAAATAAAAATGGGCCGCGGCCGCAACGTCGGCCCTCGCCCCAAGCTGAAAAACCCGGGTAAGATCCTGAAAAGGGTTTTAGCCTATGTCTGGGAGGACTATAAGCTGCATCTGATCCTCGTGGTGGCCGGGATCTTCGGAAGCGTGCTCTGCTCTGTCCGGGGCATGCTGTTTATGAAAACGCTGGTGGACGACTATATCACGCCGCTGATCGGTGTAAAGGATCCCGATTTTTCGCCGCTTTTACACGCGATCCGCGTCATGGCCGTGATCTATCTGATCGGCGTCGGCTGTACGTTCATGCAGAACAAGATGATGATCTATGTGACCCAGGGGACGCTGAAAAAGATCCGGACAACGCTTTTTGCCCGGATGGAGAAGCTACCGATCCGCTATTTCGATACCCATCCCCACGGGGATATCATGTCGGTGTATACCAATGACGTGGACGCGCTGCGCCAGATGATCGCCCAGGCCATGCCCCAGTTTCTGCAGAGCGCGGTTACGATCGTCAGCGTCTTTTCGAGCATGATCGTGCTGAGCCTTCCCCTGACGGGGGTGACCGTATGCGTGGTGGGAGTGATGCTCTTTGCGACAGGCAAGGCAGTGGGCCGCAGCGGCATGTATTTTATGGAGCAGCAGAAGAATCTGGGCACACTGAACGCGCATATCGAGGAGATGATGAACGGCCAGAAGGTCGTCAAGGTATTCTGCCATGAAGAAGAGAGCATCGAACGTTTTGACTGTCTTAACGAAGCCCTGTACGAAAGCGCGAAGAACGCGAACCAGTTTGTGAATATCCTGGGGCCGATCAATGCCCAGTTGGCCAATGTCAGCTACGTGCTCTGTGCGTTAGTAGGCGGGCTCCTTGCGATGAGCGGGTTCGGCGGGTTTACGCTTGGGTCTTTAGCAAGCTATCTGACTCTCAATAAGAGCGTGATGATGCCCATTAACCAGATCAGTCAACAGTTTAACGGCATCGTTATGGCTCTCGCCGGCGCGGAACGGATCTTTAAACTGATGGACGAGGAGCCGGAGCAGGACGAGGGCTATGTGACCCTGGTGAACGCCGTTTACGAAAACGGAGAGCTTCAGGAGACAGAGGAGCGGACTGAGCTCTGGGCCTGGAAGCATTATCATAAGGATGACGGCACGACGACCTACACGGAGCTTAAGGGCGATGTGGTCTTTGACGATGTGGATTTCGGCTATACCGAGGAGAAGCAGGTGCTGCATCATATCGACCTCTACGCGACCCCCGGTCAGAAGATCGCCTTTGTCGGCTCGACGGGCGCCGGAAAGACCACGATCACGAACCTGATCAACCGCTTTTACGATATTCAGGACGGAAAGATCCGCTATGACGGCATTAATATCAATAAGATCCGCAAGGAGGACCTGCGCCGTTCCTTAGGGATCGTCCTGCAGGATACCCATCTCTTTACGGGAACGGTCATGGAGAATATCCGTTACGGACGCCTTGACGCCACGGACGAGGAAGTGATCGCGGCGGCGAAGCTCGCAAACGCCCACAGCTTTATCGCGAGACTGCCGGAGGGCTATCAGACCATGTTAAAATCCGACGGCGGAAGCCTTTCCCAGGGGCAGAGACAGCTTTTGTCCATCGCCAGAGCCGCCGTTGCCGATCCGCCGGTCCTGATCCTTGATGAGGCGACCTCCTCCATCGATTCCCGTACCGAGAAGCTGGTGCAGGCGGGAATGGACGGGCTGATGAAGGGGCGGACGACCTTCGTGATCGCCCACAGGCTCGCGACGATCCGCAACAGCGACTGTATCATGGTGTTAGAGCAGGGCAGGATCATTGAACGGGGCACCCATGAGCAGCTCATGGCGGAAAAAGGAAAATACTACAGCCTGTATACGGGGAATCAAATATCGGCATGAACTGAAGTTCATGCCTAAGCGCACGATTCGCAAGCGAATCGGCGCAGGCAGTGAAATGATCCGGCCAGGAAACCTGACCGGATCGGTGCGAACAGGTTCGCACCTAAGCGCACGATTCGCAAGCGAATCGGCGCAGGAAAGGAGGAAGAGAATATGATGTACGGAGCTTTGGAGGCAGGAGGCACCAAGATGGTATGTGCCATCGGGAAGGCGGACGGATCGATCCTTGAGCAGACCTCGATCCCGACGACAACGCCGGAGGAGACGCTGCCGGCGATCGCGGCGTATTTTAAGGACAAGGAGATCGCGGCACTCGGGATCGCGTGCTTTGGACCCGTGGATCTGAACCGGGATTCCGACACCTACGGCTATATCACCTCGACGCCGAAGCAGGGCTGGCAGAACTGCGATATCGTCGGATATTTCAAGGACAAGCTGCAGGTTCCCATCGGATTTGATACCGACGTGAACGGCTCTCTGCTCGGCGAGGTGACCTACGGCGCGGCAAAGGGCCTTCAGGATGTGGTGTATTACACCTTTGGCACGGGCGTCGGCGCGGGTATCATGACAAACGGAAAGCTGCTCCACGGGATGCTGCATCCGGAGGCGGGGCATATGATCATGGAGCGGGAGCCGGGAGATACCTTTGAAGGCAATTGTCCCTTCCATCATACCTGTCTCGAGGGGATGGCTTCGGGGCCGGCGATCGAAAAACGCTGGGGCAAAACGGGGAAGGAGCTGGCGGACAAGCCGGAGGTATGGGAATTAGAGGCTTCCTATCTGGCGCAGGCCATGGTGAATACGATCTGCATCCTTTCACCGCAGCGGATCATTCTCGGCGGCGGCGTCATGCATCAGGAGCAGTTGTTTAAACTGGTGCGGGAGAAGACTGCCGCGCGTCTGAACCGGTATATCAAGGCAAAGCCGCTTGAGCAGATGGATCAGTATATCGTTCCGGCCAGCCTTCATGATGACCAGGGGATCATGGGCTG
>JAILQQ010000116.1 GCA_024698885.1 Lachnospiraceae bacterium | reverse complement strand
CGGGGTCCGCTATATCTATAAGTATCAATCCGCCGCAAAGATCCTTGGGACGGTATCGGAAACGGATCCAAACCCCGCTTTCCCGGAGCATACTGATCATCGCTTCGTTCCTTACGGCGGGATTTCGGATCCTCCGGTCATCACCCCGGAAAATCACCTGATCTGCGTTTACTCTCCGATCGGGCATGCGCTGAAAACGACGCTCTGTCTGACGCTCGGAGAACTGCTGTCAAAGGAAGCGAAGGTGCTTTATATCAATATGGAGGGCTACAGCGGTCTTGAAAAGATGTTGGGTATAAGAAATCAGCGGAATTTCAGCGATCTTATCTATGATCATACGCTGAACGGCGAGGATGTTTTACATGCGCTGCAAAGCTATCTGAAGGAGAAAAACGGTCTGTGGTACATGGTTCCGTCCTCGGAAGCGGAGCTGCAGGAGATGGAGCCGGAACAGCTCCTTGCGGTACTGTCCTTTTTAGACAATAGCAGCGGTTTTGACCATATCCTGTTAGATCCGGGGCCATGCGTCCGGGGACTTACGGAGCTTTTGAAGCTCTGCGGCCTTGTTCTGATGCCGGTGCGAAGCGACAGGATCTCCATGGCAAAGATCGATGAATTCCGGGAATTCCTGGCTTCGGCACCCGGCAAGACAGGAGGAGACCCTGCAGGAAGCAGCCTGACAGAAAGGTTTCGGGAGCTTAAGTTGCCCTTTTTCGAGGAGATCGGCAAAGAGCAGCGGATGGGGTTAAGGAGCAGTAAAATTCTGGCAGATCATCTGAGAAAAGAGGGATTATTATCAACGATAGCATACACGCGGAAGCCGAAGCCTTAAAACAGGAGGTCAGACGGGAGCTTTCCATGCTGCCCGGCGTGAATGACGAGGCAGTGCTTGAGCGGATCGATGAGGCGATCCGGAATTTAAGCCGGATGAGGCGGCTGTCCCTTCCGGATAAGCTGTTCCTCAGACAGGAGGTCTTTAACGCCATTAGACGGCTCGATGTGTTGCAGAGCCTGATCGACGATGAAGAGGTGACGGAGATCATGGTAAACGGTTTACACAACATCTTTATCGAGAAGGGCGGGAAACTCTATGACAGCGGCAGGGCTTTTGCCTCAAAAGAGCGGCTTCAGGATATTATCCAACAAATTGTCGCGGGAGCAAACCGGACGGTGAATACGGCTTCCCCCATCGTTGACGCGAGACTGCCGGACGGCGCCAGGGTCAGCGTGGTTTTGGAGCCGGTAGCGCTGAACGGGCCTATCTTAACGATCCGCCGCTTTCCGAAGCAGCCGGTCAGCGCTGAAAAGCTGCTTGCTCTCGGCTCGGTGAGCAGGGAGATCCTGGATTTTCTGAAAATGCTCGTAGCGGCAAAATACAACCTGATCATCAGCGGCGGGACAGGCTCGGGAAAAACGACCTTTTTAAATATCATGTCCGGGTATATCCCGAAAACAGAGCGCATCATCACGATCGAAGACAGTGCCGAGCTGCAGCTGATGGGGATCGAAAACCTGGTGCGGCTGGAGACCAGAAACGCCAATGTGGAGGGCTGTAAGCCGATCACCATCCGGGACCTGATCAAGGCGTCCCTACGGATGCGCCCGGACCGGGTCATTGTCGGGGAGGTACGGGGAGAGGAGGCCGTCGATATGGTGCAGGCGATGAATATCGGGATGGACGGGTCGCTGTCAACGATCCACGCAAACAGCGCGGCGGACGCTCTGTCGCGGTTAGAGGCGATGATGCTCATGTCTTCGGATATGCCGGTTTCCTCGATCAGACGCCAGATCTCCTCGGGGATCGATATCATCGTGCAGTTAGGGAGGCTCCGGGATAAGAGCAGGCATCTGCTGGAAATCCGGGAGGTCATCGGGCTTTCGCAGGAAAGCATAGAGACAAAATGCCTGTATGTTTTTGAGGAGAAGGCAGAGGATACGCCGGATGGGAAGATCCGGGGAAGTTACCGCAAAATGAATCCGCTTTTTCACCGCGAAAAGCTTGAGAAGGCAGGGATACGCCATGAATTATAACGTATACCGGTTAAAGCAGACGGAAGCACTGAAGCTTACCCTATTGTATATACTGCTTGCGGCCTTTACCGCCTATCTGTTCTATGATTCGGCCGTGGCTTTCTTCGCTCTTTTACCGGGTATCGTGATCTTTTTCAGGCGAAAAAGAGACGAGGGCATCATCAGACGGAAAAAGGAGCTGTCGAAGGAATTCCGGGACATGATCCTTTCCGTTTCTACGGCCTTAAGCGCCGGTTATTCCATAGAAAACGCCTTTTATGAAGCAAAAAAGGATATCGGGGCCCTGTACGGGGAAGACAGCCTGATAGGAAGGGAGCTAAATGGCATGCTGACAGGCATGACCACGGGGATAGCCATCGAAGGTATGCTTTCGGATTTCGCGGTACGGTCAGATATCGATGAGATCAGGGATTTTGCGGAGATCTTCGGGATCGCGAAGCGAAACGGCGGCGATCTGCCGAAAATGATCGCCTCTACCGTGGGCATGATGCGGGAAAAGGACGAAACGGAACGGGAGATCGAGGTGCTTTTGGCCGGAAAACGGTTTGAACAGAAGATCATGGGCGTTGTGCCGCTGTTTATCATTCTGTATCTCCGCGTCAGCACCGGCAGCTTTATGCAGGCGCTGTACCATAATCTGACAGGCATTTTCGTGATGTCTGTCTGCCTGGTCCTCTACGGCGCTTCTTATCTGCTGGCGGAAAGGATCGTGGCGATCGAGGTATAGGAACCGAATCGTCAGAAAGCCTTGATGATAATAGTGGGGTAAAGCGCTTGATCAGCAAGCGCAACGGTAAAAATTCAAAAAGAAAGAGGTTTGAAAATGATTGTTGTGTATACTTCCGTGGGATTCTTCTGCCTGCTTTTTGCGTTTTATCTTCAGAAAATGCCGGAAAAACCGAAAAGGCGATTGTTCCGGCGGTTTTACAGCGAAACGGTAACGACGGATCTGAAGCGGCTAAGCGCGGAAGCCGGTTTTGAGAAGAGACTCAATCTCTTTTACGAAAAGAAGGTAAAGACTGTCCTGACCGTGATCACAGCGGCCTGCGTGATCGCCGTGCTTGCGGAGGGAAAAGGCCGCAGCGGCGGGGAGCTTCAAAACGGCAGCCTGATCAAAAGGGATGCCTATGACGGAGAAGCGAAAACCGTTACGCTGCTTGCGACCAATGCGCTTACGGGAGAACAGGAAAAGCTGTCCTTAGAGGTAGAAGAGCAGAAATACAGTGATGAAGCGCTTGCCATGATGCTTGAGAAGCTGGAGGCGGAGATACCGGCTGCTTTATTGTTGGAAAACCCCTCTCCCGATCATGTCACCAAGGCGCTTTCCTTTCCGAAGACGCTTCCCGGGTACCCTTTTGCGTTAAGCTACCGGACCGATCATCCGACGATTCTATCTGCGGCAGGCGTCGTAAATGAAGCAAATCTCCTAAAGCTTTCGGACGCGGAAGAGGGGATCGTTGTGAAGGTGATCGTGACCGCCCGGTATGACAGCTTTTCGGGAGAGCTTACCTTCTACGTCCGTGTTTATCCGATGGACCGGACGGATGAAGAAAGCTTTTTTGACTCTCTGCGGGCGGAGATCGCGCTGAAGGCGGAGGAAAGTAAGAGCGAGGCGTATATGATGCTTCCCACGACGCTTGGGGATACCCCTGTCAGCTACCGGGAGGCGGATGCCCACGAAGGCATTTTTATCTTCCTGCTCGGCCTTGTGATGGCATTTCTTCTGTATAAGAAGGAGGATGAGGCGCTGAAAAACAGGAGCCGGGACAGGGATCGGCAGATGCTTTCCGACTATCCGATGATCGTCAATAAGTTCGCATTATTCTACAGTATCGGTATGACAACGCGGGGTATTTTTTTAAAGTTGTGTAAAGACTATGAGAGCAAAAAAGAGAGAGAAAAGAAGAAGGAGACCCGCTATGTCTATGAGGAAATGCTGAAGACCAGATGCCGGCTCGAGGAGGGGATCGGTGAGATCTCCGCCTATGAGGATTTTGCGATGCGCTGTAAACTGCCGAAATACCGACAGCTCGTCAATCTCATGGAACAGGCTGTTATCAAGGGAAAAGGCGATATTCAGAGGGAACTTTCGGGAGAGCTTCAAAGCGCATTTCTGGAACGGAAAAATCACGCGAGGGCCTTATCGGAGGAGGCCGGGACGAAATTGCTGCTCCCCATGTTCCTCATGCTCTTTGTTGTGATCATCGTCATCATGATACCGGCATTTTTATCGTTCCAGGTATGAAAAATCATTATGTTGGGTATAAATTCCATGCGGGTTCTGAACAGATAACAATAGACTTAAAAAGCTGAAAAGGAGAAATGCATACATGAAAAGAATGATCGATGCAGTGAAAAGATTCTGGCAGGAAGAGGATGGCATCGGAACGGTGGAAATGATCCTGATCTTGGTCGTGCTGATCGGGCTCGTGGTGATCTTCAGGGATCAGCTGACGACGCTGATCAACGGCATATTTGAAAGGATAACGACGGACAGTGGCGCACTTTAAAGGCTTAAGGGGCTTTCGGAGTGAGATCACGGTATTTTTGTCTCTTTTGCTGTCAGGGCTGTTTGCCTTTCTGCTTGCCCTGACGGAAAGCCTCCGTTTTCAGGGCGCAGCGCTTCAGGCAGAGCTCTCGATGGAGGAGGCGCTGTTTTCCTGCTTTGGTGAGTACAGTCAAAAGCTGTTTGAACGTTATGAGCTTTTATATATCGATACCGGTTACCGGACAGAAGCAGGAGATCTGAACAGGGTCAGGGATCATCTGACAGAGTATCTGACGGAAAATCTGAAGGAGGACAGGCTGTACGGTCTTTCCTGTGAGGATATGAAAATTACGCAGTATATGCTGGCAAACGACGGGGAAGGAGGTGCCATGATGAATCAGGCGATCGCATATATGAAGGAATACGGAGAAAACAGGTTTCTTTCCGCCATGGAGGAGAATTTCGTTGATTATTTTTCTGTCCCGGATGAGGATCGGTTTTTCAGGGTTTTTGATGAGCTGTCAGGCTCTCTCAGAGAGAGCGGTCTGACAGAGTATCCCGTAGAATATATCCGTGAACTGAGGGACAGCGAAGAATATCTTCTGCTGCAGGGAACTTCCGGAATGTTCTACAGTGTCGGGGATACGGATGTACCTTCAAAAAGAGGGCTGAACGAAGGCGCGTATCCTCCGGAAAAATGCGTTCCTTTGGAAGGACGTCCGGCCCATGAGGTATTTACGGAGTATCTGCTGCAGAAGCTCGGCTGCTATACGGAGAGCGTGGGGGAGCAGGCGCTGTCCTGTGAACTGGAATATCTCATAAACGGCGCGCTTTCCGACAGGGAAAACCTGAAGGCAGTCACGGGGAAGCTGCTGTCGGCAAGAGAGGAGGTGAATCTTTGCGTGATCTTGAACAGTCCGGATATGCTGTATGAGGCGGAAGAGCTGGCGGCCCGGTACTGTAACGGGGCGCCGGAGGAAAAAGCCGTGCTCAGCGAGGCGATCATTTACGCCTGGGCCTACGCGGAAGCGCTGATCGAAGTGAACAGGCTGCTTTGCGGCGGCAGGTGCGATCCGTCGCCGGTAAGAAGCAGCTTTATCCTGCCTCTTGATGAAATGTCGCGGGTATCGGACTACCTCGGCGCGGGGGGCGGCAGCGGATTTTCCTACAAGGAATATCTGGGCTTTCTGATCCGCGAGACCAATGCCGGGAACCGTGTGAATATCCGGAAGCGGTTCATGGATATCGTTGAGCTTGATATGCGAAAAAGCGAGAACGAGAGCTTCCGGATCGACGGCTGCGTTGAATATATCGAAGCGGAGTGCAGACTGCTTTCAGACTATGGATTTCATAGGAGCATAAGACGGTCCTTCGCTTATTGAAAATCGGACATGCAGACGGAAGAAAAACGCAGCCCTTTGTCAGGAGAGATACAGGCCAGCATCACGGTGGAAACGGCGCTGGTTCTACCCCTGTTTCTGCTTGGCCTGTTCTCCCTGATCAGTTTGTTTTCTTTGTTTGAATTCGGGATGAATCTGCAGGCAGCGCTTTATGAAGAAGCAAAGACGCTGTCTCTTGCCAAAACGGAGAGAGAGCTTAAAGCCGGAACCGGGGATGGGTCTGATCGCTCTCCTGCGCCGGCGGGGGATCTTCGGCCGGTTACGGAAAGCATGGTTTCCGGGGATATCCTCGCGCTTCTTGACGAGGGCGTCAAGAGAAGAGCGCCAGTCGCCGGCGGTTTGGATAAACTTGATTTCAGCGGAAGCCTTTTAGGTAACCGGGAGCTCATTGTCCTGTCGGTCTCCTATGAGGTCCGTATTCCCTTTCTGCCGGATAACCTCGTCTCCATCCCTCTTCACCAGCAATGCCTGATGCATACCTGGATCGGTTATGAAAAGGGACTTTTCGGCAGCCTGACAGAGGGAGAGGATCCGGAGGTCTATGTAACGAAAACCGGCACGGTCTATCACAGCACCTTAAGCTGCAGTCATATCCGCCTTTCCATCCGGGAGACAACGGGCAGCGAGATCGGGAGCTTACGAAACGAAGACGGCGGGAAATACAAGCCCTGTCAGAGCTGTCACGCGAAAAAAACGGATGCGGTCTTATACTATACGCTGAACGGGGATCGTTATCATAACAGTTTAAGCTGCAGCGGCCTAAGGAGGTGGATCCGGGCGATGAAAAGGTCGGAAGCCGTCAGTCAGGGATTCAGACCGTGCTCAAGATGCGGCGGAAGCGTTGACTGAACCGGCGTCGATCCGCTTACGGACCGTGCGCTCAGGCATGAACGTGTTTTCTTTTATTATATGAACAGATATATGGAATTATGGCGAAACGGAAGCGCCCTTGTACTTTTGGGGCTCTGCGGGTATACGGATCTGAAAAGAAGAGTGGTTTATCCGGGGTGGATCGCAGCTTTGAGCGTTCTCTCCCTGACAGGTCTTATTATACTCAGCGGAATAAATAAATGGAGTTTATTTGAGTATATTAAAGAAGGAACCGGAAACGAAGGGACCCTTCTTCCGCTCTTTCTTAAGATGGCCGCCGGTTTTCTGCCGGGCGCTTTTCTGCTCCTTTTAAGCCGCTTTCATGACGGCCTGGGGGAGGGGGACGGCATCGTTAACCTGGCTCTCGGCGGGATCATAGGACTGCCGGACTGTCTTTTTTCGCTGACGGCAGGGTTTCTTTCGGCCGCGGCAGCAGGTCTTGTCCTTATGGCAGTAGTACATAAAAAACGGACCGATTCAATACCGTTTATTCCGTTTGAGCTGATCGGATTTCTTGTATTGTTGTGTATAAGATATAATGGCGTATTTTGTTGGGTATAACACTGTTTGCGCTGAATTCTGGCCACTGTTCACTTATGATCCTGATCCGGCCTGCCTGTCGGGCCGGATCCTTCCCTCAGGAGGCAGCGGATGAAGAAATTGATCCGGTCGGTAAACAGAAAGGAAGGATCCGTAAGGATGAAAAGGGCCAGCGTCACGATCGAAGCGGCCCTGCTGTTTCCGCTTATATTAGGTTCTGTCGTGTTTGTGATCTTTATGGCTTTTTACCGGCATGACTGCGTCCTTTCGCTAAAGGCCTGTCTGAGCGCGACGGTCAGGGCAGAAAAGCAGGAAACGGAGGAAAAAGCCTATGCGGAAGCGGAGGCGGCTGTCGATGAGATCATGGAGGAAAAGCTGACGGGCCTTTGGGAATATGAGAAGAAGCTCCTCCTTTCGGGAGAGGAGGTGGAAATATCCCTGCAGGGCTCCATGCGCTATTTCGGCGGGTTTTTCGGCTTGCTTTCCCTGCCCGGACAGTCGGGAACGTCTTCCATGCATCTGTCGCAGAATATCTGCTGCTTCGGAAAACGTATTTCCCCCGCGGGGACGCTGCGGCGGATAAAGGCCGAAGTGCGTACTCTTGAAAGCCAGGATGCGCAGGATCGGAGGATAAGATATTGATAAATGATGATATTCTGACGCTTACGGCTGACGCCTTCAAAGGAGAGGAGATAGCAGACGGGTGTTATATTCTGCCGATGCTTTTAGAAAACCGGATCCCCGGGATCCTGCCCTTTCGTCTTCAGAACAGAAACGGTACGGTAAGCTGTCTGTTTGATCTGTCGGGGAAGCAGTGCTTAAAGGAGCTGTATGAAAAAAAGGAGCTTACGGCTGAAGAGTTACTCTGCGTTCTGCAGGGGATCAGGCGGCTTTATCAAAGCCTTCGGGACTACCTGCTCGATCTGACGGGCGTGATTTTCAAACCGGAATATGTTTATTTCATAAGCGGATGGGGGATACCTGCCGCAGAGTCGGGAAATACCTTCGAAGCAAATCCCGGGAAGGATCCTCTGGCTTTTTTCATCTACCTGCCGGGGTACGGGGAGCCGGTTGAAAGGGCGCTTCCCGAATTTGCGGAATTTCTGATTACAAGGACGGATCATACGGATGAAAAAGCGGTAGAGATCGCGTATATGTTTTATAAGCGGGTCGTGGCAGGGGATTATCGCGTGGACGATCTGATCGAAACGGCTATGAAGGTATGGGAGGAAGAACCGGACCGACAGGAACCGGTTCCCGTGAAAGAACATGATCAGGAGACGACTCCGAAGAAGCCTTCCCGGGCAGAGCGGATCCGGGCGCGCAAAAGAAAGCGGCTTAAAAAGATCACGGCCTTTTTCTCCGTACTTGCGGTACTTTCCTTTGCCGCCCTGATGCTGCTTTCGGTTTTCGGATATATCTGACCAAAACTAAACATTTACAAATAAGAACCTCTGTAATATAATTTCCGTGTATGGGTATTCATAAGGGGAATCAATCCATTAACGGCAGGGGTGTGAAATATTGGAGCAATATATAATATGCGGGGGGAATGCACTCGTAGGAGAGGTTGAGATCTGCGGTGCGAAAAATGCGGCTCTGGGGATTTTGGCTGCTTCTCTGATGACGGACGAAACGGTCGTTATTGAAAATCTGCCGGACGTAAGCGATACAAACGTTCTGATCCAGGCGATGGAGAGTATCGGTACTGTGGTGGACCGGGTCGACAGGCATACGGTCCGGATCCAGGCCGGCGCGATCCATTCCTGTAATGTTGATTCATCCTATATCAAAAAAATAAGAGCTTCCTATTATATGCTCGGCGCGCTTCTCGGAAAATACAGAAGCGCTTCTGTTGCGTTACCCGGAGGCTGCAATATCGGTTCAAGACCGATTGACCAGCATATGAAGGGGTTTAAGGCGTTAGGCGCGAATGTGAAGATCTCACACGGCCAGATCATAACAGAAGCAAACCGGCTGGTAGGGAGTCATATTTATCTGGACGTCGTAACGGTCGGCGCGACGATCAATATTATGCTTGCGGCGACTTTAGCGGAAGGAAAAACGACGATCGAAAACGCGGCGAAGGAGCCGCATGTCGTTGACGTCGCGAACTTCCTAAACAGCATGGGCGCGAATATCAAGGGCGCCGGTACGGATATCATCCGGATCAAGGGCGTCGAGAAGCTGCACGGCACGACCTATTCGATCATTCCCGATCAGATCGAGGCCGGAACCTTTATGTTCGCGGCGGCGATCACGCGGGGCGATATCATGATCCGCAACGTGATCCCGAAGCATCTTGAGTCCATCAGCTCAAAGCTTCTGGAAATGGGCTGTGAGATCGAGGAATTTGATGACCAGCTGCGGGTCGTCGCGGCGAAGAAGCTGCAGAAGACCCATGTCAAGACGCTGCCTTATCCCGGCTTTCCGACGGATCTGCAGCCGCAGATCGTTACCTCGCTTTCGATCGCGGAAGGGACCAGTGTAGTGACGGAGAGCATTTTCGAGAACCGCTTCCGGTATGTGGACGAGCTGACGAAGATGGGCGCGCAGATCAAGGTGGAAGGAAACTCCGCGATCATCGAAGGCGTACACAGACTGACCGGCGCGGCGATCCAGGCGCCCGATCTGAGAGCCGGCGCGGCGCTTGTCTTAGCGGCCCTGACGGCGGAGGGGGAATCTACGATTGACGATATCGTTTATATCGAGCGGGGATATGAGGATTTTCATCTGAAGTTAAAGGCCCTTGGCGCGTCGATCGAAAAAGCGGGAAACGAAAAGGATGCCCTGAGAGCACGGTTTAAGGTGAGCTGAGCTTATATAATATAGAAGAAATAATCTGACCATGGAACGACAAAACGAGAAGAGTTTTGTCGTTTACTATATAGATAACATTATGAATAAGATCATCATCAAAAATATCCATGTTCTGGACCCGGAACGGAAGCTTGCCTATACGGCGGATCTGTCCGTGGAAGACGGAAAGCTCGGATGTATTAAAAAAGTTACTCCTTCTGACCCGCGCGAAACGGAAGCGGCGTCTGACCCGAAAGAGCTGGCAGCCGGTGAGCGGATCATCGACGGTACGGGACTGTGTCTGGCGCCGGGGCTTGTGGACGTGCACGTGCACTTCAGGGATCCGGGCTTTATATATAAGGAAGATATTCATACGGGAGCGATGGCGGCGGCAAAGGGAGGCTTTACCTCTGTCGTGATGATGGGCAATACGAGACCGCCTTTATCGGATCCCGCGATCCTGAAAGAACTCCTTGCAAGAGCGGCCAGGGAAAAGATCCGGATCTATGCCGTCGGAACAGTCACGAAGGAGATGCAGGGACTTGAAGCGGCAGATTACAGGGCGTTAAAGGAAGCCGGGGCAGCAGGCTTTTCCGATGACGGAAAGCCCGTGACCGATGAAAAGCTGTTAAGACGGGCGTTTTCCGAGATCGCAGCACTGAAGCTTCCGGTCAGCCTTCACGAGGAGGACCCGGCCTATATCAGACAAAACGGCGTCAATGCCGGGAAAGCGGCGGCGGCCCTCGGGCTCGAAGGCTCCGACAGAGAGGCGGAGATCTCGATGGTCAGACGGGATATTGCCCTTGCCAAGGAAACGGGCGTGACGCTTGATATCCAGCATATCAGTACGAAGGAGGCCGTGGCCCTTGTCAGAAAGGGAAAGGAAGAGGGCGTCCGGGTCATCGCGGAAGCGACGCCCCATCATTTTTCACTGACCGAGGAGGCCGTCGGGCGCTTCGGGACCCTTGCGAAGATGAATCCACCTCTCAGAGAGGAGGCTGACCGCCTTTCGATCATCGAAGGGCTGCAGGACGGGACGATCGATATGATCGCGACGGATCACGCGCCCCACGCAAACGAAGAAAAAGCACTTCCGTTTCCGGAGGCGCCAAGCGGGATCATCGGCCTTGAAACCGCGTTAGCCCTCGGGATCACGGAATTAGTTGAAAAAGAGCATTTAAGCCTTCTTAAGCTGATGGAGCTGATGAGCAGCGCGCCGGCCAGGGCCTACGGTTTACCGGCAGGGACGCTTGAGGAGGGTAAGCCCGCGGACCTTTTGATCTTTGATCCGAAGGCGGAATGGACGGTAGAAAAGCCCTTTGCCTCAAAGGCAGAAAATTCTCCGTTTATCGGAAGAAGGCTTACGGGAAAGGTCTGCTATACCATCTGTCGGGGAGAGATCGTTTATGAAGCATAAAGAAACGGCAGTTATTATAAAGCAGGAGGCGTTAAGCGACGGGATCTTCAGCCTCTGGCTTGAAACAGAGGCAGCTACTTTGGCAAAGCCCGGGCAGTTCCTCTCTCTTTATCCGAAGAACGCCGCAAGACTTTTGCCAAGACCCATCAGTATCTGCGAGACGGATAAGATAAACGGGAAGAGCGCGATCCGGCTAGTCTACCGGGTCGTTGGCGGCGGGACCGCGGAATTTTCGACGTTTAAACCCGGGGAGACCATCGACTTTTTAGGCCCTCTCGGAAACGGCTTTCCGGAAAATGCCAGACGGGCGCTTCTGATCGGCGGCGGGATCGGTATTCCGCCGATGCTGATGCTTGCAAAAAGCAGGGCAGCACGGGAACAATCGTCTCGCGAGGATACTCTGATCGTCACGGGATACAGGGATAATAATACTTTCCTTCTTTCGGAGCTTAGCCGATACGGAACCGTATACGGAGCCGCAGAGCAGCTC
This sequence comes from Lachnospiraceae bacterium, assembly GCA_024698885.1. GTDB lineage: Bacteria > Bacillota > Clostridia > Lachnospirales > Lachnospiraceae > UBA2868. The sequence goes on along the minus strand of JAILQQ010000116.1, from coordinate 11,507 downwards.
TGCGCCGATCTGTTCACAGATCGTGCGCTTAGGAATGAACTTTTGTTCATTCCGATTCGGTCTGCCAGGCAGACCGAATCATTTCCTCTGGACGGGGCTTCAGACCGCGAGAAGACCGGCGCAGTCCCCTTTACCGAGGGAACCGTGCTGGATGCGATAAAGGCCTTTGAGCTTTCCGCCGATGTCATCTATGCCTGCGGGCCAAAGCCGATGCTGAAGGCGGTAAAGGACTTTGCCCTTGAAAAGGGGATCCCCGCCTGGCTTTCGTTAGAGGAGCGGATGGCCTGCGGCGTCGGCGTATGCCTGGGCTGCGTCTGCGAAACGGCAGAGCCTGACCCGCATTCTCTTGTGACGAATAAACGGGTCTGCAGGGAGGGCCCGGTATTTGCGGCAGAGGAGGTGATCCTTTGAACCTTTCCGTCAATATTGCGGGGGTAACCCTGAAAAATCCGGTCATCACGGCCTCCGGAACCTTCGGTTCCGGGGAGGAATACGCAGAGTATCAGGATCTGAACGGACTCGGCGCGGTTACGACAAAGGGCGTTTCCTTAACGCCCTGGATGGGAAACAAAACCCCGCGGGTCACCGAGGTTTACGGCGGGATGCTAAACGCGATCGGGTTACAGAATCCGGGGATCGATACCTTTATCACGCGCGATCTGCCTTTTTTATCGCAGTATGATACAAGGGTCATCGTCAACGTCTGCGGCAAGACCACGGAGGAATATCTGGCCGTCGTCGAAAGGCTTTCGGATACGGCGGCGGATCTTCTTGAGATCAACGTTTCCTGCCCGAACGTCAAGGAAGGCGCGATTGCCTTCGGCCAGAACCGGGACGCACTCTTTGCGATCACGAAGGAGATCAAGAAAAAGGCGAGGCAGCCCATTATCATGAAGCTCTCGCCGAATGTCACGAATATTGCGGAGATGGCGAAGGCCTGCGAGGCAGCAGGCGCGGATGCGATCTCTCTGATCAATACCATCACGGCGATGAAGATCGATATCTATAAAAGAAGCTTTGTACTGGCCAACAAGACCGGCGGCCTTTCGGGCCCCGCGATCAAGCCGGTGGCTGTCAGAATGGTCTATGAATGCGCGCAGGCCGTAAAGCTTCCGATCATCGGCATGGGCGGCATCGCCACCGCGGAGGACGCGCTTGAATTCATCATGGCAGGCGCTTCTGCCGTAGCCGTCGGCATGATCCATTTTCATGATCCGAATAGGGCTACTCAAATTGTTCAGGATTTGATACAATATATGAATACCTATCATGTAGAGGATATTAACGAGCTGACGGGATGTGTGAGATAAAGAAAAACGCTTACGCAAAGATCAATCTGGGACTTGACGTGACCGGGCTCCGGGAAGACGGTTACCATGAGGTCAAAATGGTGATGCAGAGCCTTTTACTGCATGATACGGTCACGCTCCGAAAAACCGGGGAACAGGAGGAAACGCCCGGGATCCGTATCACCGTAAACGATCCGGCCCTTCCGACGGACAGGAGAAATCTCTGTTATAAGGCGGCGGAGCGGATGCTCTCCGCTTACGGTATTTCGGAAGGCATCTCGATCGATATCCGTAAGGAGATCCCGATAGCAGCGGGATTAGCCGGCGGCAGTACGGACGCGGCGGCGGTCCTTACCGGAATAAACGAGCTGTTTTCCTTAGGTGTGGCGGAAGAAGAGCTAATGGCGCACGGGAAGCAGATCGGCGCGGACGTTCCCTTCTGCCTGATGGGCGGAACGGCTCTTTCGGAAGGGATCGGCGAAAAGCTGACGGCGCTTCCGGCCATGCCTGCGTATCCTGTGCTCCTGTTTAAGCCGGATACAGACGTTTCCACAGCGTCTGTCTATAAGCGGCTTGATGAAAAGCCGATCGAGGTACATCCGGATATAGACGGGGTGGTTGCGGCGATCAGAAGAGGCGAGCCCGCCGGCGTCTTTTCCCGGATGGGAAACGTACTGGCGACCGTTACGGAGGAGGACGTTACGATTGTTCCCGTCGTAAAAGAAAAAATGAAGGCCCTGGGGGCTCTCGGCGCCATGATGAGCGGCAGCGGGCCGACGGTATTTGGGATCTTCGGGACAGAAAAGGCGGCGGACGATGCTTACGCCGTGCTAAAGAAGGAAAAATGGAAGGGACGGCTGATCCGGACCGCACTGTTTCATGTTTAGGAGGTAAAACATGGAAGAGCATAACCTGAAACTGCAAATGGATGAGTTTCTGCCGCTTCGGGATATCGTGTCAAATACCCTCCGGGAAGGGATCCTGACCGGGGAGCTGAAGCCGGGCGAGAGACTGATGGAAATACATCTGGCAAAGAAGCTGGATGTTTCCCGGACGCCGATCAGAGAGGCGATCCGGATGCTTGAGCTGGAAGGGCTCGTCACCATGGTGCCGCGCAAGGGCGCGGAGGTGGCGCGCATATCCGAGGACGATATCCGGGACGTGTTGGAGGTCCGCAAGGTACTGGATTCCCTGGCGGCAAAGCTTGCCTGCGAGCGGATCACAGAGGAAGAAAAGGACGCGTTAAAGGCAGCGGAGAAGGAATTTGAGGATTCCATTCTGACAAAGGACGCACGGGTGATCGCGAAGGCGGACGTGAAATTTCACGATCAGATCTTAGAGGCCTCCAAAAATAAGCGGCTGATCCAGATGGTCGGCAATCTGGCGGACCGGATCTATCGCTATCGTTTCGAATACATCAAGGATGATTCGAGCCACGAGCAGTTAGTGAGGGAGCATCAGGCGATCATGAGGGCGATCTTTGCCGGTGACGCAGAACAGGCGCAGGAAATGATCAGCGCCCATATCGATAATCAGGAAAAAGGAATACTCAGGCAGATCGGCGCAGCAAGGAAATAAATTTATTATGGGACATGATGCAGCAATAGGCGTTTTTGATTCGGGCGTCGGGGGACTTACGGTGGCAAAGGCCATTATGGCGGCGCTGCCAAAGGAGCGGATCATCTATTTCGGCGATACCGCAAGGGTTCCCTACGGCGGAAAATCGCGGGAGACCGTGACAAAATATACCGAGCAGATCATCCGGTTTTTATTAACGAAGGAAGTCAAGGCTCTTGTCATCGCCTGCAATACGATGAGCGCGCTGGCGCTCGATACCGTGGAAAAAAACCTGAGTATCCCGATCATCGGCGTGGTAAAGCCGGGGGCGCTTGCGGCAAGCAAGGTGACGAAAAACAAGCGGATCGGCGTGATCGCCACGGAGAGCACGATCTCCTCCGGATTATATGTGCATTATATAGGACAGATAGATCCGGAAATAGAGGTACTGGGCAAGGCCTGCCCGCTCTTCTGCCCGCTTGTGGAGGAAGGGATGCTCTCGGATCCGGTCACGACGGAGATGGCAAAGCGGTATCTTGACGGGCTGATCCATCAGGATATCGATACGCTGATCTTAGGCTGCACGCATTATCCGCTGTTAACGGAAACGATCGCGGAGGTGGTGGGAAAGCAGGTAACGCTCGTCAATCCCGCCTATGAGACTGCGAAGGAATTAAAGGAGCTGCTTAAATCGGAAGCGCTTTTGGCACAACAGCCTGAAAACGCTTCCCACAGCTTTTACGTCAGCGATTCCGTGGAAAAATTTCAGAGCTTCGCGGCGCGTATCCTGCATCTTGATGCGGTATCGGCCGAAAATATCCATATTGAGGAGTATTAAGCATGTTTGGCAGCAGACGTTCGGATAAAAAAGTAAAACCTGATGGGAAGGATGGCCTGAACATCATCATCGTGGGATGCGGCAAGGTCGGCAATACATTAGTGGAATCCCTCGTAAAGGAGGGGCATGAGATCACGATTGTCGATAAGGAAAAGCAGCGCCTGCAGGCGATCACGAACCTGTATGACGTGATGGCCGTCGAGGGCAACGGCGCGAGCTTCAGTACCCTGGAAAGCGCCGGCATCAAGGAGGCGGACCTGATCATCGCGGTGACAAATTCCGATGAGCTGAATCTGCTCTGCTGTACGGTGGCAAAGCGGGTCGGCGATTGTTCCGCCATCGCCAGGGTCCGGACGCCGGATTACTTTAACGAGGTGAGCTATTTACGGGAACAGATGGGCCTTGCGATGATCATCAACCCCGAATTTGAGACGGCCCGTGAGATCGCGGACGTCCTCTGCATGCCGGACGCGCTGGAGGTAAGCTCCTTTGCCCACGGCCGGGTCGAGGTGGTCAAGTATAAGATCGAGGAGAGTAACGTCTTAAATGGTCTCGTGATCTCTGAGATCTCCGGCAGGCTCGGATTAAAGATCTTAATCTGCGCGCTTGAGCGGGACGGTGAGGTACTGATCCCAAACGGTGATGTGCGGCTCATGAAGGATGACGTGATCTCGCTTGTCGTGATCAGAAAGGACGCCAAGCAGATCTGCGAAAGGCTGAACCTGAAATCAGGGCGCGTTAAGGACTGCGTGATCATCGGCGGCGGCCGGACGGCCTATTATCTGGCAAACCAGCTGATCCATATGGGCGTTTCGCTAAAGATCATCGAATCCGACGCCAAGCGCTGCGAGCAGTTAAGTATTCTCCTGCCGAAGGCGACGATCATCAACGGCGACGGCACCGACGAGGAGACCCTGAAGGAAGAGCGGATCGAATCGACAGAGGCCTTTATTCCGTTAACCGGGATCGATGAGGAGAATATCCTGCTTACGCTCTACGCAAAGCAGGTTTCAAACGCGAAGGTCGTTACGAAGATCAACCGCCTGAATTTTAAAGGCGTCGTAAGCAAGTTAGACCTCGGCAGCACGATCTATCCGCGCTATATCGTGGCGGAGACCATCATCGCCTATGTCAGGGCCAAAAAGAATTCGGGAGACAATCCCATCGAGACGCTGTATCATCTTTTTGATAACCGTGTGGAGGCGATCGAGTTTATTATTGATAAAGAATCCAGGGTCACGAATGTGCCCCTCAAGGATCTGCCCTTAAAACCGGATGTTCTGATCACTTCCATTTACCGCAGCCATGATATCATCATTCCGAGCGGAACCGATTCCATCCGGATGGGAGATTCCGTCATGGTCGTGACAAAGCATTCGGGATTTACGAATATTCTGGATATTCTGGCATAAGGAGAAAGCCAAAAGCACTATGAACCGTTCATTTGTAGGATATATACTGGGAAAAATCATCCGGATCGAGGGTTTTTTAATGCTCCTGCCCTGTCTGGTGGGCTTAATCTACCGGGAAAGCGACGGATGGTATTTCGTTATTCTTTCGGCGATCTGTCTCATTATCGGGACACTTATCTCCCGCAAAAAACCCGAGAATACCGTATTTTATCTGAAGGAGGGCTGCCTGATCACTTCCTTAAGCTGGCTGGTACTGAGCTTTTTCGGCTGCCTTCCGTTTTTTATCAGCCGGGAGATCCCGCGCTTTGAGGACGCGCTGTTTGAAACGATCTCCGGGTTTACGACGACCGGTGCCTCCGTGGTGCCGCGGGTTGAGGTACTGTCCCACTGCACGCTGTTCTGGCGCAGCTTTACCCACTGGGTCGGCGGCATGGGCGTGCTCGTTTTCCTGCTTGCCATCATTCCCCTAAACGGCGGCTCGAATTTCAACCTGATGCGGGCGGAGAGCCCGGGCCCGACGGTGGGGAAGCTGATGCCGAAATTAAAGTCCACGGCGCAGCTTTTATATGTGATCTATCTGGCACTGACGTTACTTGAGATCGTGATCCTCCTGATCTGCCGGATGCCCGCTTTTGACGCGGTGACCCTTTCCTTCGGGACGGCCGGTACCGGGGGCTTCGGCGTCCGCAGTGACAGCGTCGCTTCCTATACGGCGCTTCAGCAGTGGGTCATCACGATCTTCATGCTGTTATTCGGCGTGAACTTCAATATGTATTATCTTTTCCTGTTCAAGGAATTTAAGCGCGGTCTTGCGATGGAGGAGGTCCGGACGTATTTTGCGATCGTCCTGGCGGCGGTTGTCTCGATCGTGATCGCCAATCACGGCTTCATTACCTCTCTTTCCGAAAATCTGCGGACCAGTGCGTTTCAGGTCGCTTCCATCATGACGACCACGGGCTTTGCGACGGCCGATTTTGACGTCTGGCCGACCTTCTGCAAGATGGTACTGGTGCTGCTTATGTTCTGCGGGGGCTGCGCCGGCAGTACCGCCGGGGGCTTAAAGGTCTCGCGGCTTGTGATCGGGGCCAAGACGGTCCGCAAGGAGCTGACCGGCTATATCCACCCGAAGAGCGTCAAGAAGATCCAGATGGACCAGAAGCCCATCGAGCACGAGGTGGTCCGTTCCACCAACGTATATTTCCTCACATTTTCCACCATCTTTATCATTTCCACGCTCCTTCTTTCCATCGATAAGGAGGATATCGTGACCTGCTTCACCGCCGTGGCCGCCACGTTAAATAACGTGGGCCCCGGTCTTTCGATGGTGGGGCCCACGCAGAATTACGCGCATTTTTCGGTTCTTTCCAAGATCGTGATGATGTTTGACATGTTAGCGGGACGTCTGGAGCTCTTCCCGTTACTGATCATGTTCCACAAGGGTCTGTGGCAGGATCTGGGGATAGGGAAAAAGTGACTGTTCCTGAGAAACGGCTGGCCAGTTGTTGAACGTGACAAATGATTTTTTACAGCTCGATCGCCAGATCGTAGATCTCCGGGTTCAGCTGTCTGATATAGTCCATATGCTCATTGAGCAGCGCAATATCCTTATCGTAATCCCGATGAAAATATTTGATCAGATTGAAATACGCCCAAGCCGAATTGGCGTCCGGATAAACAGTCGCCTTCAGGAAATAGGTCTTTGCCAGCGCGGAATCCGTCTGACTGCGGTAATTGATCTTCCCGCGGCCGTTATTGATCTCCCCGGTCATATAAAAGAGGCCGAGGCGGTTCGCCGCGTAGGGTTCGTACTTGTCCGCCGAAAGCTTCAGATAGCGCACGTACTCATTAACATGTCTCTCGATCTCGCCCTTCAGGCTGTCAGGGGAGAAGCCCTCCTTTGGCGCGCTTTCTTCGCTTAACCCGGGCAGGACGCCTGTATCATTCTTCTTCGGATCCTCCGCCGCGTTTATGGAAAAATCAGAGCTTAAGAGCCCATAGTCGTGAAACATTCTTATGATCTGGTCAGCCTCTCTGGCCGCCAGGTTATTGCAGGCATAGATATACCCTTCCTTTGCCGCCTCCATGAAAAACAGCTCCGCTGCTTTGACGCAGTCTTCTTTCGTTTCGCAGGTGCTGATCTTTAAGCTGCATTCGGCAAAATCCTTCTGCAGAAGCTCTTCCTCGATCACGGGCTTTACCGCGGCAAAAACCCTGTCATTTGACGAGGCTTCCTGCAGGATACGCCCGATCAGGTTCAGCGCGCCGGAAACGTTGATCCGGCGGATACATGCCAAAGCAAGCCTTAGCGCAAGCGCCATCCGCTCCGGGAAGGAGAGAACGTCGATCGCAGGTATCTTCTCACTTTTCTGCAGGATCGATTCTCTTTTATAGTTGACCAGATAATAGCCAAGGATCCAGTAGGACAGGGGATAGGCATTTTCCTCCGAGTGCCAGCAGGTAGCCCCGGCGCTTCCCTTACTGTCCTCTGCCTGTTCCTCGATCGTGATCCCCGCCGAGCGCAGATAGAGGGAAAACGCGCTTAAATAGGGCGCTTTCCGGTAAATCTTCTTATAAAAAACCAGATCGCCGTAGAGCTTTGCGGCCACGGTATTGCCCTCATTCGCCATCACGATGATCTCCCGCTCCGCGATGGGAGACGAAACTCCCGCCTTTTCCAGGATCTGCTTCGTGACCGTCTGCAGATCCGCTTCATATTTTTCGTTACAATCAAACTGCTTCATTTTGCTCCCTTTATCTTTATTCTTGTGATCCATTATCGGTTCTTTCAAACTATAGTACAGCCTTCAGAACAGAACGTCAATGTGGAAATAATTTATCGCAATATTCGCATAATTTTCGGAAGAATCACAGATGCCAGAATTGTATTTTATGCCGATAAAGAATATAATATAGATGCCAGCAAGCGTTTGAACAGGGGTGATTTTATGAATTATACCGTATTTTTTTCATGGGATGAAGAAGCAAATGTTTGGGTCGCAACAAGTCCGGATGTAACGGGACTAGTCCTCGAGTCAGAATCCTTGGATATGCTGATGCAGAGAGTAAGGGATGCTATTCCTGAATTGCTGGAACTTAATTCCCAAAAACCTGCGAAAGTGATCAGTTATGTTTGTAATCGTACCCAGACTATGGCATTGGCATAATGGCAGAATACGAGAAAAAAGCCCCATATTCTGGGACTTTTCAAGCGGAGTCGGAGGGATTCGAACCCTCGAGCCCCGAAGGACTAACGCATTTCGAGTGCGCCCCGTTATGACCACTTCGATACGACTCCTGGCGGTCCTCCGTTAAGAACCGCGATTATTATATCCTATGGTGGAGGCTTTCGTCAAGTCCGCGCCTGCGCCGCCGCTATTGCCGCTATCGCCGCAGGAAACGGGATAGAGCTGATCGTGGGGGATAGTCTGATTTGACAGAAGCAGGGGATTGTGTTATTTTATTGATAGATGGTGCTGCCGATAGACGGTTAGCCCCAGGTAGTGTTATTTAGAAAAATAACCGCGGCCTTGGCTAGGGGGCGGTTATTTTTTGTTTATAGAAGCATATAAAGCAATAAGCAAGCCTATTACCGTCAGAATGATGTATATTACTTCAAACTGGCTCATGCTATCACCCCCTTTCGGGGGACTAACCGCCTACCGTTTATGGCAGCACCGAAATTATTCTATCATATCTTCTTATTTTAACAAGCATGAAGCCCGTTTTCCCGGTCCCCGGTCAAAGAAATTCCTTCAGATAGGGTACTGCTCCGGCCGGTTGCCAATCTCTTTTATTTTTATTTTCTTTTATTCTCTTTTATCTTTCTTATTAATTTTTATTCTCTTTTATCTTCTTTATTTTATTTCATGGATAAGCCCGTCAAGAAAAATGTCCAAATGGAACTGTAAAAATATCCAAATGGAAATTTGTGATCTTAAAATGGAATTTCTCGTGGCTTAATAATGGAATCATCTTGACATATTGGTAATAAAATGGTATTTTTATGGAAACAGGAGGTGGTCTTATGACATTGCAGGAGATCAAAAAGAGAAAACAGGAGCTTGGGTACAGCAACGAAACGCTGTCAAAACGATCCGGCGTACCGTTAGGAACCGTTCAGAAGGTACTGGCCGGCGTGACGAAAAATCCCCGTCAGAAAACGCTGGAAGCACTTTCCGATGTATTGCGGAAAGAAACGAACAGCTATTCATATGAGCCTTCCACAGAGCATCCGTCTGTGTTGCAGGAAACTGCCCTCTATGAGGCTTCGGAGCGAAAGTATACCATAGAAGATATCTATGCGCTTCCGGAGAATGTCCGCGCGGAGCTGATCAACGGGAAGCTTTATTATATGGCTGCGCCCACAAGGACGCACCAGAAGCTGGCGGGAGGAATGCATCTGGCTGTGGCAAACTATATCCGTTCAAAAAACGGAAGCTGCGAAGTATATATTCCTCGGTTCGCTGTATTTCCCTTCAATGATGAAGAGACTTATCTGGAGCCGGATCTTACCGTTGTCTGCGATCTGTCAAAATTAGATGAAAAAGGCTGTCACGGGGCACCGGACTGGGTAGTCGAGGTCCTCTCTCCCGGAACAAGCAGCAAGGATATGGGTATAAAGCTGTTCAAATACCGGGAAGCCGGCGTCCGGGAATACTGGATCTTAGACCCGGAAAAGAAGATTGTGATCGTTGAAAATTATGAAGGTCCGGAAGGAAACGCCTCCCTTTATTCCTTTGATAATGAAATCCCGAGCGGCATTTTTCCGGATCTCCTTATCCGGCCGGCGGATTTTTTATAAACCTTTTTTTGTCCAAAACCTCCGAACCGTTATTATTCTCCCAGCGCCTGCGAAAGGTCCGCGATCAGATCCTCCTTATCCTCGAGGCCGCAGGAAATGCGGATAAGTCCCGCGGGGATCCCCGCCGCCCGGAGCTGCTCTTCATTCATCTGGCGATGCGTTGAGGTAGCCGGGTTCAGGCAGCAGGTCCTGGCATCCGCCACATGGGTCTCGATCGCGGCAAGCTTTAGCTTTCCCATAAAGGCTTCCGCTGCCTTCCTGCCGCCCTCGATCTCAAAGGAAACAACGCCGCAGCCGCCGCCCTTTAAGTATTTCTCCGCCAGGACGTGGTAAGGATCCGCCGGAAGTCCCGGGTAGCTTACCTTTTTCACCTGGGGCTGTTTACTCAGAAATTCAGCCACCGCCTGCCCGTTCTCGACATGCTTCGGCATCCTGACATGCAGGGATTCCAGCCCGAGGTTCAGAAGAAAAGCGTTCTGCGGCGACTGTATACAACCGAAATCCCGCATGAGCTGGGCCGTACATTTCGTAATGAAGGCCTTTTCAAGCCCGAACTTTTCCGCATAGGTGATCCCGTGATAGGATTCATCCGGCGTCGTAAGGCCGGGGAATTTTTCCGCGTGGGCCATCCAGTCAAAGCGGCCGCTGTCCACGATGGCGCCGCCTACCGCCGCGCCGTGGCCGTCCATATATTTCGTCGTCGAATGCGTCACGATATCCGCGCCCCACTCGATGGGCCGGCAGTTCACCGGCGTCGGGAAGGTATTGTCAACGATGAGCGGTACGCCGTGCGCATGCGCTGCCGCCGCGAATTTTTCGATATCAAGGACCGTCAGGGCAGGATTGGCAATGGTTTCGCCAAACACTGCCTTCGTATTCTCCTGAAAAGCCGCGTCAAGCTCTTCTGCAGTGCAGTCCGGGGAAACGAACGTAACGGAAATCCCCATCTTCTTCATCGTGACGGCGATCAGGTTAAAGGTGCCGCCGTAGATCGACGCCGAAGCCACGATATGGTCGCCGTTCTCGCAGATATTAAAGAGCGCGAAGAAATTCGCCGCCTGCCCCGAGGAGGTCAGCATCCCCGCCGTTCCGCCCTCAAGCGCGGCAATCTTTGCGGCGACATGATCGTTCGTCGGATTCTGGAGCCTTGTATAAAAATACCCTTCGGCCTCGAGATCGAAAAGCTTTCCCATATCCTCGCTGGTATCATACTTGAAGGTCGTTGACTGTATGATGGGGATCTGCCTGGGCTCTCCGTTTCCGGGCCGGTAGCCCGCCTGTACGCATTTTGTTCCGTTTCCGTAATTTATCATTTTCGTTTCCTGCCTTTCTGAGTGCGTAGGTCTGCTTGCGGTCCATCCTTTTGCGAAGCTGAACATAAAATGACGGGCCGTGTATCTGTTATTTTGTATTTTCAATCAATCCTATAAATTATATAATATATACAGAATATCGTAAAGTAGGCGTAACTGTTCAGAAGCCGAAGGGTTCTGAACAGATACAGACAAACATAGTCTCAGGAGGTTATTATGCCGATTTTAAAGGGTTTTATGGTGCCGCATCCGCCCCTTGCGGTTTCAGAGGTCGGACGGGGCGACGAAAAACAGATC
>JAILQQ010000111.1 GCA_024698885.1 Lachnospiraceae bacterium | reverse complement strand
TAGCGGTATACGGATAGTAGCCGTATCTATCCTAGAACTCGCATAACTCCTGATTCCTAAAAAGCTCTCTTCCATCTCATTAAGAAGAAGACCTATCTTCTTTCTGTCCCGATAATTATACAGGCGATCATCTGACAGAATAATATCTTTGTACTGTCTGCAAAACACCTCTGTATTACTGACTGAAAACGGCAGGCCTTCATTTGCATCACCTATCGAGACCGCAGTAGATAAATAGCCCTGACCTGCATACTCTCGGTGACAGGAAAAATAATTGTAAGGTCTCTCATAACCTCTCTGCTCAGCCGAATTCATACTCTCCTGAACAATGAAAGAGTCCTCAACTTTATTTCCGGGCATAAACCCGAAATCATAATCGACCCTGTTCTCTCCAAGCATCATCCTCCAGCTTAATGATACTGGATCATTCTCCTTGGCCGAAATATTACGAATATGCTCCCATCCTCCTCTTTTCACAGCATTTAAGAAACCTGTTTGCAATCCGCCCTCATCTGCATGTTTTAAAAGATTGGAATAGAATGTAAGTGCCTTTATAAAATTGGTCTTACCGGCATTATTGGGACCAATTATCAGATTGAGCCTCTTGAAATTCAACTCATCGATGTGGACATTACGAAAATTCCTACAAGTAAATGACTGTATCATAGTGCTCCCTTCCAACAGATACCGCCGTGAATTCATGTACGCATATTATATGATGCTTACATCTGTAATTATACAGTAATACCGTACAAATGAAAAGGCTGAACCACCCAAGCGAGGCCAAGCGAGAAGCGAAAAAGCGAGAAAAAGTCATATGAAAAACGCAATTTTAGTTGCAGCTGGGCAATCGACCGGTATATCAACTGACTCTGTCTCCCAGATATCCGTCTTCCCGCAAAAACAGCCGGATCTCTTTCTCCATCTCATCCCATATCGCTTTTGCGCGTTCCCTTTCGGGCATAGACCTTGCTTCCATCCATACCCTCGTCCAGCTGACCGTCTGCTCTATGGCTTCCGAGATGTGCCAGGCGGGCTTCCAGCCAAACGTCTGCTTCAGTTTTGAACAGTCAAGTTTCAGAAATCCCGCTTCATGAGGCGCGTCTGCTTCCGCCCGGTTTTCCCAGGAGATCACCGGATCGGCCTTTCTGTTCCACGTATCACAAAACAGCGATACCAGATCACCGGTGTTCACACAGTCCTGATCATCCGGTCCCACATTATAGTAATCCTGGTATCTGCTGTCCTCATACTGCGCTTTGGCGATGAGCAGGTAGGCGAACAGCGGCTCCAGCACATGCTCAAACGGACGGGTCGAATACGGATTCCGCACAGCGATCCGACCGCCCGACTCCGTATTCTCACAGGCAGACATGATCGCTCTCACGCAGTCGGGAATAATGCGGTCATTGGAAAAATCCCCGCCCCCGATCACATTCCCGGCGCGGGCGGTGGAAACCCTGATGAAGGGTTCTCCGGCAGAGTCCTTCATGCTGTCAAAGAATGCATTGCGATAGGAATGTGTCACCAATTCCGAACAGGACTTGGAATTACTGTAGGGGTCAAAGCCGTCCAAAACATCCGTCTCTCTGTATCCCCAGCTCCATTCGTTGTTTCGATAGACTTTATCCGTCGTCACATTAAGAAAGGACCGGACGACCGGTGCTCCGTTTTCATCCAGCGCTGTCCTGACCGCCTCGCAGAGGTTCACCGTCCCCATGACATTTGTTGCATACGTGTTCACGGGATCCTTATACGAGTCCCTCACAATAGGCTGCGCCGCCAGATGAAAAACGATCTCCGGCTTTGCCGTGTTCAGCGCCTGCTTTAAAGCATCCAGATCCCGCACATCCGCATATATCTGTTCAAATCTTCCATCCGCCTCAAGACCGCACTCCTGAAAAAGTGCCGGCTGTGTCGGCGCATGCAGCGAGTAACCGGTCACCTTCGCGCCGGCATGCAGCAGCAGCATGGTAAGCCATGAACCTTTGAAACCGGTATTCCCGGTAACAAGCACGCTTTTCTCTTTATAAAAATCCAGAACACTTTCGTAGTTCATACAATTATTCATCCCCATCCCCGGCGGTTTTCTGTCTCACCTGTTTTCAAAATACCTCTGTATCTCATCTATCACCATCTTGGAGCCACCGCCATACAGCCGATTCATCTGTAGGCAGTTCTTCAGCGTTTTCTGCAGATCTTCCTCCATCGTCACACCGCGGTCTTCATATAACCGCTGACAACGAGCAACAGCATCTTCTGCGGTTTCCGCCCCTTCAATATACTCCATAACATCGCCGAGCGTAATATCACCAAAGAACTGATTCTTCTGTTCTACCCGGTCTTTCATATCATGACTGGACACATTCACGATGCGATCATCAATGCTGTATCGCGTAATGTCAAGATTCGCCGCCTTTATCAGTTTTACCTGCGCATCAGTAAGGGCAACGGACGCACCGCCAGATACATACCTTCGGTTCTGATAGTTTCTGAAATCAGAAAAGAGCACATCATCGAAAGAAAGCTCATCTCCAAATTCTGTCTCACACCGAATACCGGCATATACGGCTTTGACGCTCCCATTTGGATTCTCAATGATCAGCGAGCAACGCACGACATCGTCGTTCTTCCTGGTGAACACCAAACTTCCGGCGTAGAAATCATCATTCACATTATACGCATCCACCGGAATCTCTCTTATAACCATACTGTCATCAGACACTTTCCCGGAGGACCTGGCAACGACGGTTGCGGCTTCTGCCTGCCGAACAGAATCCGCACAGTTCGCAGCCTTTTTTTCACCTGCCGCAGAAGCCATCGCCGTATTATTTGAAATAACCTCCAGCGCAATCAGAATCTCAGAGATGGCAAACATGAAAAAAGACGTAATGAGACACGGAATGGATAAACCCAAAAAGTATGCAAGAAATATCCCGAAATTAAATCCATCCCGTCCCCCAGCGACCTGTCCAAGCACTATGCCAACAACCAGACCACTAAGGATTCCCAGCACAATCAGAATCATCGCCATTGTTCTAAACGCGTGCTTCATGCTGCTTTTGAATAACTGCATATGCTTTC
>JAILQQ010000108.1 GCA_024698885.1 Lachnospiraceae bacterium | reverse complement strand
GGCATGAACAGGTTCATGCCTAAGCGCACGATTTGCGGAGCAGATCGGCGCAGAGAAGGGACTTGTCAGCAGGTCTGGGGAGTCCCCTATATTTTTAACCAATGACCGACAAGCTGTCGGTAATGAGACAAAAGGCATTTTGGCTCGGCGGAGGGAGGTATCATGAAGAAGGATTCCAACTACAACAGGTTTCTGCTCCTCTGGAGCGGAGAGATCATTTCGGCGATCGGAGGCGGGCTGACGAGCTTCGGCTTAAGCGTCTACGTCTTTCAGGAGACCGGAAGTGCCGGGAGTATGGCGTTAGTAGCGCTTCTTGCGTTTTTGCCTACGCTCCTTTTAAGCGCGCCGGCGGGGGTGCTTGCGGACCGCTATGACAGGCGTCTTCTGATGATGGCAGGGGACGGGCTGTCGGCGGTCGGACTTGTGTTCATTCTGGTCTGCATGCTGATGGGCCGGGCAACGCTCTTTGTCATCTGCGTCGGGGTGTTTATCAGCGCGGTGTTTTCCTCGCTCCTTGAGCCGGCCTACCGGGCGACGGTGACCGACCTTCTGACGAAGGAGGAATATTCGAAGGCCAGTGGTATGATGAGCATCGCCGGCAGCGCGAGATATCTGATCTCGCCGCTTATTGCGGGGCTCCTTCTTACCGTGAGCGATGTAAAGCTTCTGTTACTCATTGATACAGCCACTTTTTTCCTGACAGTGGTCTGTACGGCGATCGTGCGAAAGGGGATCACGGCAAGACAGACTGAAAAAACAGGTACCTTCCGCGAAAGCTTCCGGGAGGGGTGGCAGGCTGTCACGGAGAAACGCGGGATCCTGATCTTAATCATCGTATCCTCCGTGATGACCTGCTTTATGGGAGCGATGCAGATCTTAGCGGAGCCGATGATCCTCGATTTTGAGAGCAGCAGGGTTCTCGGGATCGCGGAAACGGTCTGCGCGAGCGGGATGCTCGTATCGAGCGTGATCATCGGGATCCGCGGCCTGAAGAGGGATTTTACCAAAATCCTCAGTATCTCCCTTGCGCTGGCAGGTCTTTCGATGACCGGCTTTGGCCTGAAGGAAAATATTGTCCTGATCTGTTTCTTCGGCTTCCTGTTTTTCTTTATGCTGCCCTTTGCCAATAACTGCCTTGATTATCTGACCAGGACAAATATCGCGGCAGAGAAACAGGGAAGAGCCTGGGGGTTAATAAGCTTCCTGTCACAGATCGGCTATGTCGTTGCCTACGGCGGCGCGGGATTTCTGGCAGATAAGGTCGCGGCGATCAGGCATACAGGGGTCGGGCGCGGCGCCGCGGCGGTGATCATGGTCTCAGGCGCGCTGCTTGCGGCCGTATCGATCGCGCTATATCAGTTTAAGGACGTCAAAGAACTGGAGGGAGACAACAATGAACAGACGGCTGATCATTAACAGTATCCGGGCGGAAAAGTCCGTTTCGGCGGCGACCTGCATCTTTATGGCGTTGTCGGCCATGCTGTTTTCGCTTTCAATCCTGCTTTTTGCGGAATTGTCCGATTCTGTCGACAGGCTCATGACGACGGCGGGGACGCCTGATTTTCTGCAGATGCACGCCGGGGAGCTGAAAGAGGAGAATATCCGGGCCTTTGGCGCAAGCAGGCCTGAGGTAGAGGATCAGCAGATCCTGCGCTTTCTGAACCTTCCAAACGGCATCCTGAGCATCGGCGATGCTTCGCTTGCCGAGAATACACAGGATAACGGTCTTTGTTTTCAGAGCGGCCGCTTTGATCTGCTGGTCGACGCAGACAACAGGGCGATACAGCCCGGTAAGGGAGAGGTCTACGTTCCGGTCTGCTACCGGGCGGAATACGGGTTACAGGCGGGGGATATCATGCGGATCGGTACGGAGACGCTGCGCGTTGCAGGGTTTCTGCGGGATTCCCAGATGAATTCGATGATGGCTTCCTCCAAGCGCTTCTTAGTCAGTGAAGAGGATTATGAAAGACTGAAGCCCTTCGGGAGCGAAGAATATCTGATCGAATTCAGGCTGTACAAGGGGAGCGACTTAAATGCCTTTTCGACGGCTTACCGGGAGGCAGGGCTGCCCCAAAACGGGCCGACGATCACCGGTCCTCTGATCCGGATGATGAATGCGCTTTCCGACGGGATGATGATCCTTGTGATCCTGCTTGTCAGTGTCGTGATCCTGCTTATTTCCCTTCTCTGTATCAGAACCCTGATCCTCACGCAGCTTGAGAAGGATAAGCCGGAGATCGGGATGTTAAAGGCTGTCGGGATTTCGAAGAAGGGGATCCGGGACATGTATTTTTCAAAATATCTGCTGCTTTCGCTGATCGGCTGCGCCGTGGGCATTCTGGCTGCCATGCTTCTTGCCGGACCTCTGAGCGCGCAGATGCGGGAGCTTTACGGAGATCCGGGCCATACGGGGCTGATCCGGCTGCTTGCGCTATCCGGGGCGCTTATCGTGGAAGCGGTTATTTTATGTACGGTATCCCGGACGATCCGCAAAACAGAGAAGCTGACGGCGGTGGAAGCCCTGTTTTTGCGGGGCAGCATCGGAAAAACGAAGAACCTCTTTGTGCCGGTCGGGATCATCACCGCAGCGGCCGTGTTTATCATGCTGGTGCCCTGGAATATGAAAAGCACCATTGCCGCGCCGGAATTTGTCACCTATATGGGCATCGGGAAAAGCCAGATCCGGATCGATGTCAGACAGACGGCGGATGAAACGGCGGATCTTGAGGAGACTCTGGGAAGCGTGACGGATTCGCTTCTTAAGGATAACAGAGTGGCGGATCTTTCCCTTATGCAGACCGGCTCCTACCAGGTAAACCTCCCGGACGGCGCTCTGTATGAGCTGATGATCGAAAACGGCGATCACGGCAGGTTTCCGGTGCAATATACGGAGGGGAGATATCCCGAGAGCGCGGATGAGATCGCTGTGTCGATCCTGAACGCGGAGGAAATGGGATTACAGACAGGCGATATCCTGAAGGTCCGGGTGATAACGGATGACGGGACAGGACCGGAGCAGTTCGAGATACTGCCCTTAAGGATCTGCGGGATCTATTCGGATGTGACAAACGGCGGCAAAACGGCAAAGGCCTGCCTTACGGACCGGACGCCTGTGATGTGGAACGTGATATATCTGTCCCTTAATGAGGACATATCACCGGAGGAATGGGTCCGGGAATATAAAGAACGCTTTGCCGGGACAAACCAGGGGGTCCGGATCACGCTGATTTCCGACTATCTGCAGGGCACCTACGGACAGACTATCCGCAATATCTCAAATGCCGCCGCCGTATCCTGCGCGCTTGCGTGCCTCGTTCTCTTTGTGGTGGTTTTACTGCTTTTGCGCCTCGTGATCTGGAAGGAACGGCAGGACAGTTCATTAATGAAAGCGCTGGGGTTTTCCTCTGCCGACCTCAAAAGAGCGTATCTGAAAAAAATGGTGGTCAGTGTGTTTACGGGGCTCATCATTGGGATCTTTGCCGGCATTGTGCCGGGACAGGGCCTTGCCGGGCTTTTGCTTGGCACCATGGGCGCGCACGGCTTTCGTTTTATCATCGATCCGTTTGCCGTCTTTCTGGCAGCGCCCGGCATGCTCCTTTTTGCGGCAGCGGCTGCGGCAGGCATCAGTCTGAGAGAGGTAAGCCGGATCCGCGCTTTTGAGTGCCTCGGCGTTTACAGGAACTGAAGGATGAGTCATTGACTCACGAAGCAAATCGGCGCAGAAAGGAAAGGAAAAGTTATGGAAGAGATATTACAGGTAAAAAATCTGAGAAAAGGTGAGATCCTTAGGAACATAGGCTTTGCAGTGCGGGAGGCGGAGATGGTGGCCATTATGGGACCCTCCGGCTGCGGAAAGTCAACGCTTCTGTATAATGTATCCGGGATGGATCAGGCAGATGGCGGAGAGGTCATGCTTGGCGGGCATGAGATCACAGGTCTTTCCGAAGAGGAAAGGGCAAAGCTCAGGCTGTCCGGGATGGGCTTTGTCTTTCAGCAGATGAATATGCTTTCCCATCTGAATCTGATCGACAATATCGTGCTTCCCGCGGTCCATGCCGATAAAAAGCATCAGAAGGAGTATTACAGCCGGGCAAAAGAGCTGATGGCGCTTTTTCATATCGGGGAGCTTGCGTTACGGCGCGTGAACGAGGTGTCCGGCGGACAGCTGCAGCGGGCCTGTATCTGCCGGAGCATGATGTTAGAGCCGCCGATCATCTTTGCCGATGAACCTACCGGCGCGCTCAACCAGACAGCCGCTTCGGAGGTGATCGACGCGTTTCTTGAGATCAACCGGACGGGCACCGCGATCCTTATGGTCACGCACGACAGCCGGGTCGCGAGCAGGTGCGAAAGGATACTGTATATGCTGGACGGAGAGCTGCAGGGAGAGCTGACCCTGGGAAAGTATACAAAAGAGCGGGAGAAGGAGCGGGAAAAACAGACAGTCAGATGGTTAGAGGATATGGGGTGGTAAAATCGTTTCCGGCCTGCGCGTACGATCCGGCAAAGCGGATCGGCGAAAGAGGAAGTGATTCCGTCAGAAGAAACGTCAGAGCACGAAGCCTGACGTTTTTTTTGTTCAGTTTTATACGGTTTTGTGATAAGATTAACTCTGTGTAGATACGTTTTTGGGGAAACGCATTGAGTATCTTTTGAAAGGGATAAGGATATGGAGAACACATTAAGCGGAAGACAGGTGATCGAGCATCTGGCGGAAATCTATCAACAGCTCTATCTCTGCCCGGGAGAGGAAGGACAGGCACAGTACGGCGATATCGTAAAAGCGGGAGAGGATGCGGAAATAAAATCCCTGTCTCATTTCACGATGAACGAAAAGGATACGCTTGCCTGTTTGGATACGCCGGCAGGCAGCGTTTTATGCGTTACGCTGCAGGAAAGAAAGGATTTTGAGACCTTCCTAAGGATCATGGGGCACCGGTGCGAAGCGGTGGAGATCCCCAAAACCCAGGGAGCCTCTCTGCTTGACGGTGTGATCAACTGGAGAAAAATATATGCCCGTGAAGAGGAATTCTTCCGGGAGGAGGAAGAAAAGGGGAACCCAGATCCTGACTGGTCTTCGGAGTTCAGACGTTTCACGTCGGATAAAAAGAACTATCTGGATGTGATCATCGTGCTCTCCACAGGACCCTACAGCGCTGTTTCCGCGGAGCGGATGGGGATGCCGGAAGAAGAGTGGCTCACGCTTTCTTCCGTGATCAGGAGGTATCACGAGTGCACGCATTTTATCTGCCGTAAGCTTTATCCCGAAAAAAAGGAGCCTGTCTGGGACGAACTCGTGGCGGACGCGGTCGGGATATACGCGGCATTTCGGAAATTTGATCCAAATATCGAAAAACTCTTTCTCGGGATCGAGGGGGACCGCTACATCGGCGGAAGACTCGAAAACTATGTCGAAGACGGACAGGAAGCCCTTGCGGAGCTGACAAAAAAAGCAGCCCGCATCCTTGGCGAATTTGATATAATGATCCGTGAGAAGAAGGAGATCGAACCCTTTGAACTCGTTACCCTGTTAGAGGACAGCATGGAGAGACTATGGGGATGAGGACAGGGAAATGATTCGGTCAGGAGACCTGACCGGATCGGCATGAACCAAGGTTCGTGCCTAAGCGCATGATTCGCAAGCGAATCGGCGCAGACAAATCGGCGCAGGCGCAGGAAAGGATTAATGACCATGGAGAAAAGAAAACGCGAATTACTGCAAAGACTGGAGACGTTTTTTAAAAATGATGAAGATATCGAGGAGGCTTCGCTGTTTACGGCCGAGGAGCTGCAGGTGCCGGTGGATATGCTCAGGGTGCTGGTGCTTGATTACGGGCCGGATCCGATTGACGTTCTGGCGGAGTATTCCTTCCTTCCCGTTTCCGGCGGGGAGGAGGTCTGGTATTTTTCCTCTGTCCTGACCATTATGAGCGATGTGCCGAAGGAGGGCGTTCCCGCGCTTTCCTGTGCCCTCGCGAAGCTTAATTTTTATCTGCCGTACGGAAGTTTCGCGCTGAGCGGCGATGGGAAGATGTTGATCTATAAATCGGTGACGGCTGTCAGAGCGGACAGTAAAAGCGCAGGCGAAGATCCGGACGACAGGCTGTATGAGGAGATCGAGCTTGCGGCGGATACCGCCCTTCTCGTGCCGGAGGGATATACCGGCCTCTTACGGCAGGTGGCCGACGGAACCCTGCTGTTAGATGATTTCCTGACGATGCTCCCACAGTGATTAGCGCACGATCTGCAAGCAGATCGGCGCAGTGCAGAGAGGATAAAACATGCCCCCGAAAGAAAAAAACGCGATCAGAAGAACAAATACGGCCCCTATCGATACGGGTGTGCTGCAGACAAACGCACCGCATGCCGATCTCGGGCCGATACTGCCGCCGCAGGATCAGATGCGTCTGAACAGACCGCAGACCCAGATCGATCAAAACGGCATCCGGGAGACAAACCGGTTTCAAAATCCGATCATGCTGCATCCTGTCAAGGCTTCCCCGAACGAGGTGCAGTTAAAAAGGCCGGACCTTAACCGGATAGAGCGCGCGTACCGCGAAACAGAGGTGACCTTTACCGATTCCGCGTCGAAACGGAGAAATCTGCTTATTGAGAGCGAGAAAAAATACCGCCTGCAGCAGATGCTGTCCCGAAAAGAGAAACAGGCAGGACAGGCACTCATCAGGATTCTCGATATCGGGGTGAAGGAGGCGATCGGGACAAGCGATGCCGAGCTGGTCAGACATTATAACGGCTACGCGGGAGAGGGACTGTCCTATATCCGGGTCAGATACCGGCTCATGCGAAACCGGTATTACAGCGTCCTTCCGGTAGAGGAGATGCGAAAGCTTGAGCGCCCGGAGCTTTTACGGAGGCTTCGGACGGAGTACGCGAAGGATACGAGAAATGAAAAACTCATCGCGTTTTATCAGGATCTTGTCCGTTTAAAATGCTTTGAGGACGAACAGGATGAAAAGAAGAAGGACAGGGAGAATCCAGCGAACCCTCCCCGGGAGATCACACAGCAGGAAAGACGCCATAACGAGTCAGCCTATCGGAAAAACACCGATATCATAACGGGACTCCATATTTCCGAGGAAGAAAAGACGGCCCGAAAGGACGCCATGAAAAGGGTTATGAGACCGGACGCGCGAAATCGCCTCTGGCCGGATAACGATGCTGTCGGCATAAGTCCCGAGCAGACCGAGGGCGCCAGAACGATCTTGGCCTGGATGTACCGAAACTGCAATAAAAGCTCCCAGTCCAAGGAGCCCTTTGTTTACAGGCTTATCCAGGCTGATCCCAAGCAGGTTTTATTCATGTTCTATCTTGTCGAAAACGGCAGGGTGAGCGCACCGAACACGGAATATGCCTATAAGGCCATGACCTCCTATATTCCCGATCTGACGAGGTTCAAAAACAGGGTGGTCGCGTCGAAATTCAAGTTCTGGAAACGGATCGGGTCTGATGCCTCCGACGATGTCATCAACTGGAGCATGATCGGGACGGCAGCCCGCCTTGCCCTGAAAAACGATATCATAAACGACTATATCGATTACGCCGCGGAAGCCGAGAAGATCAGGCAGAAGATCGATGCGCCCGACCACCGGGAAAATGAGGAGGATCTGTATTATGACCTTCTGCTGCAGAAGGGAAATATGCTGCTGACACTGTACAGATCCGCGGGCTTATCGCCCGACATGCCTCCGAATCTCATTGAGGAGAAGGGACTCAGGCAAAGAGTGCGGCAGCTGATCACCGAGTTTCGGGAAGGCGCGAACTATTTAAGCATTCTTTTAAGAAGAAAGGCAGAGGAACTCGGCAGACCGGTGCCGTCAGAGGGCAGCATCCGAAAAAAAGAGGGGAAGGATTTTGACGAAAGGGAAAGGCAGCGGCAGAAGAAACATCACATAGAGGACCAGGAGGACGATGATCCCTGGGCGACTGTCGATCAGCTGAAAACGGTTACGGCCGATACCACATCCACGGTGAGCGGGCTGTTAAAGGCGATCGGCTCCCCTGTCAGAGATATAACGGGAAATATAGACTACAGTGATACGGTTTCCGGCATAGGTGCCGTGACCTCTGTCGTGGGGCTGATCGCGGGGTTCGTATCCGCTGCAAAGCTGGCCCGCTCCGCGTCCAGACTGACGGCGGCGGATCATACGGCCCGTGCTTTTTCCGTGACCTCCCAGGTCTTAAAGAGTACAGGATCGGGGGTGGGGGGCGTTTCCAGCATCGTGGGGAATCACATGGATCTGACGGGAGGGGCGGCTGCCGCGTCGCAGAATCTTCCCTGGTATGGAAGCGTCACGGCCCGCAGCGTATCGGAGTCCTTCTCCACGGTCTCGGGCGGCATACAATTCTGTACCGGCGCCCTTTTGGTAGCCGGTGGAACGCTGCAGATGGCAAGCGGCATCATCGAGATGGTCCGGTCGGAGAGCAGTAAGCATGATGTTTTATCCGCCAGAGCGGCGATGAGACGCGAGCACCGGGCCGGCACAGAGCTTACGGAGAAGCAGCGCCTGGAGAGGGAGCAGTTAAGGCGGCTGCTAAACCATCAGGACAGGGCTCTGGGTGCCCAGGAAACCTCGGCCGGCATGAAGATCATCGGCGGCGCGATGACGGCGGTGGGCGGCGTCCTTATGATGACGGGTCTGCTTTCGCCGGTGGGAGGCATCATATCCGCGGCGGGCTCCATCCTGAATATCGGGATGGGACTGATCTATGCCAGACATATGAGAAACCTCACGAGAAAACAGGCGGTGGATGATGCGCTGGCGCTGGATTCGGTCATAGAGGTACTGAAGCAGCAGAATCCGGCCCTTCGGAATATAAAAGGAAAGAGTCTTGAAAAGCTTAAGGACGAGATCCGGCAGAAGGAGCTCGGCGAGCTCGGATACGCGACCTATAAGGAAGCCTTTTCGGATCTTTCCAAGAAAAACGCGGTATTACTGTACCATCATGTTTTCGAAATGCCGGAGACCGAGGGGACGGAGGAGTACAACATGTTTTATGATACGTTAAAATCCCTCGGGTTTAAGATCAAAAAGGCGGCGCCGGGACAGAATAACCATCTGCCTACGATGCAGATGATCTATGCGAAGCTAATGGGGTAGGACATGAAGACGATCTGGATGGACGGTGAAAAAAACAGTTATTTCAGGGATTATGCCGCTTGTTTCGGCATGGCCCTGCCGGAGAAAACGGAAATCTGCGCGGCAGCAGATGATAACGGGGAGTTCGGCGGCTTTGCGGCGCTTTCCGCAAGCGCCGACGTTGTGGATATACTGTTTTTTGCGGTTTCGGAAGAAAAAAGGCGTCAGGGCATCGGGAGTCTTCTGCTAAAGGAGATCGAAGCTTCGGCCGCTGCCTCGGGGGCAGGGCTTCTTCGCGCGGTCCTTCCGGGGAGGGAGGATCTCCTTGGCTTTTTTGAAAAGGCAGGCTTTGCGTTTTTTGCAGGCGGAAAAGAATACGCCGTATCTTTCGGTTCTCTTCGCTATTCCTCCGTTTACCGGAAAAAGGTCAAAGGGAAGGAGCCTTTCAGGGCTAAGGCACTGGGAGGGCTGAACACGTCCGAAAGAGAAATGCT
>JAILQQ010000076.1 GCA_024698885.1 Lachnospiraceae bacterium | reverse complement strand
TATTTGCAACAGGAGGAGAAACACCACGCTCCGCATGAAGGGGAAAACGAAAAATGATTACGCCAATGCTTATGCTATAATAACCCTAAACCAGAGAAACGCCGATAATATGGGCGTTTGGGGTGAGTTCGATTTCTTTGACCGGGAAATGAACTGCTATTCATATCACAGATGTAGCTGGCCAGCTTTTCATTTCATGATATTGCCAAACGAATGAAATCTCTGATAGAAATCAGAGATGTATTCTTGCGGCGGGCAGTTGTATGTCCTATTTTTATTTGTTTGGGCTGTAATTTTGATCTATATCCAGCCATAATCTCCGCCGGTTATAGCAAGGCTGAGAAGGGTGTCGTATTTCTCAATATCTTCGTCTTCCAGTATCTGAAGCAGTTCAGCGGATTCTTTTATATCGGGCATCTCATCATCAAGGCCTATCTCCATATCGGCAACTTGACTGCAGTATGGGCAGACAAGTTTCGGTACAATTTGCACATCAAGGAATCGCATGCCGCAATCACCACACTCATAAAAGCCACATTTTTCAATTCCGTCTGGTACATAGTACATATTTCTATTATTCCTCTTTTGGATCCTGATCCTTGGAACCTTCATCTGTATCGGAGACGCTGCTCTCTGATAATGAATTTACTTCATCCGTATCAGATTGGGTCAGGACAAAATCGTAATACGAATCTAACCCGTTTCCGAAAATCGTGATGCGGTCGGCAGTAATCTGGTCTACCCCCGTATGAAATGAGCCGTCTTCAGACACCTGCCCTACATCAACAGATATATCGTCTTCACCGATTTTAAAGTGCATCTCATGTGCTTCATTATATCCGCACACGTAACCGACTGGCTCGATCGGATTATAGAAGTAGTATCCAGCCTCTGTGGTTCCCTCGGGCAGTCCGGTATCCCTTGCAACGTTCCCGTCAATATCAAGCACCACGCTTTCTCCGTCGCCATTGAATGTCATGGTTCCGTGTTCATTAACAAAGATACCGTTATGCGGGTCGACTGGAGGGACGTCATAGCTGGGAGGCCCGTCAAGAATAAGATCTTCCGGATTATAGTCATCCGGTTTTTCAGGAATGCTGCCACATCCCCAAAGAGAAAGTGTAAGCCCCAGAATAACGGTAATTATAATTAAATTTTTTTTATGTTTGCTATGCATTTCGGATGTCTCCTCTATAAGAACCTGCTGACTTGATTCTATCATAAATCCAGGTTTCACAAAAGAGGGCATTAGCAGGAGGATGACGTAAACCGTAGCAATAGTGTTTAAAAGAGGTGATATTTATGGCGAATAACAGATACTTGAGGGGACTTATTCTGCCTGAGAATAATCAGAAAACGAGGGGGATAGACTCTTTTGAGGCAGATCAAGGAGATGGGGGGATATTTAGAGATTGTAGGATAAACGGAACAGGGGAGATTATCGCTTTGGCGAGATATCATAAGTATTGGACAACGAGGGACAGACGGGATAGAAGCCGGTTTGTGGGGGAGTTTGAGAAAATGATCTTGGATATGAAAGAAATGAAAGGCAGACCTATCAAGATGTTTTATAAATTGCTTGATCCTTTGCTTGGAAAGGGCTTTTCGATATGTGTTGTTCCGTCTTCGGACCCGTCTGTAAAAAATAACGGAATAAGTTACCTGGGACGGATGCTTGCTGCTAATGGCAGGAAGGATCGGGTCGGGTTTCTGATCAGGCAATCCCGTATTAAGAAGCTTGCTGAAGGGGGTGACAGGAGGAAGGAGGTTCATTTTCAATCAATTAGAGTATCGGAAGGTATGTCTGTTGCTGGAGAGGATGTTCTGCTCTTTGACGACATAACAACTTTGGGAAATTCTCTTTTTGCCTGTAGGGATATCCTGATAGCAAGCGGTGCAAGAAGTGTTGAGATGATGGCACTTGGCAGGACTGATGAGGGAGGGATTAACCTGCTTGAGGGATATAATCTGTGTATGGTAAGGAATCCAGGGGTTTGGGGGTGGAAGACCCCCAAAAAGAAAAAAGATAAGGATACCATGTTGAAGCGGAGGTATGCTATACTTAATGAGGCGTTGCGAATTGGGTATTGGGATTTCTAAGGCTATAGCGATATAACCGGATTTTTCATGTTGGTAAACATTAAAGACGGCAGGGCATAAGAAGGGATCGCAGAGCCTTTGATAAGATAACCGGTTTTGCGTCTAAAGACCATTAAAGGAGACCGTATGAATTACAGAAAACTTGGAAAAACAGGGATAATGGTGAGCGAGATCGGCTTTGGCGGAGAGTGGCTCGAAAGGCATGAAGAGGCAGAATCGGTTGAGCTGCTAAAGCATGCGCATGAAAAAGGGATCAATATTCTGGATTGCTGGATGGCTGACCCGAAATCGCGGGATATCATCGGAAAGGCCATGGAGGGCTGCAGCGATTCCTGGCATGTACAGGGGCATATCGGATCCACATGGCAGAACGGCCAGTATGTCAGGACAAGGGATATGAGATATGTCCGGCCGGCTTTCGAAGACCTTTTGGCAAGATTCCGATGCGATCATGTAGATCTGGGGATGATTCATTACATAGATTCCATGAAAGACTGGGATACGGCCATGAACGGAGAATTCATGGAATATGTCCATGAACTGCATGAAACGGGAACCATAAAACACATCGGGCTTTCCACGCATAATCCGGTCATAGGGAAGCTCGCCGTGGAGACAGGCTTTATCGAAATGATCCTTTTCAGCATAAACCCCGCATTTGACATGAGGCCGGCGACAGATGACCTGGATTCCATGTTTGAAGGGTATGATAAGGATAACCTGTCAGGCATAGATCATGAAAGGGCGGAGTTCTATCAATTGTGCGAGAAGCGGGAGATCGGGCTTACCGTTATGAAGGGGTTCTTCGGAGGAAGGCTTTTGAACAAAGAGCAGTCTCCTTTCGGGGTGGCATTTACTCCGGTGCAGTTGATCCATTATGCGCTTACGAGGCCGGGAGTGTCCTCGATCCTTTGCGGATACGATACAAAGGAGCAGGTGGATGAAGCCGTTTCCTATGAAGATGCTACGGATGATGAAAAGGATTATGCTTCCGTGATCGCCTCCGCGCCGCTTCATTCCTATACCGGGCAGTGCACCTATTGCGGGCATTGCAAGCCCTGCCCGATGAACATTGACATCGCCATGGTGAATAAGTTTTACGATCTTGCCTCGGCACAGGCAGGAATACCGGACAGCGTAATGGAGCATTATAAAGCTCTTGACCATGGCGCGGCAGAGTGTGTGGCCTGCAGGGGATGCGAGGGCAGATGCCCGTTTGGGGTAAAGATAGCAGACA
>JAILQQ010000214.1 GCA_024698885.1 Lachnospiraceae bacterium | reverse complement strand
CGGAGCAGGAGTTAATGGGAGGCGTAAAGGAGGAAGACGCGGAGTATGCGACGATGATGGGGGCTTACGCGACGCGGCCGGATGTCAGAACGGTTTTTCCGAAGCAGTATTATCAGGAATTTATCATGCTGCCCTTTGAGTTTATCGAGATCCCGACGCCGCTTCATTATGACGAGATGCTGCGTAAGGTCTTCGGCAATTATATGACCCCCTTCCGCGCGGGCGGGACGCATGATTACCCGATGTATACGCAGCAGGAGGAGATCGTGATGAAAGAGGTCGGCAATATCGCGTGGCCTCTGTATCAGTATCAAAAGGAAATTCAGAAAGACAATAAAGAAGAAAGCAGGTAAAACATGGATATTCTTTTCTTGGTAACGAGAGCGTCAAACTGGGTTTATATGCTGAAAGAATACAATAAAGCCATGGAGGATCCGGAGAATCAGGTCTATGTGATCCCCTTGCCCTACTATTTCCGTACGAATACCATGAACATCGGTACGGAGATTCAATATGAGGGGAAGGAGCTTTCCCGGTATGTGGAGATCACGGGCTTTGACCAGTACGATTTTTTCGGCAGGAAGCCGGATGTGGTCTATTTTGACAATCCCTATGATCTGTATGACGCGCATATCGCCGCGCATCCCATGTTCTATACGGAGCGGATCCGTTTCTTTGCGAAAAAAATGATCTACGTTTCCTGTATTCTCGTGGATGAATATGATGATGCGGACGAAAAGGCCAAAAAGATGATGAAGCACTGCATCTGTACTCCCGGCGTATCTGTGGCGGATGAGGTCATCGTGCAGTCGGAGAACATGAGGCAGCGCTATATTGACGCGCTGACAGAGTGGGCCGGGGAGGAAACGAAGGAGACCTGGGAAAAGAAGATCCGCTCAGGCGGCATGACACAGGAAGAACTGCCGGAATATCCGGCCATCGTAGACGAGGAGCTCGGAGAGGAATGGCTGGCGGTCCTGAATAAGGAGGACGGCAGCCGCAAAAAGATCATTCTCTGCTATACGAGTATCAGTGCACTGGTTGAAAACAGTAAGACCGCCGTCGGCAAGCTGACGGATGTTTTCCGGATCTTTAAGGAAAACGTGGCGGATGTCATCCTGTACTATC
Source organism: Lachnospiraceae bacterium (assembly GCA_024698885.1). GTDB lineage: Bacteria > Bacillota > Clostridia > Lachnospirales > Lachnospiraceae > UBA2868. Next base: position 3,989 of record JAILQQ010000214.1, on the reverse strand, counting down.
ATCCGGATCCGAATATCTTTAAATATCTGGAACAATACAACAAGCCCCTGTTTGAGGAATATACAACGCTCGTTAACCGGTTTATCGAGGAGGATTACGGGATTTATGACGACGGAGAGGACGATACCTTCATGGTGCGCCTCTGTGACGGCTTCTACGGCGATAACGGCACCACCATGTATCACTGCATGCGAGCGAAGAAGCCTGTCATGGTGATCAACTACGAGATCGCGGTATAAGTAACAGGATCGTATCTGTTCAGGACAGCCCGATCATACCGGGAATTCCCCGCCCGCCTTTTTTAGGACGCCGTTTTCATATTCGCCGAAATACCCGCTTTCGAGAACAGCACGATAGAATTGGAGCGGGGAAAGCTTATTGCGGTATTCGGGATTATGGAATAATTCGTTCAGTTCCGGCTCATATTTATGGTAGCCCTCGAAGGTAGCTGCGTCGAAATCCTTTGAAAGCCACGCGATATCCTCCTCTGTCAGATCGGTACACTGTACAAAGCATCCCGCCCGGCGCATGGAGGACCAGTTCCTCAGCATATAAGCGTCCTGGTGACGCATGGCGATCCAGGAGCCGTAGGTCTCAAATTCCGAAAATCCCCGCTTCATATTATCCAGATCGATGGCAAAGAACAGTTTCTCATAGAAGGTACGGCCCTCATAGGGTGAGTGCATGATCTCTTCGATCATTTCCGCCATGAATTCCTTCCGAAACAGCATATGCTCCGAGACAAAGGACTTTCCGATCACTTTTCCGAAACCGAAAAGATTCTGGATCGTCCGGAAGTAACCGGCGAGATATTCATCCTTGATATCAAGATAAGGCTTGCCGTTTTGGCTGAACATATTGATCCGGCGCAACGGGATCGTATCGGCATCCCAGGACATATAATATTCATCTTCGCATACGGTATGAAAGGCCATTTTCAGAAACTGCTGATAATACCAGCCCGGCCTTGAATTCTCGTTCATACAGTAACCGGCGGCGGAAAGCCTGGCACGCATGGCATCCATCAGTTCCTCTCCGGAGATCAGATCATTTTCATCCATAAACCGGAGCTTTTCCGGCTCGGAAAGCAGAGAGGCCTCTTCCTCCACCGGGCCCCGCAGGGTGGGAGGACCGATAAAGATGATCTGGCGGATCGGGAGCCATTCAAAAAACTGGCTGATATTGCGCTTTGTTCGAAGATAATCCTCCGTGGTCGTTGGGATGATCATGGGAAAACGACGTTCGTTCATCATGCACCTCGCGTAAAAAGTGATAATCATACTATACTCCTGAAGCTGCTGCTTTTCAATGTACGGAATGAATGCTTTTATCTTTACCTTTTCAGGCGGAAAGGTTAAAATATACAGTGAAATGACTAGGACAAGAATAATCTCATGGAGCTTCGGATATGGAGATACCTGGCTGGTTTTTGGAAAGTGAGGTCAGAGAGGGCTTTTATATTACGGCCGAGATGAAGCGGTTCTGGGCCTCGACCTTAAGGATCCTGGAGGAGATCCGGGAGATCTGCGGGCGGCATAACATCACCTGGTGGATGGACTGGGGGGCGCTGCTCGCTACGGTGCGGCATGGCGGCTTTATCCCCTGGGATGATGACATCGATATCTCCATGCTGCGCGCGGATTATCACAGATTTCTGGATGCTGCGGCAAAGGAGTTATCTCCCGGTTACCAGATCTGCAATATCCAAACGATGCCGGAATGGGACGATTATATCTCCCGCATCGATACGACCTTTGAAACAAATGAGAATGAGGCGCTGTTTGCCAGACAGTACGGTTCGCCCTATATGACCGGCGTTGACGTGCATCCTATGGATTATTACTCCCCGAAGCTTGATCAGGCCTTCACGGATATCGTAAAGCCCGTGACGGTACTCGCGTCCCTCCTTGACCCCTATGGGAAATACGAGGATGCCGTACAGTACCATGACTTTATAAATGCCATTGAGAAGGCGGCAGGTCTGCGTTTTAACAGAGAAAAGCCTCTGGCGCAGCAGCTTCGAAAATACTGTGAGCAGATCATGTCCTGTGTGAAAAAGAAGGATGCCACGGGAGCGGTCCTCATGGGAGCGCATCTCGTAAACGACGGGATTCAGGCAATCCTTCCGGTATCCTGGTATGAAGAATTCATTGAGATGCCGTACGAGTTTATGACTGTTCCGGTGCCGCTTCACTATGATGCCATGCTGCGAGGAAAATTCGGGAATTATATGACGCCCATCCGAAACAGCGGGATGCATGATTATCCTCTGTATGACAAGCAGGTGGAATATGTCAGGGAGCATTTTGCCTCGGTGACGCTCCCTGCATATCGATACGGATAATGACAGGGTATATGATCAGAAGCCAACGGGTTCTGAACAGATCCATGACAGGAAGGGAGAAAAAAGATGAATTATACGGATTATGATCTGATGCTTCTAAACCGCATAAAGGGAGCGGAAAGCGTGTGCCTGATCGGGGAGGACGTCCTGTATTTCCAGCAGTTGATACAGATGATATATAAGACGGTAACGGTAAGAAGCTACGGTGCCTCGGAGATCCTCGGAAGCGGCGATGGCTTTGATTATATCCTGATCGGGGACAGCATCATTAAAGAGGGAGCCGGGAAGGATTATCTGTACCGATTTACGGACATAGGTTTTATGACTGGGTTAAGCGGAAACGCCGGGAAGGAAGAGAATAAGACGAAGAAAGACACCACGATCCTTGCCGTCGTGAAAACGCTTCCCATGGACTTCTGCTGCAACGCCTTTATCCGGGCCGGTTATGAGATCCTCCGTTCCCAGAAGCTTCGGGTGATGGAAAACGCGGAAGAAGCGTATTTCCTGTTTGACCTGAAAAAACATGAGGAACAGGAGAGTGAAAAGATTGAAACGCCTTCCCGGTATCAGACGGTATATGTACTCTGCCCGAAGGCAGTGAAAACCGGCGGCGCGGAGCTTTTACATCAGCTCGTATATCATATCAACCGGCTTGGCGGCAACGCGTATATTACCTATATCCTGTCGGGGGACAGGGAGCTTTTGACGGTACCGGCTTTTGAACGCTATGTTTACGGGCATGTCCGGACGGTTCCGGAGATCATCGATGAGCCGGAGAATGCCGTGATCATTCCCGAGGGCTGGTTCATCGGGGTGGACTTTGTCCGGAGGGCAAAGCGTTTATTCTGGTGGCTCAGCGTGGATAATTTTCTGGAAGCCTGCATGGACTACCGGAGAGGGAGTATCGAGCAGGAAATAGCACTGATCTGCCAAAAGACCGATATCCACCTTTACCAGTCGGCCTATGCGCGTACCTTTGTGGAGCTTTTCAACGGGGAGGGAAAGCCGCTGTTACCTCTCAGTGATTATTTAAATGATACTTTTTTGGAAAACAGTGAAGCGGCTCTTAAGGATGAAAAGCAGGATATGGTCCTGTATAACCCGAAGAAGGGGATCGAGTTTACGAGCCTTCTCATGGAGGCCGCGCCTGACCTGCCCTGGAAGCCCATCGAGAATCTGACGACGGAACAGGTGCAGGAGCTTTTACGGAAAGCGAAGGTCTATATCGATTTCGGAAATCATCCCGGCAAGGACAGGATCCCGCGGGAAGCGGCCATAAGCGGCTGCATCGTGATCACGGGACGCCGCGGCTCGGCAGCCAATGAAGAGGATGTGCCGATCCCTGATCAGTATAAGCTTGACGAGGAAACTAAAGCGCCCGCAGAGGCAGTTTCCCTGATCCGTGACTGTATCGGAAGCTACGCGGAAAGGATCGGGGACTTTGCGGCCTACCGGGATAAGATCCTGAAAGAGAAGGATGTTTTTGAGACGGATCTGAAAATGGTCTTTTTTGGTGAGGCGTAAATACGATGGCGGGATTAAAGGAAAGCATACAGACAATGACCGATAATATCGATGTATACTGCGATCTGCTGCTTACGGAAAGAAGAGCTCAGGCAGAAAGCATCCGGCCGGAGATGTCTGA
>JAILQQ010000054.1 GCA_024698885.1 Lachnospiraceae bacterium | reverse complement strand
GAAGAGTATTATGAGTAATTTTTTGGATCTGCTGGAAACAGTAAACGGGAAGGTAAACGGTTTTGTCTGGGGATTGCCCATGCTGATCCTGCTAGTCGGTACGGGGATCATCATGACGGTGCTGACGAAATGCTTCCAGATTTCCCACTTCCGCCACTGGGTCAGAAATACCATCGGCGGGATCTTCAAGGATTCCCATGTGACGTCGCATACCGCCAAGGAGGACATGCAGATCTCGCAGTTCCAGAGCCTTTGTACGGCGCTTGCGGCTACCATAGGCACCGGTAATATCGCCGGCGTGGCAGCGGCCATCGCCTCAGGCGGCCCCGGCGCGATCTTCTGGATGTGGATCGTGGCATTCTTCGGTATGATGACGAATTTCTCGGAAAATGTTCTGGGTATTTACTACAGAAGAAGAAATGAAAGGAACGAATGGTGCGGCGGTGCCATGTATTATCTGAAGGACGGTCTGGGCGCCAAGAAGGGCTGCAAGCAGCTCGGTGCCGTGCTGGCGGTTCTGTTCAGTATTTTCTGTGTGATCGCCTCCTTCGGGATCGGCAATATGAGCCAGGTCAACTCCATCGCGATCAACATGGATTCGGCGTTTCACATTCCGGCGCTGGCAACGGGCCTCGTGCTGATGATCATCGCGGGTTTAGTTATTGTCGGCGGCCTGAAGAGGATCGCTTCGGTGACGGAGAAGTTAGTTCCCTTTATGGCTGTGATCTATCTGATCGGCGCGATCGCGGTGCTTGTTGTTAACTTTGACCAGATCGGTGCGGTGTTTACCTCGATCATCAAGGGCGCTTTCGGCATGAAGGCCGTGGGCGGCGGGATCGTCGGCAGCGGCGTAGCCTATGCGGTTCAGTGGGGCATGAAGAGAGGCGTTTTCTCAAATGAGGCCGGCCTTGGTTCTTCGGTCATGGTCCACTCAAGCTCCAATGTCAGGGAGCCTGTCGTGCAGGGTATGTGGGGGATCTTTGAGGTATTCGCGGATACGATCATCGTCTGTACCCTGACCGCCTTTGCCGTATTGTCAAGCGGACTGGTGGATCTGGAGACGGGAACAGTCATATCCGAAAATGTTTCCACCGCTCTTGTGGCAGAGGCCTTTTCCACGATCTTCGGAAAGTTCGGTGCCGCCTTCATAGCGGTCGCGATCCTTTTCTTTGCCTTTTCCACCGTGCTTGGCTGGAGCCAGTACGGCAGCAAGGGATTTGAATATCTGTTCGGGACGAAGGCAGTCAAAATATATCAGGTATTGTTTGTGGTGTTCATCCTTGTCGGCGCGACGATGGATCTTGCGCTGGCCTGGGATCTTTCCGATACCTTTAACGGTATGATGGCAATCCCGAACCTGATCGGGGTGCTTGCCCTCAGCGGAACCGTGATGAAGATCACCAGGAACTACGTGGACAGGGTACTTCTGAAAAAGGATGTGAAGCCGATGCTGTCGGCTATCGAAAATATCCAGGAGCAGCACGAGAAAGAGATATGATCTGAGGAGAAGATCCGGTCTGAAAACAGACCGGATTTTTTTGGCTGAAACCGGCGGAATTGGACGGGGATTTGATCCTGTGGTATAATCGACTCAGCTTTTGAAGGGAGGGCGGAATCATGAAGCTTTTGATCGTGATCGACATGCAGAATGACTTCATTGACGGAAGCCTCGGAACAAAGGAGGCGGAGGCGATTGTTCCGAAGGTGGTCGAAAAGGTAAGAAATTTTGACGGTGAAGTGATCTTTACCCAGGATACCCACGGGGAGAATTATGAACAGACGCAGGAGGGAAGGAAGCTTCCGGTCAGGCACTGTATTGAGGAAACCGAAGGCTGGCAGATAAGGAAGGAGTTAAAGCCGTTTATCAGGACCAAATGGCGCAAGAGGACCTTCGGCAGCATCGCCCTGGCGGAGGCGATCTCTGAAATGGGCGATATAGAGAGTATTGAGTTAGTGGGCCTGTGCACGGATATCTGCGTTGTTTCGAACGCGCTGATCATAAAGGCGGCTAACCGGGAGATCCCGATCATCGTGGATTCCTCCTGCTGCGCGGGCGTTACGCCGGATAAGCATAACGCGGCGCTTGAGGTAATGAGGAGCTGTCAGATCGAAGTGATCTGAATAACGGAAGAAAAAGGAGGAAACGGAAGAGATGAAAAAACAAGGGATCATGTTAGCAGCATCGCTTTTGATAATGTCCTGCCTGAGCGGATGCTATTATAATCTTCCGCAGGCAGCGGCCGAAGCGGGGACGGGAGAAGCTGCGGCACAGACGCAGGAAGCGGATGACACGCTTACTGTTTCAAACGGCCTGTTCTCTGTTACTCTGCCGCCTGAAGCGGCGGGATTGTTCGTTGCGGAAACGACTGACGACGGGATCACGATCTATGAAAAGGAAGCAAATGAGGCCGGCTACGGCGGATACGCGTTTGGCATCGCTGCTTACAAAGAACCGTCGGAGTACGCCGGCGGCATGGATATGAAGGTGGGGGAATTCACGGACGGGGACGGAACCCTTTATGATATCGTGGTGCAGTACCCTTCGGATATCCAGTACGACTATACCAAATACGAGGATGTGCCGCAGAACTATCTGCTTCTGACAGACAGTATGGAGGACGTTGCAAAGACGGTTGCGGGCGCAGACGGAAAAGGCACTTTCGTTTGGGGCGGCGGAACAAAGGGAGAAGATCTGTATCCCGAGGTTCTTGCAGAATTAGTTACCGCGATCACGGAAGGGTATGACGCGAACCGCCTCGAGGAAGAGGGTATGAGCTCCATGTACTATGCCATGAGCACCGCTTCGGACGGGGATGTGCTCGACAGTGTGGGCTATGCTTTTTATGATACCAATCATGACGGGGTCGACGAGCTGTTAGTCGGCGAGATCGCTGACGGCGACTGGAAGGGCGTTGTCTATGATATCTATACGATGGTCGACAGAGAGCCGGCGCATGTTTTAAGCGGCTGGGACAGAAGCAGATATTACGCGCTTAAGTCCGGGATGGTCATCAATGAGTATTCGGGCGGCGCGGCCATGAGCGGCTGGGATGTCTTTGACATAGAGCCGAACACCACGGAAATCCTTCCGCAGGTGAGCTTCAAGGTCGACGAATATGAAAATGAGGACGCACCCTGGTTTATTTCCTATGATAACGGAGAGACCTGGGAGAGCGTACCGGAGGAAGAGTTTACGGAATTCCTGTCACGCTTCCAGGACTATATGCGTTTTGACTATACGCCTCTTTCGGAGTTTTCCGCGGCAGCCGGCTGATAAGCGGAAGCGGTCAGGGACGGGTCTCGATTGAGGGACCCGTCCCTTTTTTGATGTTAAAAAATCGTAAGTATTGATTATCTGAGCGTAAAGACGGGGCCGGGATGAAAGCTTATACTTCGTTTAACAGTTGTTGTTACCGAAAACGCATTTTAAAGGAGGATTATTCAAAATGAAAAAAAGGTTACTTGCGTTTACTTTGATCGCGGCAATGGGAAGTGCTCTTTTAACGGGCTGCTACGCCGGCTATCCGGCCCAGACCACAGGGACGGCACCGGCGGCAGAGGCTGCAAAGCCCGCCAATGACAAGCTGGTGGTAGGATTTGCGCAGATCGGACAGGAATCCGGCTGGCGTGACGGAGAGACCAACGATATCCAGTGGTACGCGGCACAGCATACGGACACCATCGACCTGGTATTTGCGGATGCGCAGCAGAAGCAGGAGAACCAGATCAAGGCGATCCGGAACTACATCGAGATGGGCGTGGATGTGATCGCGTTCCCGCCGGTGGTGGAGACAGGCTGGGAAGCAGTGCTGACCGAGTGTAAGGAAGCCGGGATCCCGGTCATTCTGGTAGACAGAGGCGTGGACGAGTCCTGTGCGGATCTCTATGATACACAGATCTCCTCCGACTTCATCTGGGAAGGCCAGCAGGCTGCTGATATCGTAGGCGATCTTCTGGGCGGAAGCGGCAAGGTCGTAGAGCTTGAAGGAACCGTCGGCGCTTCGGCAGCGAATGAGCGTAAGGAAGGCTTTGACGGCGAGCTGGCGGAGAAATATCCGGATATCGAGATCATCGCTTCTCAGACCGGTGACTTCACCAGAGCCCTCGGCAAAGAGGTCATGGAGTCCTTCTTAAAGTCCTATGACGATATCGACGCGGTATTTGCCCATAATGACGATATGGCTCTCGGTGCCATCGAGGCGATCAAGGAAGCCGGCAAGAAGCCCGGCGAGGATATCAAGATCGTTGGCTGCGACGGTGTAAAGGGTGCCTTCGAGGCAATGGTAGCCGGTGAGATGAACGGAACCGTAGAGTGCAATCCCTGCCTGGCAGAGCAGATCTTCGATACGGCGGCAAAGCTGAAGGCCGGCGAGACGGTTGACAAGTGGATCGTTTCCAACGACGGTGTATTTACACAGGAAGACGCCGCGGCTGAACTCCCGAACCGTACCTACTAAGATGACACTGAACTCCGGCTTTCGCGGATGAAGGAAACGAGCACACGATCTGCTTACGCAAATCGGCGCAGATTCGGTCCGTTGGAAGCCGGAGTTTCCGGTTTTACGAAGGGAGCACATATGGAAAATACGATATTAAGGATGGAGCACATCTATAAGGAATATCCCGGTGTAAAAGCCCTGAATGATGTGGCTTTTTCCTTAAGGGCCGGTGAGATACATGCTCTTTTGGGCGAAAACGGCGCGGGCAAGTCGACGCTGATCAAGGTGCTTACCGGGGTAGAGAGTAAAAATGCCGGGACGATCGAGATGGACGGAAAGGAGATCTCTCCGAAACGCCCTGTTGACGCCCAGAACGCCGGGATCAGCACAGTGTATCAGGAGGTGAATCTCTGTCCGGATCTGTCGGTGGCGGAAAATGTTTTTATCGGAAGAGAGCTCAGAAAGGGAATGCGCATCGACTGGAAGCGCATCCATGAAAAAACAAGGGAGCTGTTAAAGGATTTCGGCCTTTCGATCAATGTGGAGGAGAGGCTTGATAACTATTCCGTGGCAGTGCAGCAGATGATCGCGATCGCAAGGGCCGTGGACGTTAAGGCCAAGGTCCTGATCCTGGACGAGCCGACCTCCAGTCTTTCCGCGCAGGAGGTCAAAAGGCTGTTTGACATCATGCGGATGCTGCGGGAGCGGGGAATGGGTATCATTTTTGTCACACATTTTCTCGACCAGGTCTACGAGGTCTCCGACCGTATCACGGTGCTGCGAAACGGTACCTATATCGGGACATATGATGCCGATAAGCTGCCGATGATAGAGCTTGTCGGAAAGATGATCGGTAAGGATTACGAATCGTTAGAGGCGATCCCGAAGCTTTCCGGAGACAGGGAGAACGTAGAGGAGTTACTTCGGATCGAAAATGGAACCACCGGCGCCATCACGGATATCAGCCTTTCCATCGGAAGGGGCGAGGTGACGGGTTTCTCGGGATTACTGGGATCGGGAAGAAGCGAGACCGCGAGACTCATTTTCGGCGCGGACAGAATGACGTCCGGAAGGACAGTGATGGAAGGAAAGGAAGAAAGCATCCGGAATCCCCTGGACGCGATCCTTCACGATATCGCCTTCTGCCCGGAAGACAGAAAGAAGGAGGGGATCGTAGGCGACCTGACGATCCGCGAAAACATCGTGATCGCCCTGCAGAGCAAACGCGGGGTGCTGCATAAGATATCCAGAAAGGAAGCGGACGAGATCGCGGAGAGGCTCATTAAGGAGCTGGCGATCAAGACGCCCTCCGCGGACCAGAAGATCAAAAATCTTTCCGGCGGAAATCAGCAGAAGGTGCTGTTAGCCAGATGGCTTGCGACGGATCCGAAGCTTCTGATCTTAGACGAACCGACGAGAGGGATCGATGTGGGCGCAAAGGCTGAGATCCAGAAGATCGTGGTAGAGCTTGCGAAAAAGGGCATGAGCTGTGTCTTTATCTCCTCGGAGCTTGAGGAAATGGAGCGCTGCTGCAGTAAAATGTTTGTTCTTCGGAATAAAAAGATCGTCGGAGAGCTGTACGGAGAAGAGATCAGCCAGAGCGCGATCATGCGGCTGATCGCCGGGGAGGAGAACGTATGAAAAAGCTGACACAGAAAATGGAATTCAAACCCTTCTGCGTCCTTGTCGCGATCATCCTGATCTGCGGCGTGATATCCGGAGGGGATTTTTTTAAGATCACAATCGTCGAGGGCCACTTTTACGGTCGCCTGATCGATATTCTGCGAAACGGCAGCCGGTACGCGATCCTCGCAGCCGGGATGACGATGGCGCTTGGCACCGGGGGAACCGATATTTCCGTCGGCTCCGTCATGGCGATCGCCGGGGCCATCGCCTGCTCCATCGTGGACGGCAGGATCTTAGGGGGACTGAACGGAAACGTTTTCGTGGCGGTGCTGATCGCTCTTTTGGCGGGGGCGCTCTGCGGGGCCTGGAACGGCTTTATGATCGCAAAGCTTAAGGTGCAGCCGATGGTGGCGACCATGATCCTTCTGACAGCGGGACGGGGCATAGCCCAGCTGATCGCGGACGGCAAGATCGTGACGATCACCTCCGAAGCCTACTACAATATCAGCGGCGGTTATATTCTGGGCCTTCCTGTGCCCATGTTCATAGCGGTGGGCGTGGTGATCCTGTTTCTTCTTCTGACAAGATCCACCGCCTTCGGGATCCAGGTGGAGGCTATCGGCGTGAACCCGGGCTCCAGCCGCCTGGCAGGCATAAAGGTAGAAAGAAACCTGTGGATCATCTATATCCTCTGCGGGATTACCGCGGCTCTTGCGGGACTCATTGAAAGTGCGGGGATCAAGGGAGCGGACTGCAATAACTGCGGTTTGATGATCGAAATGGACGGGATCTTAGCTGTGGCGATCGGGGGGACTTCCCTGGCCGGCGGCCGTTTCTCCATTATTTCCAGCGTGATCGGCGCGCTGATCGTCCAGACGATCTCAACGACGATATACGCCTTCGGAGTCGCGCCGGAACTGACGAGAGTCGCCAAAGCCGTTATCGTTATCGTGGTATGCCTGATCCAGTCCCAGGCCTTTCTGACGCAGGTGAAGAAGATCCGTATCGGCAAAGCAGGGAAAAAGGAGGCGCCGGCAGTATGAAAACAAGGAAGAGTTTAAAAATTGAAAATATTTCCCTTATCATTGCCTGCATCCTTTTTGTATGCATGTTTATCGCAGGCTCGGCAGTTTACGACCATTTCGGGAGCGCAGCGACCTTTTTGAACCTTTTCAACGATAACGCGTATCTGATCGTCGTGGCCGTGGGCATCACCTTTGTGCTGCTGACGGGAGGGATCGATATCTCGGTTTCCTCTGTGGTCGCGTTTACCTGCGTGTTTTCCGCTTATCTGCTTGAGAAGGGATGGTCCGCCGTCATTGTGATCCCCCTGGTCCTTGCGGTCGGTCTCTTCAACGGCTTTCTGATCGGCTACTGCGTGCAGGAATACCGGATCCAGCCGTTTATCATCACGTTAGCTTCCCAGTTCCTGCTGCGTGGCATGTGCGCCGTTGTCAGTACGATCTCCATCCCCATCGACAACGCGTTTTACAAGGAGGCGGCCCTGAACAAGATCAGCTTTAAGTTCGGGCGGACAAACGCCAAGCTGTATATATATGTTTTCCTTGCGCTTTGTATCGTTTTTCTGGCATACTATATTTTAAAGTATACTCGTTTCGGAAGAACGGTTTATGCGATCGGCAGCAATGAGCTGAGCGCCGGCTATATGGGCCTTAACGTGAAATGGGTTAAGATCGGCGTATATATGATCTCAAGCTTCTGCGCAGCCCTGGGCGGGATCATTTTCAGCTTTTATACGCTTGCGGGCTATTCCCTTCAGAATATGGGAATGGAACTGGACGCCATTTCCTCGGCGGTGATCGGCGGAACCCTGCTGACCGGCGGTGTCGGCAACGTTCTGGGCTCCGTGGTCGGGGTATTGATACAGGGCGTTATCCAGACGATCGTCACCTATCAGAATCTGAACGCCTGGTGGACAAGAGTAACGATCGCCGCTCTGCTCTGCCTGTTCATCATATTACAGAGGTTCATTTCGATCAGGGCGGATAAACAAAAAGGAAAAGGATAGATGATAATACAAAGATTCCGTGATCGCCTCCGCTGCATGAAGCTCAGAAACAAGCTGATCCTGAATTACTGTCTGTTAACGGTCATTCCCCTTCTGATCCTTTCGGTCGTCGTCACCGGTCAGCTGACGAAGGATATGACGGATAACATGGCTGAGTTTGCGGCCAGGTCGGCCAGCCAGGTCGGTGAAGCGATGGATGTTTACATCGACGTCTATCACGAGCTGATGGCCTACCTGCTCGGCACCATGGAGCAGGAGGCGGATTTTGCGAACGCGGAGGCTTTGATGATCAAGAGACAGGAGGAGATCATGGATGCTTCTCCCGAGATCGTCGGACTGGCGCTTGCGGATGAATCCGACCGGTTTATCGGAACCGGGATGAAACGGATCTCGAGAGATCCCGTTACGGGGGAAAAATGGTTTCAGGCAGCGCTTCAGAACCCGGATGGCCTGACGGTATTAAACGCTTCAGAAAGTAAAGTTATCATTACCAATGAAGCCTATAGTGCCGATCAGGTTTTTTCCGTTCTCGGAACCGGAAGGATCAACGGCATACGGGCTGTCATCATGATCGACATCAAAAAGGATGTCTTTCAGTCCCTGATCGAGTCCGTCGCCCTGTCGCCTGACAGCTTCGTATTCGTGGCGGATGAGAACGGCGAAATTGTTTACACGCCGGTCAATCCCGTTACGTACCGGTTGGATGACAGATGCTTAAGCCTTGCAAACGGTGAGCAGGACCGCGTCCGGATCGGAGACAGCGAATATATGGTGAGCGCCTATGACAGCAAGAGCACGGACTGGCATTTCATCAGCGTAACATCCCTGTATACCCAGAAGAAAAATGTTTTGCGGCTTTATATCGTGCTGGGCGTTATCACCGCGGGGCTGCTTGCGGCATCGATCTTTATCTATATCCGGCTGGCGGATTCCTTTACGAAGCCGATCCAGAAGCTGACAGAAAAAATGCGCCTTGTGGAGCAGGGGGATCTGTCGGTCCGCGCTGATCTGAAATATCAGGACGAGATCGGTTCCCTGGGAAAATCCTTTGACCATATGCTGGACCGGATGAACGTAATGGTGGAAGAGATACAGACGGAAAAGCAGCGGACGCTCCAGGCCAGGCTCAAAAGCTTACAGGAACAGATCAAGCCGCATTTTCTCTACAACACCCTGGACACGATCAACTGGATGGCCAGGGAGCATCAGGCGGAGGACATCGTCAAAATGGTGGAGGCGCTTACCAACATGTTCCGTCTGGGCCTGTCGCAGGGGAAGGATTTTATCACGGTCAAGGAAGAGATCGGGCATGTGACCAATTACCTGTATATCCAGAGCGTCCGCTATGAGAACAGGCTTTCCTACGAGATCGACGTAAAGGAGGACTGCCTTGACATGGTCATTCCGAAGCTGATCCTGCAGCCCCTTGTGGAGAATGCGATCTATCACGGGATCAAGCTGAAGAAGGGCGGCGGGCGGATCCGGATCACGGCCGAAAAACAGGGAAGTGAACTGACCTTAAGCGTGTACGATACGGGAGCGGGCATGTCACGGGAGAAGCTTGCGGCGCTGCGAAAGGATATCGAAGCGATCGAAAGCGGAAGCGCAGGCAGCTTCGGTATGACCTACGTGATCGAAAGGCTCAGACTTTATGCCGGAGATGACTTCAGGTTCCGGATCGAAAGTGTGGAAGGGGCTTTTACCGAGGTTATCATACGGCTTAAGGAAAAGGAGGCGGAATATGTATAGTGTGCTGATTGCTGACGACGAGGCGATAATCCGCAGGGGCTTAAAGAGCTTTGTGGACAGGGAGGAGGACTTTACCGTGACGGCGCTCTGCGAGGACGGGCAGGAGGCCCTTGAGGCAGTAAAGGAAACAAACCCTGACGTATGCTTTGTGGACATCAACATGCCCTTTGTGAACGGCCTGGAATTTATCGAACGTGTGCGGAAGATCTGTCCGGATACCTGCATGGTCATCGTGACCGGTTATGATGATTTTGCCTATGCGCAGCAGGCGCTGCGGCTTTCCGTCCGGGACTATCTTTTAAAGCCGGTAAAGGAACAGGATTTTATGGAGACCCTTCAGAAACTCCGGGAATTCCTGCATGCGAAGAAGCGGACGGATCAGCTGCTAAGCTGGGGAGGGGAGACAAAGCAGGGACTGAAAACGATAGAAGAAAACCGGCAGCTGTATTCCGAGAAGATCAAGACAGCGCTTTCCTATATGGAAGAGCATTTCTCCGACCCTGCGTTTTCGCTGAACGAAACGGCGGAGTACCTTCATGTTTCCCCACCCTATCTCAGCAAGACTTTTCGCGAGGAGACCGGCGATACCTTCCAGGGATATCTCCAGCGGCTGAGACTGAAAAAAACCGCGGAGATGTTAAAGGATGAAAGCAATCTGATCTATGAGATCGCGGAGAACTGCGGCTATTCCTCCCAGCATTATTTCAGCGCTGCCTTTAAAAAGGAGACGGGGCTTTCACCGGTGGAATACCGGAAAGGACTGACGGAAAGAGGATAGGGGATTTCTGGCATGAAAAGGAAACGGTTTTCTCTGTATATCTGTCTTGTGATCTGCTGTATGGTTTTTTCTGTGCTTACTGGCTGTAAGCAGGTAAGGGAAACGGAAGTCAGGCGGCTGATCGGCGTATCGCTTGCAAACCAGACGGATGAATGGAGAGTTGAACTGAAAAAGGAGCTGCAGGCGGAGGCGGCGCGGTATGAAGGGCTTAAGCTCATTTTTCTCGACGCGGGCGGCGATGTGCAAAAGCAGAAAAATGATCTGAAGGAACTGATGGCATACGGGGCGGAGCTTCTGATCGTTTCGCCGGTGGATGTGGAAGCCCTGATCTCTTCGGTGGAACAGATCTACCGGGAGGGTATGCCGATCCTTTTGCTTGACAGAGCTGTAAAGGGCTTTGATTATACCTGCTTTTTAGGCGCGGACGACAGGCTTCTTGCGGCAAAGGAGGCGTCGGCGATCCGGCTTTTAACGGGAAAGAGCGGGGAAGAGGAGATTAAGGTCGTCAATATCCTGATCGACAGTTATACCGGCAGACAGCGGGCCAGCCTTTTAAATGAGGCGGTTTCCGAAAATGTCGATATCAAGCAGCTGATCATCCCAAACGGTACACGGGATGAGACCGAGGATATCCTTTTGGAACGAACGGATCTTTTAGAGGAAGCGGATCTGATCCTGACGCAGAATGACTATATGGCAAGAGGTGCCGCCAATGCCCTGAAGACCCTGGCTGAGAAGGAGGGACCGACCGGGCAGAGCTTTGACGGGATCAAAATATTGGGGGCAGACGGCTTTTTCGGACAGGACGGCGGTATCGAAATGGTGAAGGACGGGATCATCGACGCCACGATCATGTGCCCGGCCGGCGGCAGGGAAGCCATTTCCTACGCGGTCAGTTATTTCGGGGGAATGAATGACGGGCCCAAGCAGATCATCGTCCGAAACAGCCTGGTGACGCCGGAAACGGCAGGGGACCTTTTAGCGGGGCAGGATGAGAAAAGGAAACGGAAGATCACTTCCGTGGGCTATGTGCAGATCGACGAGGATACAGGGTTTCGCCGGGCAAATACGGAATCCTACCGAAGCGCGGCCAGAGAGAGCGGCATCGGGCTTGAGATAAAGGAATGCAGGACCGTGGAGGAGCAGCTTGCGGCCTTTGAAGAGTTCCTTTCGGGGGGGAAGGATGTGATCATCCTGTCTCCGATCGTCGAGGACGGTTGGGAGGAGGTATTTCGGAAGGCACGGGAACAGGATGTCCCGGTGATCCTTTCCGACAGGGAGGTCAGCCTGAGCGATGAACTCTATACGGTTTTTGTGGGCGCCGATTTTATGGAGGAGGGCGCCAGATGCATGCGCTGGGTAGAGGAAAACGTGACCGGGGAGGACGTTCGGATCTTAGAGCTTGCGGGAACCAGAGGCTCCTCTCCCGCAAACGGAAGGGGAAGGGGTTTTCGGGAGATGATGAAGGGAAAGCCCGCTTACCGGATCATTGACAGCTTAAACGGGGATTTTTCCAGAGAACAGGGTTATCAGGCGGTGAAGGAGTATCTGGAAAAGAACGGCGGCTCCTTTGATGTGCTCTTCTGTCACAACGATGACATGATGCTCGGCGCCGTGAAAGCTATGAAGGAAGCAGGCCTGAAGCCGGGAGAGGAGATCCGGGTTCTTTCCATCGACGGCACCATGGAGGCGCTGACCGCGCTTCAGAACGGAGAGGTGAATTTTGTCGCGGAATGTACGCCGTTACTGGGAAGAGATACGATGCGGGTCATCGAAATGCTTCAGAACGGTGAAGAGCTGCCGCTTAAGGTGATCTCCTCCGAAGGCAGCTTTGATCAGGATACGCCGGATACCGTTTTCCGGGGCAGGAAATATTAGAAATTTCTTTATTTTTTGCCGGAATTGACGATAATGATGCCTGCCGCGACAAGGAGCAGGGCGGTGAGACCTGTCAGGGAAAAAGCCTCTTTGTTTTCGCCGAGGAAAGCGGCGGATAAAAGCACGCCCATGACCGGGTTCATAAAGCCGAAGATGGAGACGCGGCTGACGGGGTTATGCTTTAACAGGACTCCCCAGAGCGTATAGGCGCCGGCGGAAATAAAGCCCATATATAAGAGATTGTATACACAGCCGGCACTTAAAAACGTAAGCTTCCCGCCGAGGAGCATCCCGATCAGGAAAAGAAGGATACCGCCGCAGAGGAACTGATAGCCGCTTAAGGTGACCGGGTTTTCATGGGCCGAAAAGATCTTGATCAGGCAGGAGGAAAAGGCGTAGAAGAGAGCGGCGATCAGCATGGCGCCCTCTCCCTGAAAGGTAATGCCGCCTTCGGTGCCTATGGCGCCTGCGCCGCCTAAGATCAGAAAGATCCCGGCAAAGCCGGTCAGGCAGCCGAGGATCTTTCGGACTGTCATATGCTCGAGACGGAAAACATAGACCGCAAGCAGGATCGCGAGGAAATTGCCGGATGCGTTGATGATGGAGCCTCTGACGCCGCTGGTATGGGCAAGCGCCATGAAAAAGAAAAAGTACTGTCCGACTGTCTGAACAAACGCAAGGATCACGACATACCGGATCGAGGCCTTCTGCGGGATTAAGAGCTTACGGGAAAGCAGAGAACCGAAGCAGATGGTCATGACCCCTGCCAGGATAAACCTGGCGCCTGCCAACATGATCCGGGAGGCTGTATCATCGGGCGCGATGCCAAACAGCTCATATGCGATCTTTATAGCCGGGGATGCGCTTCCCCACAGCACGCAGCAGAATAATGCCGCGGCAAACGTGACCGGAAGCCATGCCCAGATATTGCTTTCTCTTTTCCTCATATCCATTAATTCGTACTCAGCGCGTCGTTTTTGATCAGGGATATCATGATATCCGCGATCTTCGGATCAAACTGCTTTCCTTTGCAGCGCTCGATCTCTGCGAGAATATGCTCCTTTGAAAGCTTGTCGCGGTATACCCTGTTTGTGTTCATGGCATCATAGGAATCCGCCACACAGATGATCCGGGCAATAAAGGGGATCTCTTCGCCGGCCTTTCCCTCGGGATAGCCCTTTCCGTCATATCTCTCGTGATGGTAGAGGGCTCCTTCACCTGCGTTTTCAAGGCTTTTGAAGTGGCTCATGATCTCGCCGCCCCGTACCGTATGAGACTTGATCACCTCAAACTCCTCATCCGTCAGCTTGCCGGGCTTTCCGAGAATATGATCAGGTACGCCGATCTTGCCGCAGTCATGCAGGAGCGCCACATAATAGATCCGCTCAAGCTCTTCATCCTTATAGCCGAGTGCCTCCGCCAGGATCCGCGTATATTTTGCCACACGGATGGAGTGGCCGTTTGTATAGGGATCCTTCGCGTCAATAAACCCGATAAAGGTCTCCATCGATTCGTTGATGATCTTGTTATCGCGTTCATGGCGTTCATTATATTTCCTCATCTGTATGGAAATGATCAGGTAGATGATGAGGGTGATGAGCCAGATCGCGATCAGGGCCTGGGATACCCAGAATAACGGGACGCTCGTCAGCTTTCTGTTGAAGGTATATTCAAACGTCACCGACATCGTATTCGAAATGTCATCTCCGATCGGGAAATACATGATGATGCCGGGAACAGTTCCCTCGTGAGGCTCAATCGGGATCTCCATGGCGTTCTGGGAAGAACTCGGGATATAGTTCAGATAATCCCCGGGCTTCATATGAACGAGGGTATCGCCGTCTGCCGTAAAGGTCTCGACCACATGATCCTCGGGAACAAATTCCCGCAGATCGCTGATCGTGTCGACGATCTCCCCATTGTCTGTGTTCTGATGGATCTGAAGACTCCCGTTCCACGCCGACAGTAAAAAAGCGTTATCCACGAAATCCAGCTTAAATGCGAAATCCTTTACCTCGTCCTTTGTAGTGTTTTCCACATAGAAATCAACCGTATAGGCCTGGTAATTATGCTCTTCAAGCCCCTCGTTGTCCGGATCAAGGACCTTTGTCCAGGTGCTGTCGCGTACTCCCGCCCTGATGCTGACGGGATATTCTTTGGCGCTTTGCTCCTCAAAAAGTGTCTCTTTCGAAAAAACCGACGTATGCCGCATCGAATTGTACAGGTTGGTCTGCACAATACTGATGATCAGTAACAGGATCGCGGCCGCCAGGGTTCCCGCAAAGATCAGGACGCCGTATTTTTTGCTTTTTTCTCTCATCGTTATTCCCCTCTTGTTCACATTGCTTCACAACTTGTTATTATAACACAGATCCGGCTGCATAATCAATCAGAGAGCGGAACAGCAACGGCCGCTTTTCTGCGCTTTTCCGAGCTGACATATTTTTATTTGACCGGACACGCTTTTCTGTTATATTTAGAAGGAAATGATCCGGTCGGAAAAACAAAACGGATCGGCGCAGAAAGGATTTATCATGCTGAGGTATTGTGAGAACTGTAAAAAGGAATTCGAGTTTTCTCCTCTGGCTGTTTCGGGAAAGGATCCGATCTTCTGCCCGGAATGTGGCAATGAGATCGATAAGAAGAGCAGATGGCCGGCAGAGGAAGACCGCGCTATGGCAGAGAAGAATGAGGAAGGGATGGGAAAGGCAGTGGAATGGCTTTTCCGCTTTTGCTATCTGTTCTACCTTATTTTAGGGATCCTCGGGGTGATCGGCTTTGTTACCGGCGCCTACGGACTGCTGTTTTTCGCAACGTTTCTGTCTGTGGCGGCCTATATCCTGCAGTTTGCCACGGGAACGGTTGTCTTTACCTCGGGCGTGATCTTCCTGCCCGCGGGAGCGATCGCCGGCTTTCTGCTTTTCGGCGGAATCGCGGGCGCCTGCCTCGGTATTCATATCGTTTTCCTGATCAGACATGTGGTAAGGGATATCGTATACGCGCTGATCATCAAGCTCATAAGGATGGGCGCCGATTCCTGATGCATAGCATGAGCAGATTCATGGCGGATGGGCGCAGGAGGAAATATTAATGAACAGAATCTGGGAAGTACTGAATGATCCTGAAACAACGATCGTGTTTGATATAGACGGAACCCTGATCAGCTATAATTACGGAGAACGCAGGGCGCATCATGAGTTGGACAGGGACGCGACCGAAGAAGTATTCCGGGGTGTGGATATCTATAACGGGTGCCGCGGGATCCCCGTGATCCGCGATTTCCTGAAAACAAGAGATCTCGCGCGTATATACTGTCTTTCCATGGAGCCCCACCGGCATGACGTTTCCAAGAAAAAGGCCGTCAACCTGTATTACGGGATACAGCCATCCCACGTTTATCTGGTGGATGATCACAGTGAAAAGCCAGCGGTGCTTAAGCAGATCGCGGAAGCCTCCGGGGTAACGCCGGAAAAGCTTGTGTTTATTGATGATAATTCCATGGTCTTGCGAAGGGTCGAGGAGGAGACAGCTTTTCTGACGGCGCATGTGACCGTTTTTTTTGAGGATCATGAGGAGATGATCCGGTTTTAAGCGATACTTTGTCAAAAATTTAAAAATATTTTTTTTACCCCCGTTTTTTCATTTCTCCGTTTGTATGTATAAGCAGGAACGAAAAAAACGATGATCCGGTCTGAAGGGTTGGCCGGAGCCGCGCAGAAAAGGAGAGAATGAAATGAGAAGAGTAAAAAACAGTAAAAAAGTATCAACAGCGATCTTAACGGGGATTTTGGCAGTGACCCTTTCCGTTTGTGCCCTGGCGGCACCCGGGAACGGAAACCGGATGGGCGGCGGCAGAGAGGCACAGGGAGCTTTCGCGGAGGGCGAACGTCCGGAGCTGCCGGAAATGAATGAAGGGGAGCGCCCGGAACTGCCCCAGATGAACGAGGGGGATCGTCCGGAGCTGCCGGAAATGAATGAAGGGGAACGCCCGGAGCTGCCGGAGGGGGAAGCACCTGACGGGCAGCAGGCACCGCCCATGGGGCGCGGACAAAAAGGCGGCATGATCGATCCGGAAGCCGTGGCGGAAGCGATCTCCTCGATCGAGGATGAGGAGACACAGTCGACGCTCTCCGGGCTGCTTGCGGCGTATGAATCGGCACGGGAGGCTGAACGGGAAGCATTTGACGCTTTGAGGGAAGGAGACGGCTCTTCAGAAGGGGAAACCGATCTGGATTCGCTCAGAACTGCCGCAAGAGAAGCGGAAGAAGCGCTGATCGCGGCGCTCAGAGAAAACGGCATCACGGTTGAAATGAAGGCACCGATGCCGATGGGATCCGATCAGAAACCATCCGCGGAGACTTCCTGTGATACAGACACGGCGGGGAATACGGAAGGATCGCGCACAGAAACAGGATTTTTTACCAGGATAAGGAATGCGGCATCAGACTTTTTCGGAAAATTCACAAAAGGATAATGAGAGAGCATTGAAAGCGGCAGGGGATGTCTCCGAAAGGGAGGCATTCCTTGCGGAGGAAAGTGATCATATTTTACGGCTTTCGGCGAAGATTTCGGGGCATCCTGTCACGAAGAGCGATGATGAGTGGTCGGTCGCGCTGATGGCGGTTTCAGAGGCGCTTACCCATTATAACCCCGACCGGGGTGATTTCTGGGGTTTTGCGGCCGTTGTCATGAAGAGTCGTCTGCTTAATCTGTATCAGAGCCGGAAGAGAACCGAAGGCGAGATATCGGTCAGCCCGGATGTTTTCGAGGGTGAGATCGAAGAAGATGATCCGGAACTGTCGTTAAAGCTTAAGCTGCAGGATAAGATGGCGACAGGCGGTGACGCCTGCGAAGACTCGCTGCGGGACGAGATCCTTGCGTTACAGGAGGAGCTTGCGCAATATCATATCTCCTTTTTTGATCTGACGGAGTGTTCACCGAGATCGCATAAGACAAAAAAAGGCTGTGCGAAGGTGATCACTTCGTTTTTTCTTCCGCCGCCCCTTGTGGAGCTTCTGAGAAACAGCGGCCGCCTGCCGGCGAAGGAGCTTACGGAGCGGAGCGGCCAGCCCATAAAATTTCTTGATAAATTCCGAAAATACCTGATCGCGACGGCGCTGATCTTAGACGGAGATTATCCCGGACTTTCGGAATACGCGGCAAATTTCAGAAATGAAAATGCAGGGTAACTGATACTATAAAATGGAAATGATCCGCAGGCGGATCGGCGCAGAACAGGAGAGAAAACGTTGAAAGCGGTAGTAATGAGTATTCAGGGCGACAGAGCCGCAGTTTTGGCGATGGACGGCACCTATTATAATATCCGGAACAAAAGCTACCGGATCGGTCAGTCGATCGAGTTTGAGAGCGGACAGGGAACGGGGCAGAAGCTTCTTTCCTTTACCCGTTCACGCGCCGCAAAGCTGACCGCGGCGGCAGCGGCCGTGCTGATCCTTGTGGGAAGCTTTTCCGCCAATACTTTTGCCTACAGTACGGTTACGCTGGATCTGAATCCGTCCCTGCGGTATGACCTGAACTTTTTTGACCGGGTGATCGATTTCGCTTCTTATAATGAGGATGGGGAAGATATCGTTTCGACAATCTCTTCGGAGGTTTTGGGGCAGGATATCGATACCGCGATCGAAATGACGTTAAACGCGCTGGATGAGGCGGATTATATCGGAGAGGAAACGCCTGTCATCATGACGGTAGACAGTCATCTGTTCCGCGACGGGAGGCTTGAAAAGAAAACCAGAGGAGAAATGGAAGCCTGGAACGAAGAGCAGGGCAGGAAGCACCCGGACAGGAGTATCCACGGCGAATCCTATATCGTGGATCGGGATCTGAAGACCAGAGCCCATGACGGGAACATGAGCCCCGGGAAGGTGATCATGCTGGAACAATATCCGGAAAACGGACAGGAAGCACCGCCGTTACCGCCGGAAAGCGGAAAGACGGATACAGAGATGACTGAAAGGCCGGAGAGGCCTTCAGAACCTGCGACAGAGCTTCCGCAGGAAACAGAAACGACCGGGAGGCCGGAAGGGCTTTCTGAACCTCCGACAGAGCCTCCGCAGGAAACAGAAATGACCGGGCGGCCGGAGAGGCCTTCGGAGTCTGCGACAGAGCTGCCGCAGGGTACAGAGACGACCGGGAGACCGGAGAAGCCTTCGGAGCCTGCGACAGAGTTACCGCAGGGGACAGAGATGACCGGGAGGCCGGAGGGACCTTCTGATCCTGCGCCGGAGCAACCGCAGGGGACAGAGATGACCGGGAGGCCGGAGGGGCCTTCTGATTCTCCCCCGGAGCTGCCGCAGGGGACAGAGATGACCGGGAGACCGGAGGGGCCTTCTGATCCTGCGCCGGAGCCTCCGCAGGATACAGAGATGAACGGGAGGCCGCAACAGCCTCAGGATCCCGGGGAAACGCCGCCCGGAAGCAACGGACAGCCGCCGCGCTAGCCGGAACCTATGAACATCTTCTGCCCATCCTGTGGATCCTTGTGATGATATAGATTGTGAGTGCCGCAAGCAGGCCATATATGACAAAGAAGAGCAGAAGGAACCAGTCGTCTGCATCTACCAGATAAATACTGAAATCATAGATCCCGTGGATCAGGATCGGAATGAGCAGCGCCTTCAGACGGTACTGCTTATTTCCGGTGGCAATGGCTCTTCCGATAAAGAATCCCATGATCGCTCCGTACGTGAAGTGAAAGGGCGTTATGCCCCGGACGACGGCAGTCACTAAAGTACCGTCGAGATACATGAGATCCTCGATCAGCTGAAATCCGACGGCGGTGATCGAACTGCATACGACAGCGTCAAATACGGTGTACTTTGCGTCGATCCTTTTGATAAAGAAAACGGCGACAAGGTATTTCGCGATCTCTTCCGCGGCAGCGGTGGATATAAAATTCTCCCAGAGAATGGAAGGGAGCGTCATATACCCGCCAAACGGGGAGAGCTCGTTCTGAAGGCTTTCGAGCTCTGTCGGATCCTCCGAAAGAAACAGTTCAAAAAACCTCTCTGATCCGACGGTCCGCATGACGGGGAAATAATCGATCGCCCAGAATATGATCCCGACAAGCACCGCGCATGCGGCTCCCCCGGCGAACATTCCGGCAACGATCCCCTTTGGGTAAGGGGAATATCTTTTTATCCGAAGCAGCCAGATCAAAAGTATGATCGACGGCGCCAGCGCCAGAGCATATAGCAGCATTTTCTTCCATCCTTTTCAATCTATATTTGTATCATAGTAAACGCTATAAGTAATTGCGTTTACTATATAATACCACATTTTTGCCATACGCTGAACCGCCCCGTATACACCCCGAAGATGCCTTGAAGCAGATTGCGGAAAATGCTATGATGTGATCATACCATTTGAGAGGAAAAACGAGTACCATAACACCGGTGATCGGATCTTGAGCGGCGGAAATGATCGAAGCACGTGAAAAGAAAAGAAAAAACGAAATAGATATGACCCATGGTTCCATAGCGGATAAGCTGATCAAATTCGCGCTTCCGCTCATGGCAACCAGTATTCTCCAACAGCTGTTCAATGCCGCGGATATCGCGGTGGTGGGGCGGTTTGCCAGCGCCAATCATATGGCGGCCGTCGGGAGCAATGCCTCGGTGAGCAGTCTGATCCTGGGGCTTTTTATGGGGCTTTCGGTGGGGGCAAACGTGGTGATCGCAAGCCTGATCGGCGCCGGGAACCGGGAAAAGATCAATGAGGCGCTGCATACGGTCATCGCGGTCTCGTTTATTGCGGGCCTGATCGCCATGACCATCGGATTTTTCGCGGCCGGACCGATCCTTTCGGCGATGGGCGCGCCGGCGGAGGTTATGGGCTACGCGATCTTATACCTCAGGGTCTATTGTCTGGCAATGCCCTTTATCCTGCTTTACAATTTTTCGGCGGCGGTGCTTCGGAGCAAGGGCGACAGCAGACGCCCGCTGATCGCGCTTTTCTTATCTGGCGTGATCAATATCATCCTGAACCTTATCCTTGTGATCGTCTTTCATCTTCATGTGATCGGCGTAGCGGTGGCAACGACTGTTTCCAATATCTTTGCCTCGGCTCTGGTGCTTTACTTTCTCATGACAGAGGAGGAGACCTTCCGCTTTTCCTTCCGAAAGATCCGCATCAAAAGCGTTTACCTGGCGGGAATGATCAGGGTGGGCATCCCCGCCGGCGTGCAGGGCATGATCTTTTCGCTTTCAAACGTCGTCATCCAGTCCTCCATCAACAGCTTCGGGGCTGATGCGATCGCGGGCTCCACCGCGGCGCAGAATCTGGAATTTATCTCGTTCTGCATCATCAATGCCTTCGGGCAGACCGCCGTTACCTTTACCAGCCAGAACTACGGTGCCGGTAACCAGGAAAGATGCCGCAAGGTTTTCCGGTATTCGATGTTAATGGGGATCGGGATGGATCTTTGCTATCTCGCGCTTTCGCTCCTTTTCAGGGTGCAGATCATGAGCCTTTTCACGATGGACGAGGCGGTGCTCCACTATGCGAATCTGCGGATCATGTGCGTATGTGTATTCCATTTTCTGATCGCGAGCTACGAGATAAGCGGGGGGGCCATCAGAGGCATGAACTATTCGCTCCTCCCCGCGCTTATCTCCGTATTCGGAACCTGTGTCTTAAGACTCACCTGGGTCTTTACGGTGGTCAGGGCGCATCATACGTTTGAGATGCTGATGTATGTTTATCCGGTTTCCTGGGTCTTTACGGGAATCGTGATGATGACAACGTATTATGTGGTCAGAAAACGAGCCTTCCGGACCGGATAGAAGGACGACGCCGGTTCAGGGCGCATCTTCTGTGAGATACAGGCATTCCTCGGAGCCGGTATGGAATACCACCTCTTCTGAGGAACCGTCTTCCTTTACCAGTTCAGCATAAAGCTGTTCATCATTTCCGAAGCCGTTTTCAAATTTCAGGCTCGTGATACAGCCGTCACGGCAGAAGAAGCCATCGGTCAGAACCACCTGCTCCTCTTCACTGTAAGCGTTTTGATCGGCATAATACGGAACCGTCAGAAAATCGCGGCCGTTGATCTTAACGAGGATATCCGCGTCGTCAAAATACAGCACAACATCCGCGTAATATCCGCCGCCCTGGAAGATATTGCCGGTAAGGGACATCGTCCAGTACCAGGGCTCCTCCGACAGCATGTCATCGTTTCCGTTTTCCCCGTTTCCGGGACCGGTCTGCGAGGCCTTTTTGGCCCAGATCTCCGACAGCTTATCGGCAGAAGCAGGCGCGTCGACCTTACAGCCCTCGGGGAAGCTCGGTTCTTTCTCTGAAGGTCCGTAATAATCCGGGATATCTCCCGTAAATTCCACTGTCTTTAAGGCATCACAGCCGGCAAAGGCGCCTGCGCCGATGCTCTTTACATACTTGCCGAAGGTGACCTTTGTAAGCAGGGGGCAGTTCCTGAAAGCATCGGTCCCGATATACGCCGTTTTTTCAGGGAGCACAAGCTCTCCCTTCAGGGAACTGCAGCCGATAAAGGCTGATCTTTTGATATGCCGCAGCGTATCGGGGAAGCCTTTGATCGAGGTTAGTTTGCTGCAGCCGCTGAAGCTGCTGCTTCCGATGGATTCAAGTCCCGCCGGGAGCGTAAGCTCTCCCGTAAAGGAGGTTGCGCTGAAGGCACCGTCCCCGATCACGACCAGGGAAGAAGGGAGCTTAAGCTCGCCGGTCATCCCTTCGCACTGCAAAAATACATCATCGCGAATATACTGAAGCCCCTTTGGCAGCTGCAGGGATGTGAAGCCCTTGCAGGCTAAGAAGGCGGAACTGTCGATCAGCGTAACGCTGTCCGGGATCACAAGCGGTCCGGTGAAGGACGGACAGGTAAAGGAACTGATGCCGATGTATTCAAGCCCTTCCGGGAGCGTCAGCGTACCGTCAAAGCCATCCTCCGCAAAGGCGCGCATGCCGACGGAGGTTACCCCCTCCGGAATGACCAGATCGCCCTTAAAGCTCTTACAGCTCGTAAAAGCGGCATCCGGGATCTCGGTGAGCCCCTTTGAGAGGGTCAGCGTGCCGTCAAAGCCGCATTCCGCAAAGGTATAGTCGCCGATAAAGGTGACGGAATCCGGAAGCTTCAGATCTCCCCGCAGGTTTTCACACCGGCTGAAGGCGACCCGACCGATGGTCTCAAGCCCCTCCGGCAGGATCAGGGAGCCCGTAAGCCCGTGCATTTCCTTAAACGATTCGACGCCGATGTATTTTAATGAGCGCGAAAGGCTTATCCCCGAAAAGCCCGTACACCTCGTAAAGGCGTAATCGCCCACTGTTTCCACGCTGTCCGGCAGGATCAGTTCTCCCGTCAGGCCCTCGCAGCCGTAAAACGCGAATTCTCCGATCTCCTTCAGGCTTTCGGGCAGAACAAGCTCTCCCGTCAGGCCGTAATTTGCGTAAAACGCGCCGTCAGCGATGGACGTGATGCCCTCGGAGAGGATCAGCTGATCGATCTCATAATCCGACCACATATGGGTTTCGGGCGTCTCCATTTCGCCGGTACCGGTAATGGTCAGTGTTTTCTTTGCTTTATCGTAGGTCCAGGTGATGTTCTCTCCGCAGGAGCCTTCATCGCCCCAGTACTTGACATTATCGTTATTGCTGCGCAGCCCGTTTCCGGCGCCGGTACCGCCGCCTGCCGCATCACAGCCGGGCAGGCAGGACAGTATCACTGCCCCCATGATCAGTATAAGCAATCTCTTCATTTTCCGTCGTTTCCTTTCGTTTTCGATTTCGATTTCGGAGTCTTTTTCCATTACTATACCACACCGGAATGGTTTTGTAAGTTGTGGTTTCTCGCAGCTTAAACCGGTGTTATGCAGTCCTCGCTGTAGTATGGGAGCAGGGAATCGTGCGTAATAAAGGACATTTTTTCAGCCTTTGCCTGGGCGATGAGCATTCTGTCAAACGGATCATTATGCAGAGGAGCCCCGGACGCTCTTTTAACTGTTTCTAAAGCGAACACGTGCCTGTCACGCATTTCGAGCGACAGAAAACCTGCCTCACGACAAAATTCGGAAAGTTCCTTTCCGGTAAATTTTACGTTGTCAGGATGGCCCGCGTGCTTAATCGACACCTCCCACAAAGAGACTACGCTGTAATAAACAGAATTGTTCTCATCGAGGATCAGGTCTTTTGCCTTTGCCGGAAGTCTTGGATCTTCATTTAAAGCCCAGATCAGAATGTGTGTATCCAGAAGCAGATTCACAGCGCACCTCCAAACATTTCCAATATCTCATCATTATGCAGATCCAGATCCGACGGAGACTCTAGCTTTCCTTTCGCTATGCCGATTCTTCTGGATACAGGCTTGTCATTGCAGATCACGATTTTTACTATGGGATTTCCGTATCTTGAAATTATGATGCTTTCCTCTTTTCCTGTTTCAACAAGCCTTACCAGACTTGATAGATTGGTTTTTGCTTCTAATATACTTACTTGCATACACATTCACCTCACAAGAATCATATTGGTCATCTTGACCATATTATAGAGGCCGGTTTGTCAAAATGCAAGGTGGATTTTGGGGAAGAAAAAGAACCGTCCCCGTTGACTCCCCGTTGACTCGCCGAGCCGCGCACTTGTTGCGTGGCAGCAAACCATTACGATCAGCGGCCGGCTGGATGGACGCTGATCGTAACATGATCTGATAATTTGAGAACACGGTAAAACTATGATATAATGATCCCAACAGCTGCCTGGTGGTTTTACGGACACGGAGGGATTATGAATACGGATTTGGAGAAGGTCAAGGTAGTCTTTGGCGTATCGGAGATCAAAAGAAGTGAGAACAGCGTCCTGCTCGGATCAAAGGAGCGCGGGATCGTCTGCAGGATGTCGTTTGAGGGGGATGAATGCATCAGCCTGCGTATTAAGACGCCGAATAAGGAAATGCAGTATTTTCCGGTTAATACGAAGATCCCCGATATGGCTGCCACGCTTTATAACATGATCAAATATGATCCGCCGAAGGATGTGGCGAACTGGTATGCCGAGGAGATCGGGAAAAAGGAACCGGCCGCCGCAAAAACCGAAGGTGGCACGGAAAAGAGAAGGCGTTTTTCCAGAAAGAACCGGAAGAAACAGGATTCTGAGTCCGGGTCCGCAAAGCAGTGAAACAGGGGCTTGGCATGATGAGAAAAAAATACCGCTCCATGCTGCTTGGTGCGACCTTTTCCAGTGTCAGCAATTCTTTGCTGCTGATCACGGATTCGCTCATTTCCGGTATATTTCTGGGGCACAGGGCTGTTTCAGCAGTCAATCTGGTCGCACCCGTCTTTAACCTCGGTTTTTTTCTGGCTATGCTCATATCTGTCGGCATCCCGATCATGTACTCCAATGAGATGGGGAACTTCCATAAAAAGGAGGCCGACAGGATCTTCGGGACAGGTCTTACGACCGCTTTGGCGGCCGGTATCCTGATCTTTTTTCTGCTGACGTTTTTCCGCGACCTGTATTTCCGTTTTTATCAGCTGCCCACGGAGCTGATCTCGCTTTCCGCTGATTATTATTACTGGGTCCGGTTTGCGCTGCTTGCGACGCCTTTAGCCGAGGTGGTCGTGGAAATGGTTTTTGCCGACGGCGATGAAGCCTGTACCTTATTCGTAACGATCGTGGAAGCTGTTTCCAACATAGTGCTTTCGATCATACTCTGCCGCAAAATGGGGATAGCCGGGATCGGCCTGGGAACGGCGATCGCCGTTATTCTGCATGTTCTGCTCAGCTTCTCCCATCTGCTTAAAAAGGGCAATTCCCTTCGGCCGAATCTGTTCTTTTCTTTTTCTATCCTTTGCGATACGGTCAGCTACAGCCTGGCGGATGCCGGCTGCTATCTGTTTCTTGCGGTTTTTTCCTGCATCCTGAATAAGTTTGTTTTATGGCGTTTTGGCGATCAGATGCTGATCATGGTATCTGTTATCCTGCTTGTACAGCAGTTTCAGATGATCTTTGACGGGATCGGAGAAGCGATCACGCCGATCATCAGTGTGTACCTTTCGGAGGACTGCTTTCCCGGCGTGCGTAAGATCTGGCGTCTTGCTGTTACCACGGCCATGATCGAGGGGACCGGGATGGCGCTTCTGCTTGCGGCCCTGTCGCCGGTACTGCCGGGGGTTTTGGGCATCACGGATCCCGGCCTGCATCATACCGCTTCCACCGGCATTATCCTGATGGCGCCGGGAATGCCTTTTGTATGTTTACTGTATCTGCTGCCCGCCTACTATCTGCTGCTTGACAGGATCTCGTTAAGCTTCTGGGTCAGCGCCATGCGGGATGTGGCTGTTTTACTTCCCAGTCTGCTCCTTCTTGGGATGATCTTCGGGATCTACGGCGTATTCGCCGGGTTTGCCGTTGGCCCTATGCTTGCGCTTCTGGTTGCCCTGATCTATATCGCCAGACGGTACGGAAGGGAAAACGTTCCGCTCCTGATAGCGGAACGGGAGCAGGCGGTGAAAAGCTATCTGTTTGAGTTACGGGTTTTTCCGGAGGAGATCATGAAGGTCAGGGACGCCTTTGCGGCAGTGCTTTCGGAGAACGGCGTGCCGGAAAAGGCTGTCGTCAGGAGTACGCTCGTATTTGAGGAACTGTTCATGATGGTATACGAAAACAATCCCGCCGGGAACGTACAGGGGGAGGCTGCGCTTACGATCTCTCAGGAGAAGCTTTCCATCATCATGCGGGACAATGGCGTTCCGCTTAATCTGATGGACCAGAACCTTGAGGTCAGCTCGATCCGCTGCTATATCGTTCCCGGCCTGCTGTCACACTGGTGCCATAACGAAAAGCACCTGATGACCATGAGCTTCAACCGGAATATGCTTGAACTGGAATTATAGAGGAGTAAAATGATCATGAAAACGATGGATGAACTGAGAGATGTGGTAAAACGACTGCGGGAACCGGACGGCTGCCCGTGGGACCGGGAGCAGACGCACGGAAGCCTGAAGCCGGCCGTTATCGAGGAGGCGGCGGAGGTGATCTGCGGGATCAATGTGTATGAAAGGACCGGGAATCCCGATAATCTGAAGGAGGAGCTCGGGGATCTTCTGCTGCAGGTGATGATGCAGGCGCAGATCGCGGAGGAAGAGGGACTGTTCACCATAGACGAGGTGGCGCAGGGCATCACTGAAAAGCTGATCCGGCGGCATCCCCATGTATTCGGGGAGGATAAGGTAAAGGTAAAGGACAGCGAAGAGGTTCTTGCAAACTGGGAAAAGATCAAGGCAAAGGAGAAGGAGGGGAGGGAAGATACAAACCGTTTCCTGCCGGAAGCCTTTGACGAGGCCGAGGCGCTGATCGACCGGGCCAGGAAGCGAAAAGGCTATAAAAAGATCTGAGCTGATGAGGGAGGATGCGCACGGATTTTGTAAGGAAATATGCCGCAGGAAGCGGCCAAAATCCGGCGCAGCAAACGCCAAAACGAAAAGAGTTTTGTCGTTTGCTATATTTTGAGGATGAGGACAGTGATCAGGATCTTCTGAATATCCTGCTAACGGATGATTATCTTACGGAGCTCCCCGGGGAGGTATCGGGGGAACTGCCTGATATCCTTCGTGACGCGGGCTTTTCCGTTACGGAAAAAGAGGGGGAGGATCTTACCGTTACGGTCAGGGATCTTTCCGGTCTCGGCGTTGTCAGTAAAAAAAGGGTGCCGTCAGCCATGAGGGCTCTGGGGACGCTCAATGAGCCTCTTTTCAGGCGGGGACTGATGAACTGCATCTTCCATACAAAACGGGAAGTGGTCGAGGATCTCGGATCGCTGCCTTTTTCCTGGTTCGATCCGGATATCTCCTGCTATCTGGAGACAGATAACCGGATCAACGGATTTCTTCTGATACACAGACTGCCGTCGGGGAGTCTGCGCGTCGAATTTCTGAGCGCCTACGGGCCGGATGCCAGGACGGATCTGATGTTTATGATACGCTTTTCGATCCTGCAGGCCATGAAGCTCTGCAGCGAGGATATAAAGGTGATCCTGAGACGGCACGACGAAGTTGCCAGAAATCTGACGGGATACCTTTTCCCCGGGAAAAAAGGGGAACCATGCCTGTACGGCGAGAGAGCGGAAGGGCAGTAGCTTAACGGTTTTCCGCGCCATGCAGGGACCTTGGAAGAGGCGGGGGCTTCCGTTGCGCAGCGCGGAGATATATGGTAAACTGGGGCAGATTGGCGCAAACAAAGAAATGATTCGGTCTGCAAGCAGACCGAATCGGCATGATCTGAAGATCATGCCTAAGCGCACGATTTGCGGGCAAATCGGCGCAGAAATGATCCGGTCGGGAAGGTAGGAGGGTTAGTATTATGGCATTACAGGAATCCGGAGAAATGTACCTGGAAGCAATATATGTGCTTTCGCAGAAACAGGCGGCCGTCCGCAGCATAGATGTGAGCGATTATCTGGGGTATACCAAGCCCTCCGTCAGCCGTGCCATCGGCGTGCTTAAGAAGGAAGGATTTGTCACGAAGGATGATGACGGCTATCTGAAGCTGACGGAAGCCGGCGCTGCGACGGCAAAGCGCATCTATGAACGGCATACCGTGCTGACCAGGCTTTTTATCAATCTCGGCGTGGATGAAAAGATCGCTGTGGAGGATGCGTGCCGCATCGAGCATTACATCAGCGACGAAACCTTTCACGCGGTCAAGGCCCATATGGAGAAATACGGGGGATAAGCGCATGATCTGCAGGCAGATCGGCGAGAGGCGAAAAATGCCGGGATGCGGTTTAAGAGGGTTGACAAGTTAGCCTACGCTAATTATAATAGTCAACGGTCAGGAAATACGAATAACAATGATCCGATTCGCAAGCGAATCGGCGCAGACATAGGAGGCCTTATGAGCTTAAGAACGGTCGTCAGGGTCACGCTCCCGATCATCGCGCTTGGCGCATCCACTTTCGCGCTGATGGCTTTTTTCCCGGGCAGAGGGAAGGAGCATGAGACCGGGAAGATCTATCTGGGGAGTATCGCGGGCTCCATCGAGGAGACCGGCAGCATAGGCAGTGACGAGGAATATACATATTTTGCGGGGGTGACGGCTCCCGTTGCCAGCATTGCCATAGAAGAGGGAGATGAGGTACGCTTCGGCGAGAAGCTCCTCGAATATGATGTTGAGGATTTTGAAAGAAATGCCGAGCACGCGGCTTTAACAAGGGTCCAGAGCGAGGATACCAGCAAAGGAAAGATCGGCAAGAGCGATTCCTACCAGGCAAAGTATAACAAGGCTGTGGACGATGACAATACCTATGCGGTCCTTTACTGGTGGCAGCGGGAAGCGTCGGACTATATCTCAGAGGATCAGTATCAGGAAAACTGGAACACGGAAAAACGGGCCACGGAGCTGAATACCTGCATTGCCTCGAAGAATCAGCAGATCGCCGAGAAGAGTACGAAGCTCCTTGACGGCGGGCTTTCCGACGAGGACAGGCAGCAGCTGGAAAAGGATATCTCGGGACTGAAGGAGGATATCGCGCGCGCGCAGGTTGAGCTTGCCGCCCTTCCGCAGTTAGCGCTTACGCCGGAGGAATACCGGCTGAACAACGATGTATCCAATATGATGGAGGATATATCGAGAAACTGGAATGAAACCAAAACCAATAAGGCAAAATATGAGGAGGGCGTGCTGAATTCCGGGGAAAAGGCGGCCCTCCTTGATCAGGTGGAGATCGCGAAGGAGCAGGAGAGCTATGCGCGGATCGATCTCGAAAAGGCCAGACAGGGGATAACCTCTGATTTTAACGGTATTGTCACGAGCTGCCATGTGAAGGCGGGCTCTGTCGCTTCGAAGGGGGATCCCCTGTTTACGATCGTATCCAGAGATGACATGAAGGTCACCGTCATGATCTCGAAATACGATATCAGCAGCATTGCCGTGGGACAGAGAGCCGAGATAGACGCCTCGGGGACCAGATATATCGGAAAGGTGTCAAAGATCAGGCAGATCGCGGTGACGGACAGCTCGGACAAGTCAAAGGTCGCGGTCGATGTGAAGATAGAGGGGGGAAGAGGGCTGATCTTAGGGCTTGAGGCGGACGTGACGATCTATACCGACGAAAAGGCAGACGTCCTGCTGATGCCGTACCAGGCCTTTTACAGCGATGATGACGGCGAGTACTGCTATATCATCAATGATGAGGGGCGGATCGAAAAGAAGTACTTTACCGCCGGCATCGTAAGCGGCGATGCTGTCGAGGTGATAGACGGACTTACCGCCGGCATGTCGGTCATCACCGATGCCGTTACCGATGAGCAGATTGGGGAGAAAGCCTTTGAAGCCGTTCATTGAGTTCTGCCATGTGGACAGAAAATACAGGATGGGAGAAAACGATTTTTTCGCCCTGAAGGACGTTAATCTCGAGATCTACGAGGGGGAAATGATCGTGATCCTAGGGCCCAGCGGAGCCGGCAAGAGCACGCTTTTAAATCTCCTTGGCGGCATGGACTCCCCGACCTCGGGCAGCATCCTGTTTAACGGCCATGACATTTCCCGTTTTAAGGACGACGAACTCACCGCGTACCGGGCCTGGAACGTCGGCGTGGTATTTCAGTTCTACAATCTGATCCCGACGCTTACCGCCTACGAAAATGTGGCGCTGATGAAGGATGTGAGAAAAAACGTGAAAAGAGGCTCCGTGTGGGAAGCAGAGAATAAGGATATGTCTCTGCTCGACCCGAAGGAGGCTCTTATTTCTGTGGGGTTAAGCGAGCATATCAACCAGTTCCCCTCCCAGATGTCCGGCGGGGAACAGCAGAGAACCTCCATCGCCAGGGCGCTTGCCAAAAATCCCAGACTTTTGCTCTGCGACGAGCCGACCGGCGCGCTCGATACCAAGACGGGACGGGAGGTTTTAAAGCTTTTGCAGGATATGAGCCGGGAAAAGAAGCATACGGTGGTAATGGTCACGCATAACAGCTTTTTTGCGGATATCGCCGACAGGGTCATACGGGTGAAAAACGGGACCATCGAATCCGTAGAGATCAATGATTCTCCCAAAGATGCTTCGGAGGTAAGCTGGTAATGCTCTTTCGGAAAATGCGGAGGGACCTGCTTGTAAGTAAGGTGCAGTTTCTGTCTATCTTTCTGATGTCGCTTCTCGGCATCTTTGTTTTTACGGGGCTTGACAGCGAATGCAGCGGGATGCGGGTAAATGAGGGACGTTTTTACGAAGAGACCGCACTGGCGGATCTGTGGGCGCAGGGGATCGCCTTTCGGGAGTCGGATATCGGAAAAGCCGAGTTTATCCCGAATATCGAGAAGGCCGAGCTTCGTCTGAAGCTAAACGGAAAAGCAAGGCTTCGGGGGGAGGAGCTTGACCTTTCCACGCTCTTTTTGGATGGAAACGAGATATCGAAGCTGTATCTGACAGAGGGGGAACCGTATGTAAAAGGAGAAAGCGGGGTCTGGCTTGACTTCAGCTTCATGAAGAGACAGGGCCTGAAAACAGGCGACAAGCTTTCGATGAAGGTAAACGGGATCATCTTCGAGCAGGAGATCAAGGGCGCGGTCTATCATCCCGAATATGTATACTTCCTGCCGGACGCCGCCGCCATGATGCCCGATTACGGGGCCTACGGCGCCGCGTTCATGGATATCAAGGCCTTCCCCGATAAACGTCATGTCTATTACAATCAGATGGTCCTTGACGTCAAGGATGTGGACAATACCGACGGCCTTTCCGACGAGGAGAAAAACCAGTGTTCGAAAGCGGCGCTTGAAGTGAAATACGCGCTGGGGTCTGACAGCGTGATCGTGACGGACAAGGATTCCGACCTTTCCTACCAGACCTTCCGCGCGGAAATCGAACAGCATTCCTCCATGACCTTTATTTTCCCGGCGGTCTTTCTGCTGATCGCGATCCTCGGGATCATCACCACGATGACCAGGATGACCTCAAGGCAGAGAGTGCAGATCGGGACGCTGAAGGCGTTAGGATTCACCAAAAAGACCATCACCAGGCATTACGCTTCCTATGGATTTTTCTTAAGCCTCTTTGGCGGTATTACGGGCGCCGTGGCGGGACATTTCACCATTGCCGAATATATCCTGAGCATGATGGATACTACCTATCTTGTGCCCGGCATGGGTACGGCGTTTTCCGCAAAGTCATATCTGGCGATCGCCTTTTCCGTCCTTACCTCTTCCCTCGTAAGCTTTATGTCCTGCCGGAAGGAGCTTGCGCCTGCGCCGGCGGAAACCCTGCGGCCTGCCGCGCCGAAAAACCTGAAGCATTCCCTGATCGAGAAAAGCAGGCTTTGGGAAAGGCTTGATTTTGCGGTGCAATGGAACCTGCGGGATATCCTGCGCAACAAGGTGCGGTCCTTAATGGGCGTGATCGGCGTCCTGGGCTGCGCCATGCTCATGTTCGGCGCCTTTGCGTGCCTGGATACGGTCTCCTTCATTACGACCTGGATGTACGGAGAGCTGAACACCTCGCAGTTTCAGATCATCATGAAGGAGGGCTGCCCCTATTCGACGACCGAGGAATATGCCAAGCGCTACCGGGGACAGATGGTGGAGCAGTCCCCGGCGGAATTTGAAGCTTACGGTAAAAAGAAGACGGGAACAGTGACGGTTTATGATACCGGAAATTTCCTTCATTTCCAGGATAAGGATCTGAAGCCCCTAAAGCCTGATGAGGAGAGTATTTCCATGTCCTATAAGATGGCGCAGACCCTGGGGGTTTCGGAGGGGGACCTTGTCAGATGGCACCTGGTGGGGGACAATGACTGGAAGATCCTGAGAATAGGCGGCATATACCGAAATCCCGTGAGCCAGGGCATTACGATGACGAGAAAGGTTTTTGAGAGCTTACGGTTTGATTTTGTTCCGACGACGATCTATACGAACCATACGCCGCAGGAGAAGCTGCAGGATGATACCAATATCACCGGAACACAGAGCCTGCCCGAGATGATGAAGGCCCTGGACGCCATGAAGGAAATGATGTATGTCATGGTCTACATCATGATCGCCGCCGCTGCGGTGCTGGGCGTCGTTGTACTGTATAATCTGGGGGTTTTGTCACTTGTGGAAAAGAACAGGGAGATGGCGACCTTAAAGGTGCTTGGCTTTACCACGGCCAAAATAAGAAGGATCTTACAGAGCCAGAATATATGGCTGACATTGGTCGGGATAGCGCTCGGGATCCCCTGCGGCATGTGGCTGATCAATGTTCTCTTTTCCACGATGCCCGAATCCATGGACTATGTGGCAAGCTACCAGCTCCTTTCCTATATTTATACCATCACCGGGACCCTGCTTCTTTCCATGGGGGTCAACCGGCTTTTGTCCCGGAAGGTCAAAACCGTGGACATGGTGGACGCACTGAAGGGGCAGGAGTAATAGTATTAGGGTATTCCTGTAATTTGACTTGTTCATTTGACATTTTAATGATACATTGTTTAACAGGGGAGCTTTATGGCATATATCGATATACCATCCGGCCCTCTTTTGTTTTTTAACGGATCAAGCGTAAAGGAGCAGCAGCATGGCAACATTTCGATCAACAGAGGAGGCAAGAGAATACTTTCAGGGAGACAGGTTTGCCACACAGGCCGGTATGCAGGTGGATGAACTGACGGAGGAGTATTCTGTCTGCAGCATGGTACTGAATGAGAACCATAAAAATGCCAACGGCGGGATCATGGGCGGCGTCATGTTTACCCTTGCCGATCTTGCCTTTGCGTCGCTTTCCAATAATATTCACATGCCCACGGTGGCACAGCAGGTCAGCATCAATTATCTGAGCGCGCCTAAGGGCACGAAGCTGTTTGCCAGAGCCGTCTGCAAGAAGAACGGGTCCCGGACGATCGTGATCAATGTTGACGTCACGGATGATTCGGGCCGGGACATCGCGCAGTTTGTCGGGAGCGGATTTAAATTGTAATCCGGCATCAAAAGTCACATGGCACAAAGTGCCATGATGAATTTGCATAATAAACCGCTCTTGCAAGCGAGCTTGCAGAGACGGTTTACCATGCAAATTACACATGTGGCTTTGCCACATGACACTTTGCATAATAAACCGCTCTTGTAAGCGAGCTTGCAGAGACGGTTTACCATGCAAATTGCACATGTGGCTTTGCCACATGACACTTTTGATGCCTCAGACCGCAGAACACATGTGAATTCAAAATATAAAATCAGCCTGTATGATAATGTGCTGATCTGTGATAAAATATATAAAAATGAACTTCAGAATAATTCATTTGAGGTGAGGCATATTGCGCATACATCATGATGTGAAGTGGGTAGTATTAGCCGCTCTTTTGCTTTCCCTTTTTTTGAATACGGCGATGCCGCTCTGCGTCCGGGCACAGGACCCGGGGAAGGAGGCGCAGGGCAGCAAGGTCGTGCGTGTCGGCTGGTACGACTCCACCTATAATACGATAGATGAATACGGTCGCCGTTCCGGTTATGCCTATGAGTATCAGCTGAAGCTGTCTGCCTATAGCGGCTGGACCTATGAATATGTAGCCGGAAGCTGGTCGGATCTTCTGCATATGCTTGAAAACGGGGAGATCGATCTGATGAGCGACGTTTCCTATACGCCGGAGCGGGAGAAAAAAATGATGTTCCCGTCTCTGCCCATGGGGATCGAGGATTACTATATCTTTACGGCGCCGGGAAACGATACGATATCCCGTAAGGACCCTGCGACCCTGAACGGGAAACGGGTGGGGGTGAACAAAGACAGTATTCAGGCGGATTTCTACGTTAACTGGGAAAAAGATAATGACGTTCATGCTGAGATCATCGAGCTGACCACTCCCGAGAGCGAATCCCTTCAGATGCTCGAAGACGGTGCGTTAGATGCTTATATCACGGTGGACTCCTTTACCGATGCGACCCAGGCGATACCGGTATTTAAGATCGGTTCGTCGGAGTATTATTTTGCCGTCAGCAACTCCCGCCCCGATCTGATGGTCGAGCTGAACGCGGCTTTAGCCAGGATCCAGGAGGAGAACCGCTATTATAACTAGCAGATGTATGAAAAATACATCCGAAGGGTCGGTGCCAACGCGTTTATGACGCCGAGCGAGCTGGAATGGCTTTCCGCCCATCAGACGATCCGGGTCGGGTATCAGGATAACTATCTGGCATTATGCGCCGCAGATGAGGAGACCGGCGAGCTGACGGGCTTTTTAAAGGATTACCTGATCGCTGCCGCCGATTGTATGTCGAATGCGAAGCTTTCCTTTGAAACGACGGCGTATCCCACGGCAGAGGACGCGATGAACGCCCTGCAGGCCGGAGAGGTCGACTGCGTGTTTCCTACGAATTTCAGCGGCTATGACGCGGAAATGCAGGGGATGGTCATGACGCCGCCGCTGCTTGATACGGAGATGTACGCGGCCGTGCGCTTTTCGGATCCCAACCTGTTTGCCAAGGGGGATCAGGTGACCGCAGCCGTGAACAGGGGCAATCCGAATTATGAGGCCTTTCTGAACGAGCATTTTCCCACCTGGGAGAGCGCTTATTACAATAATTCCTGGGAATGCCTGAAGGCCGTATCGAAGGGCAGCGCGGACTGCCTGCTGATCAGCAATTACCGCTTCAACAGTATCGCCAGGGAATGCGAAAGACTGCGTCTGACCCCGGTTTCCATCGGGCAGGAGATGGATTACTGTTTTGGGGTGAAAAAAGGCCAGACCGAGCTCTATTCCATTCTGGCCAAGGTGATCGGCATGATCCCGGATTCCCATGTTAACGCGATGCTGTCCCGCTATATCACGGAGGACGCAAAGCTTACCCCGATGGATTTCGTGATCGATCATCTGGTTTTGCTGACGACGATGATCGGCGTGGTGATCTTCGTGATCCTGATGCTGCTTTTACAGAACATGCAGGCTGTCAGAAAGGCGAAAAACCTGATCTTAGCGACGGAGAATGATGATCTGACCGGATTATATAACCGGAAATTCTTCTTCCAGTATGCCGACCGGATATTCAGAGAGCATCCGGAGACGCCGATGGACGCGATCGTTTTGAACATTGAACAGTTCCATTCGATCAACGCGCTGAACGGGCGGGAGTTCGGGGATCAGGTCCTTAAGGTACTGGGAGAAGAGATCCGCCAGATCGCGGCCGAGAGGAAGGGGATCGCGGGAAGATTTGAGGCGGACCGGTTTGACATATACTGTCTTCACGCGGAGGAATATAAATCTGTCTTTGACCGTCTGCAGACAAAGCTTTATGAGCTTGCGCCCAATGCCAATATCAGGCTGCGCATGGGCGTTATGCCCTGGCGGGAGAAGCTCGAGCCGGTGCAGCTGTTTGACAGAGCCCGGACGGCCTGCAACATGGCGCGGGGCCATTACAAGGAGCATCTGATCATATATGATGAAAAGGTCAGTGAGCGGGAGAGCTATGAGCAGCGTCTGGTAAACGATCTCCGCCACGCGCTTGACACAAATGAATTCGAGGTGTTCTACCAGCCGAAATATGATATCCGCTCCGATACGCCGAGGCTTGTCAGCGCGGAGGCGCTTGTCCGCTGGCATCACGCGGAGCTTGGCATGATCTCCCCGGGTGACTTTATCCCTCTTTTTGAAAAGAACGGACAGATCAGCCTTCTTGATCAGTTCGTATGGTCGGAAGCGGCCAGACAGACAGCCGTCTGGCGGGATCAGTACGGTATCACGCTGCCGGTTTCCGTCAATCTTTCCCGGGTGGACGTATTTGATCCGAAGCTTGCGGATACGCTGGAAGAGATCTTAGCACGCAACCGGCTGGAGCATGAGACCTTAAAGCTTGAGGTTACGGAATCCGCCTATACCGAAAATGCGGACCAGGTGATCACCGTCGTCGACGGACTGAGAAAGGACGGCTATGAGATCGAGATGGATGACTTCGGATCCGGTTACTCCTCGCTGAATATGCTTTCCTCTATGCCCATCGATGTTCTGAAGATGGACAGGGCGTTCATTCAGAATATTGAGCACGAAGAAAAAGATGTTCAGCTGGTGAAGCTGATCCTGGGCATCGCGGAGAACCTGCAGGTTCCCGTGATCGCAGAGGGCGTGGAAACAGAGAAACAGCTTCAGATGCTGAAACAGATGGGCTGCGCGGTGGTGCAGGGCTATTATTTCTCGCGGCCGCTGTGCGCGCAGGAGTTTGAAAAGCTGGCGTTTCAAAGTATATAGGAGTGCGCGCAATTTGCAGGCAAATTGGCGCAGACAGGAAAACGGAAATGGCAATAGGATCAACAGCGGAATTTGAGGACGAGCTGAAGAAGAATATTGAAAGGCTTTTCGGCAACTGCAGGGATCATAAAGGGGTTCTCAGGTCTATGGCGAGGAACCTTGGGGTATCGGGGACCGATGTCATTTTTGAAGCTGCCATGGAGGACGGCTTCTATCCGGACATGCCCTACCCGATCCTGCATTTTCATGCCACACTGGCGCAGCGGATCGAAGAGGAAAAGCTCCCGGGGATCCTGACAGGCTTAAACAGCTTAAACACCGTGATCTCCACCGGTGCCTTTCCTTCTTTTGGGTGCTTTGGGTATTACGCGCCGCTAAGACAGGTTTATTTAAGCTACCGGATGCCGGTGAATCCGATGGCTTTGGACGCGGCCCTTGAGGACGCGCAGTTTTATCTCGGAACGCTTGGCGAACAGCTGGATCTTTTCGCGGACTTTATCCTTTTCCTTTGCGATGATCCCGACAGGATAACGATCGAGGCTTACATGGACTATCTGGACTCGATCGCGGATCTGAACGATCTGCAGGAGCGATTTGACTACCTTGGTCAATTAAACGCGGGAGAGAAGCCGGAGAAAAAAACGCAGCCGGATCCGGAAGAAGGCGCGGGGAAAGAAGCGAAGCCGAAGAAGGAAGCACAGCCGAAGAAGAAAGCACCGAGGGGTAAGAAAAATGCCTGATACCGATCTCGAAACGGAAGTAAAAACAACGGAGCCTATGGGCTTTGACAGGGCTTTGGTGCCGGATACCGGGGAGCTTGATACCGCAGGCATGACGGAGGATCTGCGCTCCTTTATGGATCAGGGAGAGGAGGCCTTTGCCGGGGAAGGCAGAAGCCAGAGCGTGATCGACGGGATCCGGGACAATATCCTTGCCAGGATGCGGCAGGAAAATGCGGCTTCCCTGGCAGATGCCATGCTTGTGAAGGCCAATCATCAGAAATATACGGATAATATCATGCTCCCGCATATCGAGAATATGCGGAAGTTAGCAGGGGATGCGATCCGTGCGCGGATCGACTGGCTCATGGCGAGAGTCCGGGCATCCGGAGAGGACGCGCCGGAGGCGCATGCCGAGCTTGACCGGCTTTTACAGCGGGCCGGCCGCTATTTCTATGAGGCGACGATGAGAAACTATTCCTACGGCTCGCAGCCAAAAACCGTGAGCGTGACGCTTCCGGGCATGCAGGCGCCGTTACCGCAGGAAGCGGCCCCCGCAGGGGAAGGCGGCCCCGCAGGGGAGGCAGTACCCGCTTCTGTACCTGCGCCTGCGCCGGCGGAACCGTCTGCGGCACCGGCTCAGAGCGAGTCCGTTACCCTTGCGGTGGAGGAAGAATCCTTTGATACGAGGACGCAAAGAGCAGAGGATAATGCCTACCTCGAGACCCTGCGCAGGGAAAACGGACAGTTCGATCCGGCAAGGAGACTCGGCCGCTTTCAGAGATACCGGGCCGACAGGCAGGTACAGGCAGCGCGGGAAAAGAAGGATACGGCGGAGTACATGGCAAATGCCTGGTTACGGGAACTGTGGGGACTGGCGCGCAACTGGGACAGGGAACGGCTGCGGTATCGGGAAGGTACCTTTAAAAAGCATTATAAGGCATATGACGATCACGCCCGGGCTTATTACAGCTTTACGAGATCGAAGGACTGGGGACGGATGCTTACCGGGAATGAGGCGAAAAAGATCGCGGAATATGTGGGCGGATACGACTACAGACAGATCAGGGCGATCCAGATGCTTGCCACGGAGGATCCGGCGGCACGCCCGAAGCTTACCCATGTATCGGCAAAGAGCCTGAGCGAGAATTCCTTAAACAGCGAGGACAGGGCTAATTTCATCAAATATCACCAGACGATCGTCATGAACGCCTTTGCCGAGGGGATCCATACCCTGGGAGAGGAGCAGAGGAGCGGCAGGCAGCGGGTGCGCATGAAGCTTATGGGTAATTTCCGCGGCTACCGGGCAAGGAACCAGTTTACGGACCGGACCTATACGGCGCTTACCGCTTCCGGCGAGACGGCACAGGAGCGGGGGAAGTTCACGCGGGCCGCGTATGAAGCTTCCACCGGGGAGGCGCCTGTCGGCATGGCAGCAGGCGAAATGAACCTGACGGCAGATGAGCGGGGCGTAAACGGAGAATATCTGACCTCGGAAGGAAGCGCTGAGCTGTATGAGGCTAAGATCAGGGAGGAAGGACCGGAAAGGACGGTCAGAGGTTTTGTTTACGGCGGGCGGTTTTATTCCGATGAGTCTGCCGCCGTGACGGATGAAAGCGCGGCCAGTCGTCCGTCCGCGCTCTCCTCGATGGTAAACAGGGAGAAGATGCGGTTAGCCATACGCCGTTCGGATTTCTTCCGCCATATCAACGCGGGAACGATACAGTATTATATGACTTATGATCCGGACGATGATCTGAACCGGGCAGGCAGCGAGCACGCCCTTGCCCTGGCAGGGCCTTATTCCCCTGCCGGCGCGGCGTTGTTTCTGATACGGGCGTACCTGGCGCCGGATTCCATAGGGGCGCAGGCGCTTCATGCAGGCCATGATGACGAGACCCTTGAACAGATCAGGGAAAAAGCCTTTGCCGCAGTGCAAAGGGATACCCGTGATCATGTGAAGCATCTGGGCGTGATGCTGTTGTCGACAGAGGATACGGCGCTTTGGGGCATCGCAAGAGAGCTTGCCGAAAAAACGACAGAAAGGTACGGCAGAGGGGCGCTCGGCAGACGGCTTGACGCGATTCCGAGGGCAGGGCAGGTCATGCGCATTGCCTTGATGGAGGAATTTGCAAGGGACCGTTCCTTTGACGCGGCCTATCTCAGAAAATCGTTTATGCCGGAGGCGATACAGCACCGGGGAGAAGAGATCATGTCGCGGCGCGCCGGCGTTTTATCCAGACTGACTGTCCAACAGCTTTTTTATACCCTGTTCGGCTTTAGCAGTGCCAATGTCTTTCGGGCGTCCCGCTCCTACACCGGCGCTCCGCAGACAGCAGCGGCAGGGGCACCGGCACAGGCAGCGGCGGTGCAGGCGGCGGGCGGCCAGCTGGAGGCGATGCAGTTTGCGGCGATGATCGACGGGGAACCGGTGGATCTTAACAGGGCACGGGAGGATTTCGTAAACAGCTACAGCGGCCTTTTCGGACAGAGATCCGGCGAGGCCGGTTCCGAAGGGCTCCCCTCCTTTGCGCGGGAAGAAACGCTTCGTCACTTCGGGGCATCGTCTTCTTCCGGGAAGAGAGAAAGCGCACCTTCCGGCGAGACCCTGTCTCCTGCTGACTACAGTTTCAACGCTTTGTCTACCCTGTATGCTATTTCCCAGTTTATTCACAGCATACCTCGGATACTGGATAAGAACTATCAGCAGGAACAGAACCCGGACGCGGCGTTTCAGAAAAAAACGGAGATAGAGATCGACAGGCTTTCACTGGAGGCCACTCTCAGTGCCTGCACGATCGCAAAGGGGATCTATACCTTCGCGGCGAAAAAGTCGCCTAAGGAAACCGGCTATTTACTCGGCGCCGTCGGAGATATCATGCGGGCGAAGAACGCTGTTTCAAGTCTCCGGTTTCTGCATCAGGAAAAAAACAGCCTGCAGGGGGCCAGCCTTGATATGAAAACAGCCATGGATGAGCTGGCAAGACGTCGCGAGGCTTTACCCTACCTGCCGCGTGATTACGCCCAGAATGACAGACAGGCCATGGCAGTCGCCGCCGAGCATAACAGCTTCGGGGCGGTATTTCAGGAGCGGGGAGAATGGCGCAACTGGCAGGACCGGAACGCCGCACGGACCGACCTGGCGGCCAATGTGGCCGACTTCGGCGTGAATATCGCCAGTCTGTTCGGACCGCTCTCCTGGCCCTTC
This sequence comes from Lachnospiraceae bacterium, assembly GCA_024698885.1. Classification (GTDB taxonomy): domain Bacteria; phylum Bacillota; class Clostridia; order Lachnospirales; family Lachnospiraceae; genus UBA2868. The sequence goes on along the minus strand of JAILQQ010000054.1, from coordinate 24,380 downwards.
AAGGTGGTGGACAAGGCCATTTCGGTGATCGGGCTTGTGGTAGGGAAGATCGGGAACTTTTCGGATTTTATGACGAACTTCGCCGAGATGTTAGGTGATAAAAGCTATTCCTACCCCTGGAACGCCACCAACTTTGACGTCGCGTTAAACCGCGAGACCGGGATCAAAAACCAGATGTATCTCATGGACCTTGTCCGGATCTTTTCGGCCATCGATACACACTGTATGGTGCATGATGAACAAAGGACAGACGGGGAAACCCTGCAGGTGATCAATCTGATGCGGCCCTATCTCAACGTGGCGGCAGACACGGGCAGCGCCGAAAGAGAAGCGGCGTTTAAGAGCGTAAGGCTGAACAGGCTGCTGCAGGCTGTGGGAGCCCCTGCCGACTGGCGGGCGGTATTACGCTCCGCCATTACACAATAAGCCTAAAAAGAAAAAACAATAAATTATATTAAAAAATGGAGGAAAAGTATGAAAATGTCAAAACGAATCACAGCAGTATTGTTAGCCGGCGCGGTCTTTCTATCCGGCAGCTTCTCGGGTCTTTTCACCGTTCCGGTAAAGGCGGCGGAAGCCGAAGGAGAAGGGATCCTGTCGGAGGAAATGGTTAATGAGATCGTGGATATCATTCTGGCACTGCTTGGCGGCGGCGCGGTTGCGGAGGAAGGATCCAAAGAGGCAGAGCCTGAAGCGGAACCGGCAGCAGAGACGAAAGACGAGCAGCCCGCGGAGACGGAGACGGTACAGTCTGAGGATGCTCTTTCCGACCTGCCGACCGAATGGGACCTGACCGAGCTTTTTGCGGATGAGGCTGCGTTTGACGCGGACATGGATTATCTGGCGGAGCATGCTTCGGATTTGGAAGCCTATCGCGGAACCCTGAATAATGCGGATGCGATCTTAGCGATTACGGAGGATGAAAATATTCTGAAGTTAGATGACATCTATTACAGGGGCACCATGTACAGCGCATTCCTGTCCTCCCTTGACGCATCAGATCCGTGGGCGAAGCATGTCGCGGCGCGTGTGCAGGACGGCAGCATGAAATACACAATGTCGTCTGCCTTTGTCACGCCGGAGATCATGGCGCTGCCCCTTGAAGAGAGGGAAAAGATCTTTTCCGATGAGCGCCTTGCGCCCTACGCGTATTACTACAGAAGATATACCGATCCGGACTGGGTTACGCTTTCCGAAGAGACCACACAGGCGGAAGCACTTTTGGGCACAGCGGCGGATCAGTCCTACAACGCTTATTTTGTCTTTGATAATGTCGAGAACAAAAGGCCGGAGATCACCTATCCTGACGGGACTGTGGGGACCCTTACCGATGAGGCCTATTCGCAGATCATGGACAGTAACGAGTATGATCACGATTTCCGAAAGGAAGCAAATCTTTTACGGGCAGCAATCCGTAAGCCCTATGAGAATACCTATGCCGAGCTTTTAGCGGGAGAAATGAAGCGCAACTGGGCCGAGGCGCAGATCCACGGCTACGACAGCACGCTTGCTTATTTTACGGACATGAACGACGTAGATCCGGAGATCTTCTACCAGATCATCGATTTCGCGCATTCGATCCTGCCGAAGTTCCATGCGTATTATGCCCTGAGAAAGGAGCGGCTCGGGCTTGAGGAGATAGGTACCTATGACCTGACGCTTCCGCTCAATGATTATTCAGTACCGCTTGCATCCTATGAGGACTGCGTGAACCTGGGCAGAGAGGCTATAAAGAGCTGGGGCGATGAATACCTGGATACCTTTGACCGGATCATGACAAGCGGCCATATCGATGCTTATCCTTCCGATACGAAGGAGGGAGGCGCTTATGAATGGCTTCTCGGGAATAAAACGCTGCCCTATGTGATGTACAACTATGACGGAACCCTGGGCTATGTCAACACGATCGTGCATGAGATGGGGCATGCGATTTACAGTGAGTTCTCCAGGGAGAATCAGAATATTTACAACTGCTGTCCGGGCATCTTTACGCAGGAGGTTGCCTCCACGACCAATGAACTGGTACTGTACAAGCAGCTGGTGGAAAACGCGGCCGATCAGGAGGAAAGGGAATACTGGCTTGACAAGGAGATCGAGCTCTATGCAAACACTCTTCTTTTCCAGTGCATGCTGGCGGAATTTGAGGATTACTGTTATAAGACGCTGGAAGCCGGAGAGGCTCTTTCGCCGGCTGCCATGAATGAAAAATATGTGCAGCTTCTTGAGACCTACTTTGGAGACGCGGTAGATATCCTGCCGGAGCAGGGGATTGACTGGGCGAGGATCCCGCATTTCTACAAGGGCTACTATGTTTATCAGTATGCGACTTCCCTGACCTTTGCCACGGCGATCTGCGAAAAGGTATCGGAGGATGAGAGCGAAAAAGAAGCTTATCTGAATTTCCTGAAGGCAGGCTGTTCGGCGGCGCCGGCGGACCTGTTAAAGATCGCGTGCGTGGACCCGGCAGATCCGGCTACCTATGAAAGCGCAAAAGCCTATGTGGAGGATCTGGTCGACCAGCTCCTTGGGGAATAGCAGAAAATGAAATTAAAGAAGCGATTGAAGATACTAAAAGGAGTATTAAAGCGGACATATGCGGACGAGCTGATAGCCGGTCTGATCGGATTTTTCTTCCTGGACGCGTTTGTGATCATGATGCTCGAGCCGGGGATCAATACCTATGGTGATGCGCTCTGGTACTGCTACGCGGTATTTTCAACGGCGGGCTTTGGTGATTTTGTCGCCGTGACGACGCTTGGAAGAGTACTTTCCATTCTGCTGACGGTACTGACGATCCTGATCGTGGCACTGGTGACCGGCGTGATCGTCGCGTTCTATAATGATGTGGTATCCATGCAGTATAAAGCAAGTAAAGCGGAGATCCTCGAGATGTTACAGCATCTCGAGGATCTGTCACCGGAGGAGCTGAAGGAGCTTTCCGACAGGATCAAAAAGGTGATGTAGAAAGATGACGAAACTGATCAAAAAATATGAGCTGGGTGATATGCAGGCCCTGTATTATACGGACGACGCAAAGAAAAACGCGGAGCTCCTCCTTATGCCCGCGGGGATTGAGGCGAAGGAGCGGCAGATCGATGCCGGGCACGACCATCCGGATAACCTGGTGCAGGTAAAGCTTGCCGGAGATATCTATACCGGCTGCTATTCTCCCGGCGTTTCCCTCAGGACGGACGATGCTTCCGGCCTGTTTCATTATGATGCCCAGCAGGTGAAAAAGCAGGGGGATGAGACGGACATTGTTACCGTTTTAAAGGATGAAAGGGGCTTAAGCGTGCACCACCACCTTGTCTACACGGAAGGCGGCAGAGCGCTTAGAAGCTTCACGATTTTTAAAAACAAGGGGGCGAGGAAGGTCAGCCTTGAGCTTCTGTCGAGCTTTTCGCTAGGGAAGATCTCGCCCCTCATGGAAGAGGACGGGAAGGATACGCTGATCCTTCACCGGATCCGGAGCGTATGGAGCATGGAGGGAAGGAAGGAAAGCATCCCCTTTGAGGATCTGCAGTTAGAGCCTTCCTGGACCGGTCATGCCGTGCGCTGCGAACGCTTCGGCGCGGTAGGATCACTGGCTGTGAACAGGTTTTTTCCGGTGATGGCGGTCGAAGACAGTGTCAATCACCTTTTCTGGGGGGCGGCGGTCGCCCATAACGCTTCCTGGCAGATGGAGGTCTACAGAAGGGGGGAAGAGGCGCAGATCTCGGGCGGCCTTGCGGACAGAGAATTCGGGCACTGGATGAAGGATGTTTTTCCCGGAGAGGAATTTAAGACGCCCGAAGCTTTCCTTTCCGTTTACGGTGGGGAGGATAAGGAGGAGATCTTCCGGAGACTGACCTCCGCCCTTGACAGCACACTTGACGCAGGACCGGATACGGAGCAGAGTCTTCCGGTGCTGTTTAACGAATACTGTACGACCTGGGGAAATCCCTCTCACGAAAATATCGCGGCGATCGTCGAAGCGATCCGGGACAAGGGCTTTTCCTATTTTGTGATCGACTGCGGCTGGTATAAAATGCCGGAGGTTCCCTGGGATCTCTCGATGGGAGACTATAACGTTTCGAAGGAACTGTTCCCGGAAGGACTTTTGAAGACAACGGCAATGATCCGGGAAGCCGGGATGAAACCCGGGCTCTGGTTTGAGATCGACAACGTCGGCTCCGCGTCAGAGGCGTATCAGGATACGGAGCATCTCTTACAAAGGGACGGGCAGGTTCTGACGACGACTTCGCGACGTTTCTGGGATCTAAGGCAGGACGCGGTTCAGGAATACCTGACGGAAAAGGTTATCGGGACGTTAAAAGCGTACGGTTTTTCGTACATAAAAATAGACTGCAACGATACAGCCGGGATCGGCTGTGACGGAGCGGAATCACTGGGAGAGGGGCTTCGGCAGAATCAGGAGGCTTCGGTTTCCTTTGTGGAAAAAATAAAGCAGGAGATCCCGGGCATCATCATTGAAAACTGTGCCTCGGGCGGCCATAAGCTGGAGCCTTTGATGATGCAGAAATGCGCGATGGCTTCGTTCTCGGACGCCCATGAATGCGAGGAGATCCCGATCATCGCGGCAAACCTCCACCGGGTGATCCTGCCCAGGCAGTCCCAGATCTGGGCCGTGATCCGGGAAACGGACAGCCTGAAACGGATCGCGTATTCCATCGCCAATACCTTTCTCGGAAGGATGTGCGTTTCGGGAGATGTGCTGCATCTTTCCGCCGATCAGTGGAAGCTGATCGAGGACGGCATTGCGTTTTACAAAAGGCTGGTTCCGGTCATCAAAAAGGGACGGAGCTGTTATTACGGGACGAAAATGACAGGATACCGGCATCCGCAGGGATGGCAGGGGATCCTTCGGGAGAACATGGAGAAAACAGAAGCCTATCTTCTGCTTCACGGCTTCCACGGGGCACAGGGGGAGGAGATCCGGATCCCTGTTCCCGCAGATTATGAGATAAAGGATGTCTATTCTTATAAAGAAGAGAAGTATACGCTTAAGGACGGTGTTTTCCGATATATCTTTGACGAAGACCTGAAGGCGGTCTGCTTCCGACTAGAGAAAAGTTGAGAATAAGGAAATGATCCGGTCTGAAAAACAGACCGGATCGGCATGAACTGAAGTTCATGCCTAAGCGCACGATTTGCGAGCAAATCGGCGCAGATAAGGAAATGATCCGGTCTGAAAAACAGACCGGATCGGCATGAACTGAAGTTCATGCCTAAGCGCACGATCTGCGGGGCAGATCGGTGCAGAGAGGAAATGATCCGTCTGAAAAGTAGAATCGGCGCAGGGAAAGGAGAGAGGGAGTTTGGAGAGAGGACTGGACACAAACGTCAGAAAGACCAGACATATGATCTTTAAGGCCGTAGCGGAGCTAGCCTATCATTCGAAGAATCTGAAGGAGGATATCGAGATGCTTCCTTATGAGCTCTGCAGCATGGATTCTTCGGAAGACTGGGGAAATATCTACCGGGAGAGGGCCGTGATCAGGGAGCGGCTGCGGCTGGCTCTCGGGATCAAATTAAGACCGGAGAACAAACCGGTGGCTGTCAGCGCCGGGGTGGAGGAATCGAATGTGGCGGAAAAATACTATGAGCCGCCCCTGTTACAGGTCATCCCTTCCGCCTGCAACGCCTGCCCGGAGAATATGTATATCGTTTCGGACCAGTGTATGGGGTGCGTCGCGCATCCCTGCGTGGAGGTCTGTCCGAAGGGAGCGATCTCAATCCAAAACGGAAAAAGCTTTATCGATCAGGATAAATGCGTGAAATGCGGGAAATGCCACAGTGTCTGCCCGTATGACGCGATCTCCCATAAGCGCCGTCCCTGCGCGGATGCCTGCGGGTTGGGAGCGATCGTCAGTGATGAATACGGAAGAGCGGATATCGACCGGACGACCTGCGTTTCCTGCGGACAGTGCATGGTACACTGCCCCTTCGGCGCTATCGCGGATAAATCCCAGATCTTCCAGCTGATCAAAGCGTTAATGTCGGGAAAGAAGCTGATCGCGGAGTTAGCGCCCTCCTTTGTCGGCCAGTTTGGCAACGCAACGGAGGCACAGGTCAAAACCGCTTTGAAGCAGTTAGGTTTTTACGATGTGGTCGAGACCGCTATCGGCGCGGATATCGGCTGTGTGGCGGAAGCCAAGCATTATGTGGAGAAGGTGAGCACAAAGGAGGTCCCGTTCTTGCTGACCTCCTGCTGTCCGAGCTGGATGTACTTAGCAAAGCTCTTTTTCCCGGAAACCATTGACAGCATTTCGAGGGAACTGACGCCCATGGTGGCTACCGCCAGGGAGATCCTGAAGGAGCATCCGGACGCGGATGTGGTATTTATCGGTCCCTGCGCTTCGAAGAAGCTGGAGGCCAGCAGAAGGACCGTGCGTTCGGACGTGGATTTTGTGATTACCTACGAGGAGCTTTTAGGTATTTTTGACGCAAAAGGCATCAATCCGGAGGAGGTGACGCCGGAGGATGGCCTGCAGGACGCATCCGGTGCCGCCAGAGGCTACGGTGCGGCAGGCGGGGTAGCGAGCGCCATTGAAAAATGTATCCGCGCCAAATACCCCGACACGGAGATCCATATCGAGCACGCGGAGGGACTGGCGGAGTGCCGCAAGATGCTGACGCTTGCAAAATCCGGGCTGAAGCAGGGGTGCCTCATCGAGGGGATGGCCTGTCCGGGCGGATGTGTGGCCGGCGCGGGAACCAACCTTTCCATCGCGGAGGCAAAAAAGAGATTGAGCGCATTTATGGAGACGGCAGAGACACCGCTTCCGAAGGAGATATGACGAGACCTTTCCCGCCTGCTTACGGCAGAGAAGGGGCTGTCAGCGCGTCTTTCATGGACTTCACGTATGCGCCGACCTTTTCCGGCGCTTCTGCTTTGTATTCTTCGATGATCCGGATGATCGCGGAGCCGACGATCGCACCGTCGGAAAGCGCTGCCATGCGCCTCGCCTGATCCGGCGTTGAAATGCCGAAGCCGATGGCACAGGGGATATCCGTATTCTGCCTTACGATCTTCACGATGGAACCGAGGTCTGTCGTGATCTCGCCCCTGACGCCGGTCACGCCGAGGCTGCTGACAAGATAGAGAAAACCTTCCGCCTCTTTTGCGATCATGGCGATCCTTCCTTCGGAAGTAGGCGCCACTAAAGAGATCAGGTCGACGCCGGTTTCATGGCAGAGCGGCAGGAATTCCTCCTTTTCCTCAAAGGGCAGGTCCGGCAGGATCATACCGTCTATTCCCGTTTCCCGGCATTTCTGCAGGAACGCTTCCGCGCCGTAGGAAAATACCACATTGGCATAGGTCATGAAAACTAACGGGATCCGTATGGTTTCCCGGAGCCTTTTCACCATCTGGAATATCTTATCCGTCGTAACGCCTCCGGCAAGCGCCCGCATATTGGCCGCCTGGATCACAGGTCCTTCCGCGGTGGGATCCGAAAAGGGAATTCCCAGTTCGATCAGATCCGCGCCCGCCTTCACCATCTCCGTGATGCATTTTTCCGTCGTCGGAAGATCCGGGTCACCGCAGGTGATAAAAGGGATGAAAGCCTTTCCCTTTTGAAAGGCGCTTCTTATCTTACTCATGGATATCTTTCTCTCCTCTGTATCTTGCGATCGCGGCGCAGTCCTTATCTCCTCTGCCGGACAGCGTCACGACGATCGTCTGCTCTTTTGTGAACTTCGGCGCCAGTACTCTGGCATATGCCACCGCATGGGCGGATTCGATGGCAGGGATGATGCCTTCGGTTCTTGCGAGGTATTCAAAGGCTTCGACTGCCTCCTCATCCGTCACGGCAACATATTCCGCCCGGCCGGTATCATAAAGATAGGCATGCTCCGGCCCGATCCCCGGGTAGTCAAGTCCGGCGGAAATGGAATAAACCGGCGCGATCTGGCCGTATTCGTCCTGACAGAAATAGGATTTCATGCCATGAAAGATGCCTTCCCGTCCCGTCGCGATGGTCGCGGCAGTCTCCGGCGTATCCACGCCTCTTCCCGCTGCCTCGCAGCCGATCAGGCGGACCTCCTTATCCCCGATAAAATGATAGAAGCTTCCGATCGCGTTAGAACCCCCGCCGACACAGGCCAGAACGGCATCCGGCAGGCGCCCCTCCTTTTTTAGCATCTGCGCCTTGATCTCCGAAGATATCACCGCCTGAAAATCCCTGACAATAGTCGGAAACGGGTGGGGTCCCATGACGGAGCCGAGACAGTAGTGCGTATCCTCGATCCTTCTCGTCCATTCCCGCATCGCTTCGGAAACCGCATCCTTTAACGTGGCGGTTCCGGTTTTTACGGGGATCACCTCGGCGCCGAGCAGGCGCATCCGGTAGACGTTTAAGGCCTGCCGTTTCGTATCCTCTTCGCCCATGAAAACAACACATTCCATCCCCATGAGAGCGGCAGCCGTTGCCGTGGCGACACCGTGCTGGCCGGCCCCGGTTTCGGCGATCAGCCTCGTCTTTCCCATTTTCTTCGCAAGCAGCGCCTGTCCCAGAACATTATTGATCTTATGGGCACCGGTATGATTGAGATCCTCTCTCTTTAAATAGATCCGGGCGCCCCCGAGATCCTCCGTCATCTTTTCCGCAAAATAAAGCCGTGACGGCCGGCCGGCGTACTCGTTAAGGAGCGCGGACAGTTCTCTCTGAAAATCCGGATCCTCCCTGAAGCGCTCATAGGCCTTTTCCAGCTCAATTACCGCGTTCATCAGCGTTTCCGGTATATATTGTCCGCCGTGGATACCGAATCTGCCCTTTTTTTCACCCATTTCTTTTCCTTTCTGCGTTGATCCGTTCCGTCTTCCGGGCCGGATCATTTCCTCTCTGCGCCGATCTGTTATTTCTCATCCTGCTGCCGTACCGCCTCCACAAAGGCCCGCATCTTTTCGAAGTCCTTGACGCCGTCGGTTTCGATCCCGGAGCTTACGTCCACCCCGAAGGGCCGGAGCATCTGTACCGCCCCGCCGACGTTTTCCGGATTCAGGCCTCCTGCCAGAAAATACGGTCTTTTCACGGTTTGAAGCCATGTCCAGTCAAAGGTTACGCCATCTCCGGCGCCGGCATCCAACAGGATATGATCCGCCGCGCACGTATCCGCTAAGGCCAGGTCCTCTTTCTTCCTGATCCGGAGAGCCCTGATCACCGGTTTGCCGGAAACGTCCTTCAGCCTGCCAATATATTCTTCCGTCTCGTGTCCGTGAAGCTGCGCGATATCGATGATACCTGCCTGCAGGAGCTCTGTCACTACAGAAAGCTCCTCATCCACAAAAACCCCCACGGTCTTGATATCCCGGTGAAGCCTTAGCCGCAGCTCCTCTGCCGTCTGCTTCGTTACCGCCCTTTTGCTCTTAGGCGCGAAAACAAAGCCGACGTAGTCAGGTTTTAACGTATTGATCACATCGATTTCCGTTATCCGGCGTATGCCGCAAAGCTTGATCCTTGTCATAAACTGTCCCGCCATTCCTTTAACAGCGTCTCCCGGTCTCCGGCACGCATGAGGGTCTCCCCGATCAGGACCGCATCGGCCCCGATCTCCGTAAGCCCCTTTAAGTCCGAAGCCCCCTTGACGCCGCTTTCCGATACATATACGGCTTCCTTCGGCACATACTGCCGAAGCCGCCGCCCAAGCTCCCTGTCTATTGAAAAATCCTTCAGATTACGATTGTTCACGCCGATCACACGGGCGCCGGCAGAAAGCGCGGTCCCGATCTCCTTTTCGTCGTGGCACTCCACTAATGCGGAAAGCCCGAGCTCGTCGCAGATCCGAAGATATTCCTTCAGCTCTTCCTGCCGCAAAAGAGAAACGATCAAAAGAACCGCCGAAGCCCCGAGCAGCTTAGCCTCATAGATCATATAGGCATCCACGGTAAAATCCTTTCTCAGAACAGGGATATTCACGTGGGAAACAATTTCCTTCAGGTATTCGTCACGCCCGAGGAACCATTTCGGTTCCGTCAGGACGGATATCGCCTCCGCCCCTGCCTTTTCATAGGAAAGCGCGATATCAAGATACGGAAAATCCGGGGCGATGATCCCCTTTGACGGGGAGGCCTTTTTACATTCGCAGATAAAGGAGAGAGAAGGCTTCTTCAGGGCCTTTTCAAAGGAAAACGAGCCCTTTGGCAGGGCGTACGCTTCCGCCCTGAGCTGATCCGCAGGCCGCAGCTCCTTTGCCTTTTCCACCCGCTTCAGGGTATATGCCGCGATTTCCGATAAGATCGTCATCGTTACGCTTCCTTCCTGCTTTTTTCGATAAGCAGCTTCAGTGTCTCTTCTGCCTTTTTTGAATCAATGAGCTCTGCGGCAAGCACAGTGCCGTCCTTTATGCTGTCTGCCTTTCCGCCGATATAAAGAGCCGCGCCTGCGTTTAACAGGACCGCGTTTCGCTTCGGCCCCTTCTCGCCGCCTAAGATCGCTTTCGTGATCTCAGCGTTCTCCGCCGGCGTTCCGCCCTTTAACGCGTCCTTTTCACATCTCTCAAAGCCGAAATCCTCCGGCGCGATCGTAAAGGACTTAAACCACCCGTCCTTGATCTCACAGATCTTCGTCGGCGCGGACAGGGAGATCTCATCGAGCTTATCCGTCCCGTAGACCACCATGCCCCTTTTGATGCCAAGATTCACGAGAACCTGCGCCAGGGGCTCAACGAGATAACCGTCATATACCCCGAGCAGCTGCATGGACGGAGAGGCCGGGTTTGTCAACGGTCCGAGGATATTAAATACAGTACGGAAGCCTAACTCCTTTCGGATGGCGCCGACATATTTCATCGAGGTATGGTATTTCTGCGCAAAGAAGAAGCACATTCCGACCTCGTCAAGCAGTCTTTTGCACATTTCCGGGTCCTGTTCGATATTGACCCCAAGCGCCTCGAGGCAGTCTGCCGTTCCGCAGAGAGAGGAAGCCGCCCGGTTTCCGTGCTTGGCTACCTTGATCCCGCCGGCTGCCGCAACGAGCGCCGCAGTTGTTGAAATATTGAAGCTGCCGGCGTTGTCGCCGCCGGTGCCGACGATCTCCAGAATATCGAGACCGGTTTCCACCTTCGTCGCGTGATCCCGCATGGCAGCCGCACAGCCCGCGATTTCATCCGTCGTCTCGGCTCTCGCGCTTTTCGTGGAAAGCGCCGCTAAAAAAGCGGCATTCTGCGTCGGCGAGGTTTCCCCGCTCATGATCTCGTTCATGACAGTATAAGCCTCATCATAAGACAGATCTTCCTTGTTTACAATTTTAACGATAGCTTCCTTGATCATCTCTTGTCTCCTCTGTTTAAAATCGGTTAATTCCGCCGGGGTCTATTTTAATTCATCCGCCCCGTTTTTGGCAAGTACCGTTGTGATGACAGCAACAACAGCAATAACATACTGTTGGCATAATGCGGCAGAAAATGGTATGATTTGATTATCTGGAGGACATCAGAATGAAGGCGATCGATACTTATCCGACGGATCAGATAAAGAATCTGAAATACGGGATCGGGCGGGTTTTCCCCTTTGGTGCGACGATCATGGATGACGGCGTAAATTTCAGTATTTTTTCGCGGGATGCCACGGGCTGTACGCTGGTTCTCTTTCATCACGGCCAGAAGAAGCCCTTTGTGGAGATCCCGATCCCCCCGGAGTTTCGGATCGGCAATGTCTATACGATCATGGTCTTCGGCCTCAATGTCGAAACGACGGAATACGGTTACCGCTTTGACGGTCCCTTTCAGCCGGAGAAAGGGCTGCGCTTTGACCCGTCGCAGATCCTTCTCGATCCTTACGCGAAATCCGTATCCGGCAGGACCGTCTGGGGAAAGAAACCGGACTGGTCCAGGCCTTTTTTGCACAGAGGGCAGTTAGTCCGGGAGGACTATGACTGGAGAGGGGATAAACCACTGGAATACAGGCAGTGCGATCTGGTCATCTACGAGCTGCATGTGCGGTCCTTTACGAAGCATAAGGAAAGCGGCGTCCGCTTTAAGGGCACCTTTGCCGGACTGACGGAGAAGATTCCTTATTTAAAGGAGCTTGGGATAAACTGCGTCGAGCTCATGCCTGTTTTTGAATTCGATGAATTTGAAAACGTGAAAGAGGTGGACGGGCAGCAGTTGTTTAATTACTGGGGCTACTCGACGGTATGCTTCTTTGCGCCCAAGGCCGGATATGCCGCCTCCGCCCCCTTTGGCATGGAAGCGGATGAGATGAAGAACATGATCCGGAAATTTCATCAGAACGGCATTGAGGTCGTGCTCGATGTGGTGTTTAACCATACGGCGGAGGGCAACGAAAACGGGCCGTATATTTCCTACCGGGGCATTGACAATCGTACCTATTATCTTCTGACACCGGACGGAAGCTATTATAATTTCAGCGGCTGCGGCAATACCATGAACTGTAATAATCCGGTGGTCCGGAACGTCGTGCTCGACTGCCTGCGCTACTGGGTTTCCGCCTACCATGTGGATGGGTTCCGCTTTGATCTGGCTTCGATCCTTTCCCGGGACGAGGACGGCACGCCGATGATGGATCCGCCTTTACTGGACAGCATCGCACATGACGCGGTACTGGGGAAGAGCCTTCTGATCGCGGAGGCCTGGGACGCGGGAGGCCTTTATCAGGTCGGCAGCTTTCCGTCCTGGCGGCGGTGGTCGGAATGGAACGGAAAATACCGTGACTGTTTACGAAGCTTTATCAAGGGCGGGGCTGAAGCCGCGCCGGAGCTGATGCACCGCATCCGGGGCTCTGACGACCTTTACGGCGGGAGAAGCGCGGCGGCCACCATTAATTTCATCACCTGCCACGACGGCTTTACGCTCTACGATCTGGTTTCCTACAATAAGAAGCATAACGAGGCAAACGGGGAAAACAATCGGGACGGATGCGATGATAACCGCAGCTGGAACTGCGGGGCGGAGGGCGAGACCGAGGATCCCGAGATCCTTTCCCTCAGGTTTCGCCAGATGCGCAACATGCTGACGATCCTTTTGACAAGCCGCGGCATTCCCATGCTTTTATCGGGGGATGAATTTGCCAATACCCAGTGGGGGAATAATAATGCCTATTGTCAGGATAATGCGGTTTCCTGGCTTGACTGGACATTGCTTTCAAAGAACAGGGAGCATTTCGAATATGTCAGACGGCTGATCGGATTCCGAAGGAACCATCCGGTCTTTTTAGCCAGTAAATATCAGTTTGGCAATAACGACACCGGATATCCGGAGCTGTCCTTCCATGGGACGACCCCCTGGGAGCTTGATGAGGCGGCGCCGGGGCTTGCGTTTGCCTATATGTACGCGGAGGATCATGAGAAATATCACACCGGAGAAGACGCGTTTATTTATGTCGCGGTCAATGCGCACTGGGAAGAGCACTGTTTTACGCTGCCGGTGATCCCGGCGGGCTTTGTATGGCGGCTTGCCTTTGAAACGGGGGCAGCGCGGGCGGCAGAAGAAGGGGATACAGTGCTGCCTGATGAGACAAAACTGGTGCTTTCCCCCCGGACGACAGCGGTGCTTGAGGCAAAAAAATATTAAATAGCAAATGTTATTTATAAAAAATGTTGCCAATGCCATAAATATTGCGTATAAATAAACAGAAAGAGCAAAACAAGAGATGTTTTCCCCGGGAGAAATTCCGGGAGAGACTCCCGGAAATATAGAAGAGGAGGGTAAGGCCATGAATGAGAATTTAATGAAGAATGCATTAAGCGAAGAGGAAATGGGAAAGGTAGCCGGCGGGATGTTATTTGATTCCTCGGAAATAGCCGGGGCGGATCCGGTAAAACACTGGGAGGTGCTTGATGATCACGACGGCCATAAGATAGATGCTTATGAGACCAAGGCTGATGCGCTGGCGCATCTGGCGGGACAGAACCGGATGATAGTCAACTGGACGCAGGTACAGCAGGCCCGCGGGGAGATAGATTCCTAACGACAAAAAAATAATGATATGAAAAGCGCCCGGATCTTTGAAATGAGATCCGGGCGCTTTTATTATGTGTGGAATGCGGAAATGATCCGGTCGGAGGATCCGACCGGATCGGCGCAAACTTACAGTTTGAACTTACCGACGGTATCCGCCAGGCTGTCAGCGATCTGCTGCTGCGAGGAGGACATGCAGGAAACATCCGTGATCTGCTCGGAGGCTGTTTCGATGGAGCTCATGATCTGTGAGCTGATATCCGTCGTATCCTGAGTCGCTTCCGCGATATTCTGTACCGCGTCCGTCACCTCGCTCATGATGGACTTGATATTGTCAGACATCTGGGAGATCTTGCTGCTGGCATTCTCGAAGCTCTTGGCGTCATTTCCGTACTGCTCGGCTACGCTGACAAAGTTATCATAATCCGGCGCCACCGTATTCTGTACGAAATCGAGGATCCCGCCGGCGGAATCCTTTAATTCCCCGAAGGCGTCCTGCACCTGCCGGATCGTTTCCTGGATCCTGGAAACGGTTTCCGAGGTGGAGCCTGCCAGATTTCCGATCTCGGTCGCGACTACCGCGAAGCCTCTGCCGGCGTCTCCGGCTCTGGCCGCTTCGATGGAGGCGTTTAACGAAAGCAGATTGACCTGCCCCGCGATACCGGAGATATCGTCTGCCATCATGCTGATCGTATCGACGACCTCCGCGTTTTTGATGCTTTCCGCCAGCCTCTCGGAGAACTCGGTGGTCAGCTTCTGCGCTTCATCAAAGGACTTGCGGCTCTTCTGCTCGATGTCGCCCGCGCGTTCCATGATCTCGCGGCTCATCTCCATGCAGGATTCCGCTTCTCCGGCCAAGAGGTTCACGTTGGAAAGCACTTCTTCTGTGGAAGCGTTCACTTCCTGTGTCGCGGCGCTTGTGGTCATCATGGCGCCGTTTACATTGTGCATCTGATTCTGGATGGTATCAAACTGATCGTTTAATTCGTTGGACGAGTCAGACAGGCGTCTGCTGGCTTCATCGATCTCCTTCGAATAGTCGGCGATACTGCTGATCACGCCCTTGTTGCTGTCATACATGTCGTTTAAGGAGGTACTCATGACACCCAGCTCGTCGACAGATCTGACCTCGATCGGTGAAACCGTGAAATCACCCTCCGCGAGCGTCCCGGCGAAATTCTTCACCTTGCCGATGCTCTTGGCGATACTCCGTACCTGCAGGATGACGATCAGTATTTCGAGAATGATAAACGCCGCGGCGATGACGATCATGATGAGGGCCAGCTGCTTTACCGGCGCCTGTGTTTCGGAACGCGGCATCTGGATCATGACCTTCCAGCCCGTGGCGGGTATCGTTGTATAGTAGATATCCTCCAGACCAAACTCTGCAGAGGTATAGGTCGTGGAGCCTTTTTCGTTTGACATGATCAGCTTTCCGGCGGCTGCCAGAGACGCATTGCTCTCGTTCTGGATATTGGCGGCGGCTTCGATCTTATCCCCGGACACACCGGCTAAGAAGATGCCGTTTGAGTCAAGGAGGATCGCATTGCCGTTTTTTCCGACCTTGATCCCTTCCACCAGCTCCGATATCGAGGAAAGCTCCATATCGACTGTGACACAGCCTACATATTCACTCTTGTCATTGATGATCGGCGTTGAGCAGGAGGACATGACGATACCGGAGGTCGGGTCGTAATACGGATCCGTAATGACCGTTTTTTTGGATGCCTTCGGTGCCGTATAGTATTCCTGGGAGAAATAGTCATATTCCGGGCCCTCATAATCATAGGTCACGACGGTAGAACCGCCGTCTTTATAGATGTAGGGGCCTACATATTCCTTATTTTTGTTATAGGCAAAGGGCTCAAACCAGAGGCCGCTGCCTAAGACCATATCATTGCTTGTGATGATCCCCGCTAACATTTTTTCAAAGGACGGCAATCCCATCGCCTTATAGGTGGAGCTTACGGCGCCGGAGATGGTTTCCGCCATGGCGGTCACGCCTGACAGGCTTTCTTCGATGCCTTTCTCGGCCGCGTTCAGCTCGGAGGTCATGCGTTCGTTGATCTGTTCGGTGATCGTGCTGCTGGAATCCCTGACACTGATCACGGTCATAACCCCCATGGACAGGATCAGGATCGGAACGATGATGGCCAGCATACGGGAACTGATTTTTTTGAATTTCATAGCTAACTCCTTTTCGCGGTTTTTATGATTTCCATAAGGAAACGTTGATCTGCTCAGTCTTTCCTGAAAATTGTACACCCCCGAACGATGTGACTTTTGAAGCCTCAATCATGATATAAGTCTATTCTATTATAACATAAGGATAATAGCCAGAGAAATAAGCAAAAGAAGGAGATATGTTCATTTGAGCGGAATAAATCTTCTCTTTTTTTGGTAACCATTGTACAATAGGAAATGGTCAGAAGGAGGACGCATATGAAGGCACTTTATTTTGACGGACAGAAGGCAGTTTACCGGACAGATGCCGACAGGCCTGTTCCGAAGGAGGGCCATAGTCTGATCCGGGTGAAATACGCGAATATCTGCAATACGGACCGGGAGATCTTAAAGGGCTACCGGCCGGACTTTCGGGGGATCATGGGCCATGAATTTGTCGGAGAGGTGGTGGAGAGCGGCCGGAAGGAGCTTGTCGGAAGCCTCGTAGCCGGAGAGCTGAATGAGGGCTGCGGGACCTGTCTTTACTGCCGTACCGGCAGAGAAAAGCACTGTCTGTCCCGGCGTGTGATCGGTATGTCGGTGGACGGCTGCTTTGCGGAATATATGACGCTTGCCGATCATCTGCTGCATCCGGTTCCGGAAGGACTGATGCCTGAGAAGGCTGTTTTTACGGAGCCCCTCGCGGCGGCGCTTGAGATCGTCAGACAGGTAAAGATCGATCCGGCGTTAAACGCGGCCATTATCGGAGACGGACGGCTTGCCTTTATGATCGCGCAGGTCCTCGCGCTGACCGGGATCCGCCTGACGGTGATCGGACGCCATCCGGAGAAGCTTCGGATGTTTGAACCCTTTGCCGATACGGCTCTCAGCACGGATTATTACGAAGGTGAAGAGCTGAAGCCTCTTACGGCAGAGGAATGCTTTGAATATGTGATCGATGCCACCGGGAATGAAACCGGCCTTGCGATGGCGTTTCACCTCGTGCGGAAGATGGGGACCATTATTCTGAAAAGCACCTATGCGGGACAGACAAAGGTCGATATGAGTCTGTTCCCGGTCAATGAGGTTACGCTCGTTGGCAGCCGCTGCGGGCCGTTTGAGCCGGCGCTCAAGCTTTTAAAGGAGGAACGGGTCAGCTTTCCGCCTGTGGAATTCTATGAGCTGGCCGATTATGAAAAAGCCTTTGCTTCACCTGCTTTTAAAGCGGGATTTCGATTTTGAGAGGAGAGAATGACGGATGACGCTTAAAGAGCTGGAGGTTTCCCAAAGCGCCGTCGTGACTGCGGTAGGAGGAGACGGCGCGCTCAGACAGCATTTTCTCGATATGGGCATTATTCCGGGCGCAGAGGTAACGACTGTTAAATACGCGCCGATGGGAGATCCGGTGGAGATCCAGGTGCACGGATATGAGCTGACGCTCAGGCTTGATGATGCCGCAGAGATTGAAGTTAAGCCCCTTCAGGATCCTGCCTTTCCGACGAATAAGAAAGCGGCGGAAAAAAAGAAGGAGCACCCGGGCCTCGGCGAGGGAGGGCGGTTTCATCCGAAGGGGAGCGGGACGCCCCTTCCGGAGGGGACGCTGCTCACCTTTGCGTTAGTGGGGAATCAGAACAGCGGCAAGACTACGTTATTTAACCAGCTGACCGGGTCCAGACAGCATGTCGGTAACTTTCCGGGAGTTACCGTGGACCGCAAGGACGGCATGATCCTGCATCTTGAGAATACGTCCATTACCGATCTGCCCGGGATCTATTCCATGTCTCCGTATTCGAAGGAGGAGCTGGTTTCCCGGGATTTTGTGCTGCAGGAGAAGCCGAAGGCCGTGGTCAATATCGTGGACGCGACAAATATTGAGCGGAATCTTTATCTGACCATGCAGCTTTTAGAGATGGACATTCCGGTGGTGGTAGCCCTGAATATGATGGATGAGATGACGGGAAACGGCGGCTCCATCGATGTCAATACCATGGAGGCTATGCTGGGCGCACCGGTGGTTCCGATCTCGGCGGCGAAAAATGAGGGTATTCACGAGCTGGTGGAGCATGCCCTTCATATCGCAAAGTATCAGGAGAAACCGTCCCGCCAGGATTTCTGCGATCAGAGCGAGCATGGCGGCGCCGTTCACCGCTGCCTGCATGCCGTGATCCATCTGATCGAGGATCATGCCGCGGCAGCAGGGCTCCCCGTGCGGTTTGCCGCCAGCAAGCTGATCGAGGGGGACGAGCTGATCCTAAATCAGCTGGCGCTCGATCAGAACGAAAAGGAGACCCTGGAGCATATCACCCTTCAGATGGAGCGGGAGCGGGGACTGGATGGCAGCGCTGCCATCGCGGACATGCGCTTTTCCTTTATCATGAAGGTCTGCGACGCCTGCGTCACGAAGCCGCAGGAAAGCAGAGAGCATATGAGAAGCCGGAGGATCGACAGCCTTCTGACGGGAAAATACACTGCCATTCCGATCTTCTTCGGGATGATGGGGCTTGTATTCTATCTGACCTTTCATGTGATCGGGGCCTGGCTTCAGGATCTGATGGCCGCAGGGATCGAGACATTGACCGGACTGGTCGATGAACTGCTGACGAAATATGATGTGAACGCTGTGCTGCATGCGTTAGTGGTCGACGGTATTTTCGAAGGGGTGGGAAGCGTGCTCAGCTTCCTGCCGATCATCGTCACGATGTTTTTCTTTCTGTCGCTGCTTGAGGACAGCGGCTACATCGCGCGGGTCGCCTTTTTTATGGATAAGCTTCTGCGAAAGCTCGGATTGTCGGGGCGCAGTATCGTTCCGTTACTGATCGGGTTCGGCTGTACGGTTCCGGCGGTCATGTCCTCGCGCACGCTGCCCAGTGAGCGGGACAGAAAAATGACGATCCTGCTGACGCCCTTTATGAGCTGCACGGCAAAGCTCCCGATCTACGCGTTCTTCGTGGATGCGTTCTTTTCGCGGAACAAGGCGCTTATTATGACCGGTCTGTATGTGTGCGGGGTGGTATTGGGAATACTGGCGGCGATCCTTTATAAGAAAACGTTTTTCAGGGGTGAGGCGGTTCCCTTTGTGATGGAGCTTCCGAATTACCGGCTGCCGAGCATCCGCAATGTGACTCAGCTTCTCTGGGAAAAGGCCAAGGATTTCCTGCAGAGAGCCTTTTCCATCATCCTGATCGCGACGATCGTCGTATGGTTTTTAAAGAGCTTTGATTACCGCTTCAATATCGTAACGGATTCGCATGACAGTATTTTAGCGATGATCTCGGGGGTCCTGGTGCCTCTTTTTACACCGGTCGGGTTGGGCGACTGGAGGATCGTCACCTCTTTGATCAGCGGTTTTATGGCAAAGGAAAGCGTGGTTTCCGTGCTGGAGGTCCTGTTTGGTGATGAGGGCGGCGTCACGGCGGCGATCAGCTCCCTGACGGCGGCTTCGCTTTTGATTTTCAGCCTGTTATATACGCCCTGTGTGGCGGCGGTGGCTTCGATCCGCAGGGAACTGGGCAGGAAATGGGCCCTGTATGTCGTACTCTGGCAGTGTATGGTGGCCTGGGTCGCCGCGCTTTTTGTCAGGCTGATCGGGATGGTTTTATCCTAAGCGGTTCAGGCGTGAAAGAGCAGCAGACAGACACCGTAGCAGACGGGCTGATGCAGCATGTAGAGGAGGAGACTGTGGCGGCCGATCCATTCAAGAGGAGGAATGCGATACGTCAGAAAGCGCGTGACGGATTCCTTCGCGAGAAGGAGCCTGTTCAGAAAATAGCCGCAGATATAGAGAAAGATCCAGGGGATCAGCGGAAAATAGTCGCTGGAATAGAAGCCGATATACGGAAAACCAAGGGGCGTAAGCAGAGCAGAGTGATACAGTGCCTGCGGAAGTGGGAACAGGAGATGGTCATAGAATCCGAGTCCGCCGCGGGGGATGCAGAAGGTGGCCAGAAACAGGGCTAAGGAGATCAGGACTCCGGGAAGCGCCGGCAGCCGGTCCAGGAGCTTTGAAAGCGGCAGCATCAGGATCATGGCGCAGCCCAAGAAGGTCAGAACGCCGTAAAGGATCGGCATTTCAGGCATGATCAGCAAGGTCGCGAAAGTAACGGCAAAACCGCAGAGATTAACGATCACGCCGCGTCTTATACAGTTCTTTTTTCCAAAACGCCATACAAAGCCGGAGATCAGGTTGAAGGAGCAGCAGATCGACTGTTCCCAGATAAAAATGCTGCGTTTTAGCGGCCATTCATAGTTCCCGCCGAAGATCACGAAATAATCATAGCAGAAATGGAAGGCGATCATCATGAGAACGACGAAACCGCGCAGCGCGTCCAGCAGATACAGGCGGTCAGAGTTTTTTTCCATAGGGTCTCCTGCAGTTACTTGCCATTAAAAAATACCGGATTTGAGTATATATATAAAAGGAGCGGACGTCAAGCACAGGGAGAGAAAGGACATGATACCATTATATACGAAATGGGGCCGGGAGCTTAATGAAGACCGGGTATTAACGGAGCATCCCAGGCCGCAGATGAAGAGAAAAAGTTATGTAAACTTAAACGGCAGGTGGCGTTATGGCATCAGCGCCGTAAACCATACGGATCCCTCGGCCGTGCGCTATGAAGGGGAAATCCTTGTGCCGTTTTCTCCGGAAAGCAGTCTTTCCGGGATGGAAAGGCAGCTCAGGCCGGGAGAATATCTCTGGTATGAGCGTACAGTCGCGGTGCCTGCGGATTACGGGAGCGATAAACGGCTCCTTTTGCATTTTGGAGCAGTGGATCAGATGTGCAAGATTTATGTAAACCAAAAGCCGGCCGGCAGACACATGGGCGGGTATTTACCGTTTACCGTTGATTTGACAGATTATGTAAACCACGAGATGTCTGACTTCCTGCTTTCTGTCTGCGTAAAGGATTTGTCCGATACCTCTTACCATAGCCGGGGAAAGCAGTGTTTGAAGCGTGGCGGTATGTTTTATACGGCACAGAGCGGCATCTGGCAGAGCGTCTGGATGGAATGCGCACCAAGATGTTATGTAATCCGATATACCATCACACCTGATGCGGAGACAGGGCGTGTGGAAATGAGGGTTCACTTTAACGGCAAAGAGGAAAAGCACCGGCAAAACCAGGCGCTCTCCGTTCAGGTCAGGGAAGCATACCTTGATGAGCTTTCGACCCCGGCCGTATCCGCAGAGGACTGCAGATCGGCGGAAGCGTATACCGCGGAATGCTTTCGCGACAGGGACTATGACAGTCTTTCCGGGGATGCTCTGCTTTCTGAACTGCGGACCGGCAGTGACGGACATGTGGCTCTGCTCTCCTTCACCGTAAAAAACAGACGGCTCTGGAGCCCGGAAACGCCGTATCTGTATTATTTTAAGCTGAAAGCCGGCGCGGATACGGTGCTTGGGTATTTTGCGTTCCGTTCCTTCAGCGTGGAGCGGCAGGCGTTTACGGAAGACTTTTCCGGGGGTACCTTCCGGACTCTTGTCAGGGAAGCAAAAAAAGGCGATCTGTTTGAGATGCTGTATGAGGAGGTAAAAAGTCATCCGCGGATCTGCCTGAACCATAAGCCTTTTTTCCAGAAGGGGGTCCTCGACCAGGGCTACTGGCCGGAGGGACTCTATACAGCGCCGCACGATCTGGCCTTTATATATGATATCCTGAAGATGAAGGAGCTTGGCTTTAATATGCTCAGAAAGCATCTGAAGATAGAACCGGACCGGTTTTATTATCACTGCGACCGGATCGGTATGACGGTGTGGCAGGATATGGTGAACGGCGGCGGAAAATACAAGTTCTGGTTTGTCACCTATATGGCCACTGCCTTTAACCAGTTTAGATACCGCATTTTCGATAACTGCTACTATCTGCTGTCGCGCACCGAGAAAGCCGGCAGGCGGGAGTTTGAGAGAGAAATGGTGGAAACGGCGGAACTCCTTTATAATCACCCCTGCATTTCGACCTGGGTCATTTTTAATGAGGGCTGGGGACAGTTTGACGCAAAGCGCCTGGCGAAGCGGCTTAAGGAAGCCGATCCGACGAGGCTGATTGACGCGGCCTCCGGCTGGTTCGATCAGAGCTGCGGGGACGTGCGCAGCCAGCACTACTATTATATGAAGCTGAATATTCAGTGGTGCCTGCACAGGGCTACCGTGCTTTCGGAATTCGGCGGCATTTCCTGCCGCATAAAGGGGCATACGGCAACCGGAAGGACCTATGGTTACTCTTTTGCCCGTGATCCGAAGGAATTTAAGAAACGCTATAAACGGCTGATGGATAGCATCATAGAACCAGAGATACAGAAAGGGCTTTCGGCAACGGTATATACCCAGCTCTCTGACGTGGAGGATGAGGTAAACGGTATTTTGACATATGACAGGGAGATCTGCAAGCTGGACGCCTAAAAGGCGCGTGAGGAGAGAAGCGGAATGAAAAAGGGACAGGAATATACGGGAACGGTGACGGAAGTGGAATTTCCGAATAAGGGGCAGGTTCATGTTGAGACAGAGAACGGCGAGGAAATATGTACCGTAAAAGACACCTATACAGGACAGACCGTGCGCTTTCGCGTGCATAAAAAGCGCGGCGGCCGTACAGAGGGAATTCTGTCAGAGGTCCTGAAACGGGCGGCATCCGAGATCGATCCGCCCTGCCCGCATTTTGGCAGCTGTGGGGGCTGTACCTGGTTAAACCTGCCGTATGAGGAGCAGCTTGCGCTGAAGGAGAGCCAGGTCAGGGCGCTGCTTGCGGAAGCAGGCGTTCCGGACCAGGTCTTTGAAGGCATAAAGGGGAGTCCGGTGACGCAAGGGTACCGGAACAAAATGGAATTTTCTTTCGGAGATGCGTTAAAGGACGGACCGTTAGAGCTTGGGCTGCACAAAAAAGGCAGCTTTTATGATGTGATCTCCGTACCGCACTGCCGCATCGTTGACAATGATTATAGACAGATCCTGACGGAGACGCTTTCCTATTTCCGGGGAAAGGAAACGCCTTATTTTCATAAAAGGACGCATCAGGGTTTTTTAAGACATCTGCTGATCCGAAAGGCAGCAAAAACCGGAGAGCTCTTAGTCGATCTGGTGACAACCTCACAGTTTCCGCCGGAAACGATCTGTACGGAGATCAGCCTCTTAGAGGACTGGAAAAACCTGCTGCTTGAGAGGAAGCTCCAGGGAAGGATCGTCGGAATCCTGCATACGGTCAACGATTCGCCGGCAGATGCCGTGAAGGACGAGCATACGACTGTTTTATACGGACAGGATTATTTTGAGGAGGAGCTGTCGGGGCTTCGCTTTAAGATCACGCCCTTTTCCTTCTTTCAGACCAATACCCTGTCAGCGGAGGTCGTTTATGATACAGCCGCGGAATACGCGCAGGAGGCACTCTCAGCCGTGAACGCGACAGGGGAGACGCCGTTTGATCCGGTTCTTTTTGATCTCTATTCCGGCACGGGCACGATCGCGCAGCTGATGGCGAGGCAGCTTGCGGATCTGTCTCCGCGGGTGATCGGCGTCGAGATCGTTCCCGAGGCGGTACAGGCGGCCCGTGAGAACGCGGCGGCAAACGGGCTGGATAACTGCAGCTTTATTGCCGGAGACGTTCTCCAGGTACTTGACGAGATTGTACAGAAGCCGGATCTCGTCATTCTCGATCCGCCCCGTGACGGCCTCCATCCGAAAGCGATCGAAAAGCTGATGCGCTACGAGCTTCCCTATATCGTCTATATTTCCTGCAAACCCACGAGCCTTGCCCGGGATCTGGCCGCTTTCGCGGCCCACGGCTACCAAGTAAAGCGAGCCTGCGCCATAGATCAGTTCCCCGGCGCCGGGCATGTTGAAAGCTGCGTGCTTTTGCAGAGGGTGAGCAACACCCGTCCGAAAGCCATTACTCTGGATGTTGAGATGGAGGATTATTACAGAATAAAAGGGAACAGGACGAATGATTGAAAGTAAAACTATAATCGATATGGAGAAGACCGGAAACAACCTCCGAAAATATGCATATGAGAATGGATATAGCGTAAGGGATATTCAACAGTATCTTGGATTGTCATGTCCGCAACCGGTATACAGATGGTTTAAGGGAATAATACTGCCTTCAGTTGATAATCTTCTTCGACTTAGTGAATTGTTCCATCTTCATATGGAGGATCTTTTGGTGAAACAATACACAAAGTATACGTATGATTGTTGTTTGGTTACAAAGGCTAATTCAAACCAATTTGTAAAACGAATGCAGGCTTATTATTCGCTACTTGTTGCATAGACGGGATTTTGGACTATCCGTCCAATGACAAAA
>JAILQQ010000191.1 GCA_024698885.1 Lachnospiraceae bacterium | reverse complement strand
GACTGTATCAACCGTTCCCATCGCTTACCCTCTCTGCGCCGATCCGCTCTGCCGATCGTGCGCTTAGGCATGATCTTCAGATCATGCCGATTCGGTCTGCCCGCAGACCGAATCATTTCCTTCTTCCGCCAATCCGCAACATTATACATCATATCATATCCGCCGGGGAATAAAAGCACTACTTTCGGAACAGGGAAAACTATGTTATAATAGGAAACATATAACCGAAACGTTTTACCGGACAGTCGCCCGGCTTCGGGAGACGCAAGAAAATATGAGGCTCATATGTTTACCTGGAATCTGCAATACATCTCAAAGACAAGGCTTTCCGATACTCTGGAACAGCTGATGATCAACTCCCAGAAGGGCGATATCCTGATCCGGATCCATTCCGCGATCCATATGCCGGAAGAGGCCGTGGAGCTGGCAGGTTTTATCAGACATATCGTCCCCCGGGCCCATATCTTCGGCACCAGCACCTCAGCGGTGATCAGCGGCGGCAGGCTCTTACACGATCAGTGTGTGATCTCCGTAACGCAGATGGCGGAAGGCAGCATCCGCAGCGCCAGAATTCCGTTAACGGATGAGAACGGACAGGATCCTGTGTCCCCGGAAAGGCTCTGCGATCTGGTGAAGGATGCCGTGATCGAAACCGATACCGCTCTGATGCTTGCGTTCTTTCCGGATATATATCACGGGATCAAATGTTTTTCGGATCTGACCAATGAAGTGTTCCCGGGTGTCCGTATGATCGGCGGTATCGTCAGCGGCAACAATATAGACAGGCAGAGCGGCAAAAATTCAGGCTTCGTTTTCGATGAAAACGGCTGGAGCGATAAAAGTCTTCTGATCGCCTCCCTAAACGGCCCGAAGCTGGAAGCCGTCGGTTACCTGGCTTCCGGTCTGCAGGTGGTCGGAGATGCGCTTACCGTCACAAAGGCAGAGGGAAGAAAAATATATGAACTCGACGGCCGCAACGCCGCCGATGTCTACCGTGAGGCAGTCGGGGATGAGATCCGTGAAAACAGAAGCCTGTCCTTTCTCTTCCCGCTTTCTTACAGCGGTAAGCAGGAGATCCCGTTCATCGTCGGCTGCTATGAAGATTACCTGTTAGCAAACCACAGCGTGCCGGTCGGGAAAAAGCTGAAAAGAGGCTTCATCCATGACAGAGAGCTGATCGCGGACAGCCGCAGGATGCTCGGAAAGATCGAGACCTTCGAAAAAGCGGAGATGATCTTCGGCTATACCTGCAGGGACCGCTACCGCCTGTATCCCGACAGTGTCAAATGGGAGCTCTCCGTTTACGAAAATACAAATATCAGCGGATGCCTGACAGAGGGGGAACTGGGTTCCATCGACGGAAAAAACGTGTACGGGAACTGTTGCTTTGTCGCAGCCGCCGTCGGCGAAGGCGATTCGATCCAGAATTACAATCCCTATGTTTTTTCAAATACCGAAGCGCTGGCAGAGGATAACCGGGCTCTGCTCAGTTATCTGATGAATATCGAGGAAAGATACAGCAGAGATGAAGCTTCCGTCATGGCGGAAAGCCTTCAGGAATTTGTGCGGGACTGCGAGCTGAAGCTTTTATATTCCGAGAAGGAAAGGATCCCGAATGAAGCGGCGTTTTATATGGATATCAGGACCAAAGGCTACGACAGGATCTGCGTGATCGAGGTTCTGGATACGTTAAGCATGCGGACGGTCTTCTCAGAGCAGATGATCGAGATGACCCATACGATCTTTTTGTCCCGGTGCTCCTCCTTTATCGCGGATAAGGATTACCGTCTCTATATGTTGGATAAATGGAAGATCGCGATCGCCGCCCCCTCCTATATGGTATCCTTAAAAAGCTTTTCCGGGGATATGAAGCTTTTGCAGAAAAAGCTTTTTGAAACCGCGGAAAACTATATCGCCATCGTCCCGGTATTCTGCGTGATCAACGGCTGCAGCGCGGAGGATCTGAAATCCGTCTACAATAAAGCCCGGCTGGAAATGACGCAGAAGAACAATCAGTTTTATATCTGGGGCGGAGACGAGGATAAATTGGAGGAGGAAAGCATCCGTGAGCGCTATCATATGGTCAATGTGATCAACTACGCCCTTTCCCATGATAAGCTGATCCCTCATTTTCAGGGAGTCTACGATAATCAGGCCGGAAGTATCCACCATTATGAATCTCTGATGCGTCTCATGGATGAAAACGGGGATATTTATTATCCCATAAGCTTTTTGGACGTCGCAAGATCCTACGGCCTGCTCTATGACGATCTTTCCTTTACGATGATCCGCAAGGTATTTGAGATCTTCAAAGACCTTCCCGATAAAAGCGTCAGCATCAATCTCGGTATCCGGGATATCAAGAATGAGGAGCTGACGGAATATATTTTCGGTTTCCTCGCAACAGCCAAATATCCCGGCAACTTTATCTTCGAAATACTGGAAAACGAAGACGTGGACGATTATGATCTGGTGGTCCGGTTCATCGACAATATCCATAAACTGGGCGCGCTCATTTCCATCGACGATTTCGGAAGCGGCTATTCCAATCTCCAGCATGTCGTCAATATCCATTTTGATTATATCAAGATCGACGGCTCCATTGTCAGAAACTGCTGCGAAAATCACGCCTCCGAAAACCTGGTAGCGCTGATCTCCGGCTGGAAACGGTTAAGCACCCGGGACGTCAAGATCGTGGCCGAGTATGTGGAAAACGAGGCTATTCAGAACAAACTCACAGAATATGACATCGACTTCTCCCAGGGATACCTGTTTTCCAAACCGGCTCCCCGGATCGATTAAGCACCGATCATGCCTATGAAAGAGACAAAAAAAACCACAAAGACCATCGGTCTGATCCTCGAGGATGCCTATACGGATTTCGCCCTGGAGATCATACACAGCGTAGCCCACGCTATCCTGGATAAAAAGGATATACGGCTCATTGTCGTGGCAGGCCGGCAGATCAGGACGATGAACCGGGAACAAAAACAGCTGATCTACAGGACCGCCTATAATTATGTTTATGCCTTAAACGGCATGTGTCATTTCGACGGGGTTCTGCTGACCTTCCCGAATCTGATCGGGATGGATGCCGCTCTTTTCGGGGGGATCCCCAGGATTTATATCGCTTCCGATCTGCAGGATGAGTTCCTCGTAAATTACGATAACGAAAAAGGGATCCGGGAGGCCGTGAATTATCTGGTCAAAGTAAAGGGGCTTTCCAGGCTCTGTATGCTCGGCGGAAGGGATGATAACGCGGACGCCATCAAAAGAAAGCGGATCTTTGTAAACGCCCTTTCGGAAAACGGACTGAGCTTTTCGGAAAAACAGTATGTCAGGTCGGATATGACCGTTGATTCCTACGAATCCGCCGCAAAGCTTATGGCGGAAAACCCGGATACCCAGGCCGTATTCTGCGTCAATGACCCTGTCGCGGTAGGGCTCTATGATGTGATGCGGGAAAAGGGGCTGGTTCCCGGCCGGGATATTCAGGTGTTCGGCTTTGATAACGGCGCCATCGCTTCCGAGCTGGTCCCGCCGCTTGCTTCCATCGGCGCGGAAGGGATCACCCTGGGCGAAAAGGCGTTAAATATGCTGCTTGAGAAGCTTGACGGGAACGAGATCTGCTCCCAGACCATCCCGACGCGTCTTTACGGCAGGGAATCCTGCGACTATGAGATGAACCCGTTCACCGCAAGGGAGCTGCTGAATCTGGACAGCGCCTTTATCTACCGTTTTTTCGATGAATGCTTCTACCGGTACAAAAACGAAGTGACGGATCAGAAGGAGATCAATCTCAGAAGGCTCTTCTATGAGATCCTGTTAAGGATGTTAGGGGCATTAAAGGACCGGTACATGAGTGAGCAGCAGTACGCGGAGATCCTGCGTCTGATCGACATCTTCTTCGAAAACGGCGGCATGCGCTATACCGACGCCAACCGGTTTGTACGAAGCATCGGGCAGCTTCAGTCCACGATCAACGAGGCAAGACGGGCGGAATATGTAAAAGCAAAGGATAACCGTCTTTTTTCCTATATGAAGGACAAGGCCATCGAATCCCTGGCCTTTCAGCGGAGTATGGAGCGCCGCAGCTATATGAGCGGCAGAGATACGATGCTCGACTTTATGATCTATATTACCAATTACGGGAAGCCGGGAGAAAAGGCCATCGACTTTATGGTGGAGCATTTTGACCGGGCCGGCTTTAAGGACGCCGCTCTCTACCTCTATGAAGAACCGTTTGTATATGAAGGCGGTACGCAGAGCACCCTGCCCTCCTCCATTCTGCTCAGATGCGTCGTACGGGACGGGACGGTTTATGTGATCCCAAAAGAAAGACAGTTCTGTCCGGCAGGAGAGATCTACTCCCGGAAAGAACTGCCTCCCGAAAATATGGGATATATAACGTACCCTTTATTTTACGGAAATCTGATCTTTGGCGTACTCGTCTTAAAGGTAAGCAGAAATACGATCAATATGGGCGAATTCATTACCATGCAGCTCGGACGGATGCTCTTTATGAACTGGGGCGTCCGGGAAGTCCTTTCCTGACTGCGCTGCGCCGATCTGTCTGCAAAACTTCCTTACTCTTCCCCGGTCCGCCGGCTCACACCGACAATGAGCTGCGGGCCGTCTTTTTCGGTGATCAGACCGGCTCTCAGGGTGATCTGCACCGGCTCGTTATGGATCATCAGGCGGTAATGGATGATATAGATGCCGCCGTTCTTCGTTTTTTCAAGAATCTGTTCTCTTGTGAACACGGACATGAAATACTCCATGTCATCGGGATGGATGAGCGGCTGACTCTCTTTAATGGAATCCGCAAAGAAATCAAGACCCGCGCGGGAAGTGGCCAGGTCCGAATACTCCTTGGCCGCGCTGTACTGCATGTAATTTCCGCTCTCCGGATCGACGGTATAGATTGCGATAAAGTCCCCCATTAACGCAGAGATCCTGAGATACGTCGTCTGCTCCTCCCGCAGGCGCTCTATGGTCTCCTGCTGCCGCATCTGGGCGTCCACATTGTTAATACCGATGATGATATGCTTCTCGTCCGTATTCATGCGAACGGCTTTCATGCTGACAAAGGTCGGAGCCTCTCCCATCATCAGCCGGTAGGTCAGGGCAAAAACGCCGTGGCTCTCAATGGCCTCCAGAACTTTCTCCTTTGTAAAGGCTTCCCGTACCTTTTCCCGGTCTCCTTCGTATATAAATGTACCGATATCCTTATGGCATTCCGCGAAGAAATTCTCCCCGTGCCGTTCCGCGGTAATGCCCTTTTCGTTTTCACCGTGGGAATATTCCGCAAACCGCTCCGTCTCGACATCCACGTAATACAGCGAGATATAGTCGGCGGAAAGGGCCTGTGCCACATTGATATAGGTCAGCTGCTGTTCTCTTTCCGGCGTGATGTCAAGTACCGCCACGGCAAAGGCGGAAACGCCGCTTACGGGATCATCCGCGATCTTATTGACCATGCTGTGAATATTGGAGCCGTCCGCCATTCTCTCATTGATAAAGACACGGTGGTTTTCCTTCCGGCAGGTTTCCATCGCGTCAATGAACTCTCCGCCGGCAACCTTTCTGAGCTCCTCCACCGGACCGGAGCTGCCCGCTTCGCTCGTGCCGAAAAAGCGGCTCATAAATTCCCGGTAGGATTTATTGCAGCGGATCAGTCTCATATTCCCGTTGCCAAACTCAAAGATGGCCATCGGGATCGTATCGAAATAATGTCTGGCAGTCTCCGTTTCTTCATTGGAAACAGATCTCACGTCGTACATATTGACCATGCCGAGAACCGTATAGTATTCAAGCTCCGCCGGATTTTCAAAGCCGATCTGTTCTCCCTTTTCATATCTTTCCCAGATCTTTTCCACCGGGATCGGCTTGCAGAAATAATAGCCCTGAAGCTTTGTACAGCCGATCTCACTCAGGAAATCTGCCTGTTCTGCGGTCTCCACCCCTTCGCAGACAGTCTCGATGCCGAGACTCTGTGCCATTCTCATAAGCTCCGTCAGGAGGATCCTGGAACGGGGGCTGCTCTCAAACTGCCTCATAAAACGCATATCGAACTTGAGCAGGTCAAACTGCACCTCCTGCAGCGCGTCAAGGGAGGAATACCCGCTTCCGAAATCGTCCATCCAGACCTTGAACCCAAGCTGCTGGAACCGGGCGATCTGCTCCTTCATGAAGTCAAAGTCCTGGCCGACGACGCTTTCCGTGATCTCGATGGTAATAAATTCCTTCGAAATACCCGCTTCCGTTACCCGGTTATCGATCTCACGCACGATATCGCAGACCTCAAAATCCGTCCGGGAAAGGTTGATCGAAACAGGCACCACATACATGCCCATTTCCTTCTGCTTTTTGATCCTTTCAAGGATGAGCTCAAGGATATGAAGATCCATTTTGTAGATAAGCCGCGTATCCTCAAGGATCGGTATGAAATCCGCCGGGGAGAGCATCCCCTTAACGGGATCGATCCATCTGGCTAACGCCTCCTCATCGCAGACCCGTCTGCCGGCCGCTCTGACAATGGGCTGATAGAAGGCTTTGATCCAGTTCTCGTTTATGGCCCTGTCCAGATTTTCGATGATGTACTGCCGGTTGAGCTCCTCCGAAAGCATCCGGTTATCGAAAAACTGAACGCAGGAGCTGCTGTCGTCCTTTTTGAGGTCTCCTGCGTATTTCGCCCGGTCGCAGGCAAGCGACGTCTCAATGAGCCCCATGGAATCCAGGTATACCCCGGCCCTGACGGGAAGAGATCTGCCGCCGTTTATTGTCTTCGCATCCTTGATCAGCCGGTCGAGCTTTTTCTCTAGTCCCTCGGCCGCGGTAAAGGCGGCAAAATGATCCTGTCCGAAGCGGCTGCAGTTTTCCTCGCCGAAGGCATCGGTTACGAGCCCTGCCAGACCTTTGATCAGCATATCTCCCTCGGCAAAGCCGTATCTTTTATTGTAATGCCGTAAGCCGCTCATATTGATGAACACCACCGCGGAAGGGATGTCATGTTCATGCATGCTCTTACGGCCGATCTCCGCAAGCTTGAAGAAATAGGTCATGCTGGGCAGTCCCGTCAGATGATCGTAGTTCATCTCCCGTAAATAACTGCGCTCACGGAATTTCTCGTCGACCTCTTCCCCCCGGGAATGCCGGTTCCTGCCGCCGTCGGCCATCCCGGGATTCTTTTCATAAAACTGCCGCTTGTCCTCATACATCCGCTCATCCGCGCGTCTAAGCGCCATGCGGACGTTTCGGCTGTCCTTCTCCACGCATCCGCCAAGCGCGAAGATCACATCCGGATATCTCGCGCTGACCTTCCGGATCTTTTCGATCTTTTTTTCAAGCTCCTCCTCCGTGATATCCGTCACGATGACCGCGAATTCATCGCCGCCGGCCCGGAAGATCTCCGTCTCCCGAAAGACCTCGCGCAATGCGTTTGCCGCGTTTTTCAGCAGCGAGTCCCCCGCGTTATGTCCGTCCTGGTCATTGATCGCCTTTAACCCGTTCAGATCGGCAAAAATAACGCCGACAGATCTCCGCTCATTCCCGTTTGCATGGCAGAGGCTGTCAACGTAATTATTCATCTCGTTCCGGTTCATAATACCGGTGAGCAGATCCTTGGAGCTTAACAGGCGGAGCCTGTCAAGCAGCAGATAGTTCCCAAGCTCCGAGCCGAGGATAAAGGTGGTGATCTCCAGGGTTTCCTTGATCTTGGTCGCTAACTCCGGATCATAATTGATCGCCCACATATAGCCGAGAAGCTGGTTTCTGGATTTTAACGGGAAAAGAACGATATTATGCGCGCCTGCCGAAGTAAGAGATTCGTACCAGACCGGATTCCTCTCCTTCACGATCTCCATATCCTGCTCATTCTTCGCGATCAGGCAGCTGCTGCCCGCGATCGTTGACATCCAGGTCTCGGCGATATCGTAAAATTCATTATCGACATAGGTTTCCATGGGCAGCAGGGGCGTATTCTCGGAAAACGCTTCTCCCAGCACATAGCAGGACCGGTCGTACTCATTCATGACAAGCACGCAGCAGTGCTCGGCATGGCAGAGATCCCGGATCCCCCGGATCACGTCCTTCATCGTCGCCTTGAAATCATTCGTCCCCCTCAGACGGATACAGGTATCCAGGACCGAACTGGCGACATCGGAAGAAATATCGGTCATATTCGCGGAATCCGCCTCGAAATTGATCTCCATCAGATAGAGGCAGTAGCTTAACTGCTCCGTTTCCTCCGAAAGCGGAATGAACATCATGTTGAACCATACGTCCATCCGCTCGGGGTGCGCGTAAGAATGAAGGCACTTCTTCTCAACAGCCGCGCGATAGCAATAATCCTCAAAGTTCAGGTCTCTGGTCAGATAATCCGTATATTCGCTGTTGGGTACGAATTTGTCCGTCAGCATCTTCGTGCCCGGCGCGGGATGTTCAATGGAATCGATATAGGCTTTATTTCCGGTGACAATACGGAATTTGCCGCGTTTCCCGTCACGGAACTGTTCCACCGAAACCACACAGGTCATAACTGTCAGACTGTCCGCGATCGACTGAAAATTCATATTGACATAGCCCTTTCCTGTTATCTAAATACATTATAATGCAATAAAGACTTCTTGAAAACAATTTTTGTTCCCTTCTTTACGAGCGGAGGGAAATATCGTAAAATAAGGATATGAAGCACGAGATAAAACTCATCCGGGAATTTGCATATCTGTTATTGGTCTTTATCATCGCAAGCATCGCCGTTTCCGGGCTTGTCACGTATTTTTCGCAGATGAAGATGTACGAAACGATCTGCCGTGACAGGACGATGGAGGTCGGCGACTATCTTGTCGGTCTGGTCCTTGAGGATCCGGAAGATTTTGTTTCTTATCAGCACTATTATGAGTCGCACTATCAGGAAATGAGGATCCCTTACGATTTCACGGAATGCAATACGGCGCGGGATGAATTCTTTACCGCTTTTCGGGCAGCCTATCCGGGAAAGTCCTATAAGATCGACATCATGCCCTGGGAAATGCCGGAGGAGCTTCAGAATCTCTACTATATCTGGCGGCACGAATACTGGATCCTGACCTTTGAGCAGGCCCGGGAATCCTTCGGTCTTCCCTATACCTATTATCTTCTTCCTGATGACGAGACGCATTATACGGTCTATATGATCGACGGCGAGCGGACGGAGGATGAAAACCATCCCGGCTTCCTTTACCTCGGGGATTCCTATTATGAAAAGCCCAGCGAGCATGAACTGCTCTGGAATACATGGCATAACGGGCAGAGATATGATGAGGTTTATGAGTGGAATAATGAGTGGGGGCATACCTATTCCTGCTATACCCCTCTTCTGATTGACGATGAATGCCTGGGATTAGTGGTCACCGAGATCAATGTGGAAGAAGTCAACAGCATGATCGTAAACAGCACGCTCTTTCTGGTCCTGCAGCTTGGTATTCTCCTGATCTTTCTGACAGCATTGCTTCTTTTCTTCCTGAACCGGTACCATATCCGCAGGATCAATCATCTCTCGGAGCAGATCAGTGAATTTTCTTCCACAAGAGCCTACGACATTGTCGACGCGATCCGGGCCTATGGCTACGGCCGCGACGAGATCAAGCAGCTTTCGGAAAATACGGCGGATATGATCCGGGAATTAAAAATCCATGAAGGAAAAGTCGCGCAGGCCGCCCAGTTTAAGAGCGATTTCCTCGCCAATATGAGTCATGAGATCCGCACGCCGATGAACGCGGTAGTCGCACTGTCTGACCTGGCACTCAAGCAGACGCTTCCCCGTCAGAGCCGTGAATATATTACCCAGATCAACACCTCCGCCAATACCATGCTTGTCATTATCAATGACATTCTTGATTTTTCAAGGATCGAAGCCGGTACCATGGAGATCGCCCCGGCGGAATACAAAGTGGTGCCGATGATCCGCGATGTGGTCCAGATGACCTCCTTAGGGCTTGGGGATAAGCCGGTCGTCATGAAGCTGAATATAGCGCCGGATATTCCGAAATGCTTACGCGGCGACAGTGCGCGGATCGCGCAGGTATTAAACAATGTGATCAGTAACGCGGTCAAATTTACCAAAGAAGGCACCATCACCATAAATATTGATTACGAGACCTTAGCTGACGATAAGATCAACCTGATGATCCGCGTGGCTGATACCGGCATCGGTATCAGGCGGGAGGATTATGATCGGATCTTCGAATCCTTCTCCCAGATCAACAGCAACCGCAACCGTGAAGTAGAGGGAACGGGGCTGGGTCTGGCGATCACCCAGCGTCTGATTAAACTGATGAACGGCACCATAGAGGTAGACAGCGAATACGGCATCGGCAGCGTATTCAGGATCTGTATCCCGCAGGAAGTCATTGCCCGAAAGGATACGGAGGCTGCGCAGACTTCGGAGAAGGTTCCCGGCAGGAAATCTCTGTATGCGCCGAATGCCCGCATTCTTGTGGTAGACGATAACAGCGTGAACCTCTTTGTGGCAAAGAGCCTTCTCGGTCTTTATGAGATTAAGGCAACCTGTGTCCTGAGCGGAGAGCAGGCGCTCAAGATCATAGAAAAAAAGGAGTTTGATCTGATCCTGATGGACTACATGATGCCGCAGATGGATGGTATAGAGACCATGAAAAGGATCCGGGAGGAATATCCCGCCTATCAGAATATCCCGATCATTGCCTTTACCGCCAACGCGGTAGAGGAAGCCAGAGACCTTCTTTTAAAGGAAGGCATGGATGACTTCATCGCAAAGCCCGTCAAAAGCGAAGAGCTGGAAGCGATCCTGAAAAAATGGCTTCCGGAGAACGTCATATCATAAAGCAAAAATCAAACAAAGGGTAGAAAAAGAAAAGATCCGGTCTGCAGGAGACCGGATCTTTTCCTTTATTCATTATTGATTGAGATAGCTCTCAACCCGTTCATGCACATTCTGTTCAAGATTCCGGAAGAAGAACTGATAGTCGTAAATATGATACGCGCCCTCCGGCAGGCCCGGCACCACAGCGGGATAGGTGGCGGCATCAAGCTCCGGCACCTTGACGATTCCCCGTTCCTCGTCTATATAGCAGCCGCAGAGCCCTTTTTCTTCGTTCTTGATATTGCCGTCATAATCCGTAAAGCAGGCCCCGAGGTTCTCGGAC
This sequence comes from Lachnospiraceae bacterium, assembly GCA_024698885.1. Taxonomy (GTDB): domain Bacteria; phylum Bacillota; class Clostridia; order Lachnospirales; family Lachnospiraceae; genus UBA2868. The sequence continues at coordinate 18,590 of JAILQQ010000191.1, read as the reverse complement.
GGATCGGCCGGCGTGCTGTCCGTTTTCCAGTTCAGCGGATTGATCGTAACGGCCTTCGTTCCGGCCGGCGTAATAAAGGTATCCGTTACCTCCGGCGCCTCACAGTCAAAGCTCACCACCACGCCGGTATCATCGGCGGCCTGGGCGGGCTTTATCTGCGGAAATTCCTTTGTCATTTCCTCCGTAACAGGCCAGCCGATCGCGTATACCGCAACCAATCTGTCATAAAGGGTCTCATCATCAAAGTATTCCTCCAGCAGACGGTAGCACATATCCGCTCCCTGGGAAAATCCGGCAAGAACGATCGGCCGGTCATTGTTTTCGTGATCAAGATAGTAATGGAAAGCCTCCGAAATATCGTCATAAGCGTATTCCAGATAGGGTTCCCTTTCTTCCGGCGTCATGGAGTAGATCTTCATGGCTCCCTGTCTGTAATACGGCGCGTACATACGCGTGTCTCCCTCATAGATCCCGCGTTCCATATTCAGGGCCCCTAAGAAATGCTCCTTCGTTTTGGTATCGTCTAAGGACATAACGAATTCATCTCCCACGTCCACTGTCGGGCAGATCAGGAACAGATCGGCCGCCTTATCTTCGCCCTCACCGAAATACGCCCAGTTTTCTTCCTTTGCGTAATCGACCTTACGCTTTAAATATACTGTGAGGTCCTTTGTTTTGTCCGTCTTTTCGATCGTTGTGACGCAATCGGGATCCGCATACAGCGTTTTGTAATAATCATCCCCTGCAAAGAGCTTGAAGCCGCTGCCCCTCGTTACCGTCTGTGTATATTCCTTCTCCTGCGCAGTACCCGCGTCAGTGATGATCGTTTCCGTTCTGACATCGTCGCCGAACACACCGTCCAGAAGCTCCTGATCCGGGACATACTCCTCGCAGTCCGTATCCAGGATATATTCAAAGTTCAGAATCCTCTCACCGCCCGAGACGATATAGGACGACATCTTCAAAACATCCAGGGAAGCCTCATCGATCACATATTCATAGAGTATCTGCTCGACTTCTTCCCGGGAATAGCCGTTACTCTCATAGATATCACCAACATCAGCATCCAGGGGTAAAGAGGTATCCAGATAGATCAGGCCGTCCTTCACCTCTTCGGAAATCACTTCCTCTTTATCAAAATACTGGTAGAACCCGGTATACGTGCGCGACGCCGCAAAGGAATCGAAGTCTCCGACAACTGCCCAACGATAGGGAGCCATCTGCCCGTCTTCCACAAACTCACAACCGTATGCCTCGTTTTCTTCAATGATGTCCGTTCCATATTCAGTGAATGAAACATATCTTTTTTCATCCATATACAGGGACCAGTCATCCGTCGTCCCGTCCTTATGGTTAATATTGATCGCATAGGAAAATCTCCCATGCTTGTTAAGAAGGGCATCGAAGGTATTCTCTGCCTCCAGATCCTTCAGGATAGCATCCGAAACGACGGCCTCCGGGGCGTCCGCCTCCCGAACCTCGCTGCCCGCCGTTAAACCCGGCAGACCCGCAAACTGAGACAGATCAAAGCCATAGCATCCGCTCAAAGCAAGCAGTGCCGTAACGCTGATCAGATAAGCGATAATTCTTTTTCTCATTTTTTTACATGCTCCTCCTTTGAAAACATATTTTTAAATAATTCTCTTTATATATACGATGCCGTCCCGCCGCGTGGCAAAAAAACGTACCAGGGCGATAAGGATCAAAAACGTATATATTATACAATATTTATATGCCGGGCACAACTTCCCGGCACATCGTTTTCCCTTTCTATATTTTAACAAAGAAATCCTTTCCCAGTTCCTTTGCGTATCCCTTTACCTGAAGCTTCATGACGGCACTCATAAACCCTAACGCGTTAAGCGCAGACTCCTGGCAGAGCTGCTCTGCGCTCTTTGCGTAATAATCAAGCGCCGCATACAGCTTCTCTTCTTCCCCGGTAAGCTCCTTTCGGTTTCCAGTCAGGATCCCTGCAGCCTTCGCGTCCGCTCCGGAAGGCGGCCGCAGCAGTTCCTCTTTTGCAGAGCAGTTGTCCCGTGCTGTTTCCCCGGCGTGTTCCGGCCGCGGAAGCGGAAAATTATCCCGTATGATCTCCATGATATCCTCTGCCGAAGTAACCGGAACGGCCCCCTGCTTCCAGAGCTGAATGCATCCTCTGCTCAGAGGGTCTGTGATCCTCCCCGGTACGATCGCCACATCCTTTCCCTGTTCAAGCGCCATATCCACGGTAATGCCCGTTCCCGATTTTTCCCGCGCTTCAACCACCACCACCACATCGCTTAAGGCGGCAATGATCCGGTTCCTTGCAGGGAACAGGCAGGCCTTCGGCTTCGTGCCCGGCCCGTATTCCGAAATGATCCCGCCCTGTTCGCAAAGTCTTTCATAAAGGACCCTGTTGGCGGCAGGATAGCAGACATCCACTCCCGAACCCAGCACCCCGAAGGATTCACCGCCTGCGTTTAAGCAGGCCATCTGCGCGGTCCCGTCGATCCCAAGCGCCATCCCGCTGACCACCGGAATACCGTACCCCGCTAACGCCGTCGCCAGATCGGAGGCAGCTTTTCTTCCGTATTCGGAGCAGTTCCGTGCGCCGACCAGAGCCACAGAAGGCCTGTTTTCAGGCGGGATCCTTCCCTTCACAAAGATGGCGAACGGATGCCCGCTTATGCGTCTTAACCTCTCCGGAAATTCAGCGGAATAATATGGAATAAAGCGTGCTCCGCTTTCCACGAAGCGTCTGTATTCTTCCTTCAGGTCAAAGGTCTCCCGATGCCGTATAATCTCCTGTGCGCACTCCTCCGATATTCCTTTCAGCCTGACTAACTGCTTTTCTTCCATCCCGTAAAGCCTTCTTGCGCCGCCTGCCTCAAAAGCGATCCGGCATAAGGGCATACTGTAATTCCGCGCAAAGCAGGCCCACCAGAAATCATATAGAATATCATCTGTTCTCATCGTATCCTCATATCCTCAAAAAACGCCGTTTCGAAGTAATATGTTTACATAATACATTATTATGGTAAACTAAATCAGAAATTTCGTTTACTGTAAAAAAGCGCCTCCGTCAGGCAGTCCTTTGAGATAGCGGGTAATCCTGCCAGATCGGCGATGGTCCGGGCCACCTTCAGCACCTTATGGTACATTCTGGCGGAAATTCCGAGTCCCTCCGCCATTCCGTAAAGATATCCTTCCTCCTCTTCCCCCAGTACACAGAATTTCCTGATATCCGCCGCGCGCATGCGGGAATTGAAAAATACGCCCGGACTGTCCTTAAATCGTTCCTGCTGGATCCGCTGTGCGGCGCATACCCTTTTTCTGACGGAAGCAGAGCTCTCGTTTTCCTCTCTCGTAAACATTTCCTTATATTCCAGTTTTTCCACATTAATACAGAGATCGATCCGGTCAAGCAGCGGCTTGGACAGCCTGTCGGTATACCGCTTGATCTCACTCTTTTTGCAGCTGCAGCGGTTCAGATCCGGATAAGCGCCGCAGGGACAGGGGTTCATGGCGCCGGCCAGCATAAACTCCGCCGGATAGGATAGGCTGCCCCGTACTCTGGTAATGCTGACCTTGCCGTCTTCCATAGGCTGCCGCAGCGTTTCCAGCGCGTTTCGGGAAAACTCCGGCATCTCGTCGAGGAAGAGGACGCCCCGGTGCGCCATGGAGATGCAGCCCGGCCGCATTGAGATCCCGCCTCCTGTCATGCCGATCTCCGTCACGGTATGATGCGGCGCCATAAAGGGTCTGTTTGTCATCAGGCATTTTTTACGGTTCAGCGCGCCGGCCACACTGTAGATCGAGGAAACCTCCAAACATTCCTCTCGGGAAAGAGGCGGCAGGATCGTCGGAATACATTTGGCGATCATGGATTTTCCGGCCCCCGGCGGTCCGACCATCAGGATATTATGCATACCCGCCGCAGCGATCTCGATCCCCCGTCTCACTATCTTCTGCCCGTTTACATAGCACAGATCCGCTTCGGGCACAGCCGTATCCGTCTCCGCCTCGTAAAGCGGTTCGGGAGAAAGGGACAGTTCACCCGACAGAAAGGCCGTAAGCTCCGTCAGATCCCCGACACCGTATATACTGATCCCGTCCACCACAGAAGCTTCTTTTGCGTTCTCCCGCGGCACGATACAGCGTTTCAGTCCTTCTTTTCTGGCATTCAGGACAATGGGCAGGATACCGCTTATTCCCGTAAATTCTCCCGACAATAACAGTTCTCCCGCAAACAGCGTACTTTCGATACTCTCCGTCGGGATCCGCTTCATCGCGTGCAGGATCGCTGCCGCCACCGGCATATCGTAACCGGTCCCCGCCTTTCTGATATCCGCCGGCGCCAGATTCACGGTCAGATGCTTCACCGGGAGCATCACGCCCGTATTTTTCAGTGCGGTCTTGACCCGCTCTCTGGCCTCCTTCACTTCGTTTCCGAGATATCCCACCAGTTCGAAAACAGGCATGCCCTCCGAGATATCCGCCTCCACTCTGACTAAAAAGCTCTCAATCCCCCGGACACCGCCGGCCATCACACAGCTAACCATTCCATCACCCTTTCTCTGCGCCGATTCGCAAAGCGAATCGTGCGCTTAGGAATGAACTTCAGTTCATTCCGATTCGGTCTGCTCGCAGACCGAATCATTTCCTCTTTGCCGATTCGCAAAGCGAATCGTGCGCTTAGGCATGATCTTCAGATCGTGCCGATCCGGTCTGCCCGCAGACCGGATCATTTCCTCCGCGCCGATTCGAAAAGCGAATCGTGCGCTTAGGCATGATCTTCAGATCATTGCCGTTTTCACCCGCATTATAAGCGCCTCCGTCGGCCCTTGCAAGCCAATATTGAACATATTATGTGTTTTTGTATACTTGCATAAAAAGAGCTCTCCCATTCCCGCAGGAATTTGGAGAGCCCCTGGTCTGTCCGTCAAAAAAGAGGGCAGGACGATCTCTGATTTTTGGTGATATTTAATTCATAACTCTTCTGAAAATAACGATTGTTACATATTCCATCTTTCTTTCAGCATTTTATCAAACTCCTTGAGGGGAACCGGTTTCGAATAATAGTATCCCTGCACGATATCGCAGTCGATGCTCTTTAAGAAATCAAGCTGCTCCTTGGTCTCAACGCCCTCCGCCACAACCTTGAGTCCTAACTGCTTGGCCATCCGGACCGAGGATTCCACAATGATCTTCCCCCGCTCCGTCGCCATGATCTCATCTAAGAAGAAGCGGTCGATCTTGATGATATCAACCGGCGCCTTCCTGAGCATATTTAAGGACGAATAACCGGAACCGAAATCATCCATCATGATCACATACCCCCGGTTCATCAGCTCCTCCATCTGCCCGAAAAGGCCCTTGGCATCATCCATGAAAAGGTTCTCGGTAATCTCGACCTCAAGGAGGTTCTTATCGATTTTGTGCTTTTTGACCAACGCGTCCAGCGTTTCCGGAATATTCACGGTTCCGATATTCAGTCTGGAAACATTCACGGAGATCGGGATACTGAGCCCGCGCTTCTCGAGTCTGCGGATATAACGGCAGGCCTCCTCCCACATATACATATCTAACTTCGTGATAAAGCCGTTGCTTTCAAACAGCGGGATAAAACGGGCCGGCACCAGAGTCCCCTTCGTGGGATGCTCCCAGCGCACTAACGCCTCCGCGCCGTAAAGCGACTCATCCTTCAGGTTGATCTGAGGCTGCAGGTACATGACGAATTCCCGGTTATCAAGCGCTATCTGCATCTCGTTTTCCATCTCCTGCTGCTCTCTGAGCTGGAGTCTGAGTTCATCATCGTAAACAGCGTAGTTCGAAAGCGTAGAGCCCTTGATCTGCTTTTTAACCGCCCGGGCCCTGTCACACATCAGCCGCACCGGCACGCTCTTGTCATGGATCTTATAGATACCGAATACAAGAGAAAGCTGCATCGGGATCTCCGCATCGTCCCGGACCGCGAGGGTCAGATGCTCCATGAAATCCACGATATCCTTATCATCCTCATACCGAAGCAGCACGCTGAACACATCCGCCTGATAGCGCTTGCCGATGCAGCCCTTCGGCAGGCACCTTCTGATCGCCGCCGCTACCCGCTTGATGCAGAGATTGCCGGCGTCGATCCCGTGCCGGTCGTTGATCAGGCGGAAACGGTCGATATCGATGGAAACGATCGCCGCCTTCTCGTTTTCCCAGAGGTAGATCAGCTCCTCCACCCGGCTGTAGAAGGTTTCACTGTTATAGAGTCCGGTTAATGAATCATATTCACTGCGGTACTCCATTTCCCGTTTGATCTTCATCTCGGAGTCCACATCCTGCAGCGTCCAGAGATAGCGGACCGGCTTGCTGTCGATCCCAAGTAACGTCTGCGCAATGATCGTATACCAGACCGGTACCCGGAATTTATTGAAAAGCCTCACCGTCACCTTCTGTATCCGGCCGATGTTTTTGACATCCTCCTTAAACTGTTCGAAAACCTCCGTATCATCCTCATGGCATTTCAGGCTGTCGATCAGCGACCATTCATCCTTCAGGTACTTACGGTTGACGGGCAGGATCTCATCTAACATCGGACTCAGATAATAGTCCTGACTCACCATATTGTATTCAAATACCAGGATCCCGACCATTTCATTGACATTTTCATGCCGCTCATTGGACAGCGCCATTTCCTTTAAGATCTCATTCTTCTGCAGCATGATCTCGTGCCGGACTCTGGTTTCCATCTCCTCAAGACGATGCTTTTTATGCTCGTTCACATCAAGGCAGATGATCATCGTCCGGGCCATGGCCTCATCGAGAAAAACGGAATAGACATTATACCATCGGTATTCATCACTAACGGTCAGCAGACGCACCTCCCTGGCCAAAAGAGAGATCCCCTGCTTGCGCGCCTGTCTTAAATACCGGGGATCCGTCGCCTCGAAAAACTGTCCCCTGTCCTCGGGATGCACCAGATTCTCCGCGTAATACTCCCGCAGATTCTTATAATTGGAGATCCGCATATCCATCACGCTCTTCAGGTTCTTTTCCTTCATGCGGATACAGAGATTGCGGGTCAGATCCACGTCCCAGATCAGGTCGAGCATATAGACCATGGCGTTCTGGATCCGTTCCTCGCTTTCCCGGATGGCCCGGTCCTGCCTTTCCACATCCTCTCTGATCGAGGACATGACAAAGATACCCTTTCCGTTACGGAGCGTGATCTTCGTGCAGCGCATCTGATAGGATTTACGTTTCGAGGGCGAATAAACCTCCCCGTCAGCCGTCCCGAGATTATGGGAAAGCTGTCTTACGGGACAATCCGGGCACTGCTCTCCATAGTTCTTGTAAACCTCATAGCAGACCTTTCCTTTACAGTCGCCGAACCGCTCCTCCAGATGCTCGTTCTGATAGATAATCCGAAAATCCTCGTTCACCGCGTAAGCATACGCACTCATGGGATCGAGGATGTTCATGACAAGCTCCATCTCCCGCGAGCTTAAGATCGGATCGGGCAGGTTGTTCACCCGCTCCATCAGTTCGTTATAGAGCGTGAATTTATTTCTTTTATCCTTCTTCGCCTCCCGCAGGGCGATCAGGCTTCTCTCATACAGCTCCGCGGCGGCCGTGCCGCCCTCCTTCAGATAGACGATACCGATGCTGACCGTCAGCTTCGTCTCCTGCGAGAGATCTTCCCATACCTCCTCCACCGACTTGATCACATGGATCGAACGTTCCACCAGAATACCGGTATAGCGGACACCCTTCATAAAAACGACAAACCGGTCTGTATCGACACGTCCGATAATATCCGAACCACGGAACGTCCGCTTCAGGATCCGCGCCACCTCAACCAGCACGCCGTCCGCGCTGATCCCGCCGTTCAACTCCATCCATTCCTGAAAATCATCGATATCGATCACTAACAGGGAGGGAAGAACGTTTTCCGGGACACCGGCCAGATATTCATCCATCTGCCTCAGCGCGGCCTCCTTATTATAAAGGCCTGTCAGGGAATCTCTTGTTCCCTTTTCATCGATCATACGCTTTCTCTCATCGTCAATATAGTTCATCGTCCCGTAGAATACGTCACCGCCCAGACGTCTTTCCCGGCGGCCCTTCAGCTGGTACCAGAAAAATTCCCCGCTTTTATCCAGAAAACGAAGATATTCCATCTTGACCTTATCCTGCTCCGGCGGGATCGTAAAGAAAGCAATAGCCTTTTCCGTATCCTGCGAAAAAAGCTTGCCCCGCATCGCCAGATCCGATACAAATCCGTTAATATGAAGGGCTGTCGGAATATAACGGGCGATATTCTCGGAAAAACTGATGGAATCCGATTTATAATGATATTCAAACACGACGGTATCGGTCATATCCATCGCGTTTTGAAACAGTTCCTCGCTTAATCTGTGCATTTGTGCATACCTCACAGAAATTATATATAATATCGGCTGAAATTGCAACAATAAGCGCAAAAGGGTTTCATCTGTTTCATTCGTCGGCTCGGAAAGAAGCGATATCGATCGCAGCGCTCCGTGGGATCCCCGGTACCGCCCCGTTGCCCGTATACTGCCACATAGCGGTTTCACCCGCAGGATCGATCCCTTCCCCGGCAGGATAGGACGCTCCCGGATACCAGGCCACCCACAGCTTGTATCCCTCCTCCCGCAGGATCTCTGTATCCCAGCAAAGGCCGTTCTTCAGCTCATCCTTAGCCGCATAGAACATCGGCGTATAGCCATGCAGAAAGATACAGTTTAAAAACGTCCCGGCGATCTTCGTCCGGCGTTCGGCCGTCACATCATGATGTCTGCTGGCCTCATCCTGAAAACCCTCACAGTGATAGGCCACCGGATAGGTAACCGGATACGGCGCGATCAGATCCAGAACAAACATCGCCTCATCGAGTGCCTCTCCCTCGTTCACCGCTGTCGAAAAGAAGTACGCACCCGTTTTAATACCGTATTTTGCCGCCTCCTGCAGATTGTAGCGGGCGTTCACATCCTCCGTGATAACACCGTTTCCCATGGTCCGGTACCCGACCCGGATCATCGCAAAATCCACCCCGGCAGCAGCGACCTCCTGCCAGTTTATGATCCCCTGATACCCGGCCACGTCGATCCCATAGGCGGGCGGATCGCTTTCTCCCGCTGACATCTCTTTCAACGTATGAAAATCCAGTGCCGCCCCCGTTTCCATCGTCCGGGAGAGCTGCTCCTGCGGATCCTCCTCCGGCGCTTCCGGCACAGCTTCCGCCTCACTTTCCAAAACAGGCGTCACGACAGGAGCGGCGGAAGGCACAGGCGTCTGCTGTTCTGTCTGATCCTCTTTCTGCTTTTCCGCGCCGGGAAAGTTTAACAGGATCGCCGCGATCACGCCCCCCGTAAAGATAAACGCTGTCAGGATAAGGGTCACAACGGCGGCCTTTTTCAGGCGTCTTGTCCGTGCCTCTCCCGGATCCTCCCTTTCCTCGTGATACATCCGGCTCCCGTATGCTCTTCTGTCCCAATCTTCCATCGTTTCTCCCTCTGCGCCGATCTTTTTATATTTCTATAGAGTATAAACGATATAAAATTTGAAAACAAGATAAGGAAATGATCTGAAGATCATGCCTAAGCACACGATTTGCAAAGCAAATCGACGCAGGCAGGAAATAATCCGGTCTGCACACAGACCGATTCGCCGCAGTCTTGAAAACTTCCGCAAAAACAGCTAAGATGAAAGTAATGTGGAAATGATTCGGTCTGCACGCAGACCGAATCGGCATGATCCAAAGATCATGCCTAAGCGCACGATTTGCAGAGCAAATCGGCGCAGAGCGGAAATGATTCGGTCTGTATACAGACCGAATCGGCATGATCTGAAGATCATGCCTAAGCGCACGATTTGCTATGCAAATCGGCGCAGAAAAGGAGAAAAGGACATGCGACAGCTGAGCTTATTTGATCAGGAGATCGAGGAACCCCTGGCGGCCAGGCTCAGGCCGAAAAACCTTGACGAATATGTGGGGCAGAAGCATTTGATCGGAGAAGGGAAGGTCCTGCGCCGGCTCATTGAGAGTGACCGCATTTCCTCGATGATCTTCTGGGGGCCTCCCGGCGTCGGGAAAACGACACTGGCAAACATCATCGCCAACCAGACCAAGGCCAGCTTTTTAAACTATTCTGCCGTTGTCAGTGGGATCAAAGAGATCAAAACCGTGATGGAAAAGGCAGAGGAGGCAAGGCAGTTCGGAACCAGAACCATCGTTTTCGTAGACGAGATCCACCGCTTTAACAAGGCCCAGCAGGACGCATTCCTGCCTTTTGTCGAGCGGGGTACCATCATCCTGATCGGCGCGACCACCGAGAACCCCTCCTTTGAGGTAAACGGCGCTCTGCTCTCCCGCTGCCGGGTTTTTGTATTAAAGCCCCTGTCGGAAGAGGATATCACGGAGCTTCTTCGAAACGCCCTGAAAAATCCCCGGGGCTTTGGCAGCCAGGATGTCCGGATGGATGACGGCCTGCTGCCGATGATCGCCGCGTTTTCGGACGGCGATGCGAGAGCTGCCCTCTCCACGCTCGAAATGATGATCCTGAACGCACCGATCCAGCGTGACGGCAGCGTGATCGTCACGAAAGAGCTTTTCGAGCAGTGCACCGAACGGAAATCCCTGCTATATGATAAAAAGGGAGAAGAGCATTATAACCTGATCTCGGCACTCCATAAGTCCATGCGCAATTCCGATCCCGACGCCGCGATCTACTGGCTGGCCAGGATGTTGGAGGCCGGAGAGGATCCGTTATATATCGCGAGGCGTATCGTCCGCTTTGCCAGCGAGGATGTGGGACTTGCGGATCCGCAGGCACTGCCCCTAAGCGTAGCCGCCTATCAGGCCTGCCACTTTATCGGTATGCCTGAATGCACCGTTCATCTTTCCGAGGCGGTCACCTATCTGTCGTTAGCGCCGAAATCCAATGCCATGGAAACAGGCTATGACCTGGCGAGAGAGGATGCCTTAAACAGCATGGCAGAGCCGGTGCCCCTCGTCATCCGAAATGCGCCGACAAAGCTTATGAAGGAGCTTGATTACGGCAAAGGCTATCAGTATGCCCATGATTATGAGGAAAAGCTCACAGCGATGGAATGTCTGCCGGATTCCCTGAAGGGCAGGCGGTATTATGTTCCAACAGGCGAAGGGCGGGAGTCGGAATTCGGAAAGCGGCTTGAAGAGATACGCAAGTGGAAGGAAGAACACAGGAAATGATCCGGTCAGCCTGCTGATCGAATCATGACCTTTTATTCAAATAAAAACCGGGAAAATACATAATTTCCATAGTCGATCCCCCGGTCCGTCAGACATATCCGCTCATCGTTATCAAGGATCAGACCGTCTTTTTTCAGGCGGATCAGCTCCTTTTCGTAAAAGCTTTCCACGGATGCCCCGAAAGTCTTTTTAAACGCCGCTTTGGAAACCCCCTCCTGCATTCTGAGACCTAAGAACATGGTTTCCTCGATCTGCTCATATCTGGCAAGCGGTCTTTTTTCTGCAAGGGATGCCTGACAATGAGAGTTCTGCAGATATGTTTTAAGGTCGATGGTATTCTGAAAACGGATCTCATTTAGAAATCCGCTGGCCCCCAGCCCAAGGCCGAGATAGGGGATCCGCTTCCAGCAAGCCGTATTGTGCCTGCTCTCAAAACCTTTTCTGGCGAAATTCGAGATCTCATACCGTTCATAGCCTGCCTGTTTCAGGTGATCCCTTACCATATAATACTGTGCCCGCTCCGCTTCCTCGTCCGGCAGCGCCTTGGGAGATGCCAAACGTGATTTTGCCGTTTTTTCCGAATGATCCTCATTCAAAGAGCCTGCAGGTATTCTCTCCGGATCGGAAATGATCCGGCCCGGAGAAACGGCGTCATCGGGATGGTAGGTTACATAAAATGGTGTTCCTTTCTCGAGAATCAGGCTATATGCCGATATATGATCCGGACTAAATTCTATAAGTTTACATAATGTATCTTCCAGCAGCGCACGGCTCTGTCCGGGCAGCGCCGTCATGATATCCACATTGATATTCTGAAAGCCTGCTTCCCTGGCAGACTCGTAGGACCTTTTGAAGTCTTCAAAAGTATGGATACGGCCAAGGATCCTTAAAAGGCCTTCGTCCGCCGACTGCAGGCCGATGCTCAGCCGGTTCACGCCGGCCCTTTGATACGCTGCAAGCTTCTCCGCGTTCACCGTTCCCGGATTTGCCTCAAGGGTGATCTCAAGCGAAGAAGGGTCTATGCGGAATCGGTCGTAAAGTTTACATAAAATTTCATTTATGTAAACCTCGTCGAGGATGCTCGGCGTTCCGCCCCCGAAGTAGATCGTCCGCGGTTCGTACTGTTCGGGCAAAAAACCGAATTTATCGCAGGCAGCGTCGACCTCTTTCAAAAGAGCCTGCACATACAGCTTCTTTTCCTCCTCCCCGGCCGGAAAGGAGAGAAAATCACAGTATAAACATTTTCTCACACAAAAGGGGATATGTATATATATCCCCAGTTCCTGTGTTTCCACGATCAATTCTCCGCTATTCCTCACTCAGCTTCAGGACGGACATAAAGGCCTTCTGCGGGATCTCAACACTGCCGATCTGACGCATGCGCTTCTTGCCCTCCTTCTGCTTCTCCAAAAGCTTTTTCTTCCGGGTGATATCACCGCCATAGCACTTCGCAAGAACGTCCTTTCTGAGTGCCTTGATGGTTTCCCGCGCGATGATCTTGCCGCCTACGGCCGCCTGGATCGGGATCTCAAAGAGATGGCGCGGTATCTCGTCCTTCAGCTTCTCGCACATCTTGCGGCCTCTCTCATAGGCCGTATCGGCATGCACGATAAAGGACAGAGCGTCCACCTCCTCATGGTTCACCAGGATATCAAGCTTCACCAGGGAAGCCCGCTCATAGCCCTTCAGATCATAGTCAAAGGAAGCATATCCCCGGGAACGGGATTTGAGCGCGTCAAAGAAATCATAAATGATCTCGTTCAGGGGCAGCTCATATTTTAACAGCGCCCGCTGCTGCTCAATATACTCCATGCTGATATATTTCCCGCGGCGCTCCTGGCAGAGCTCCATGATCGGACCGACAAAGTCCTTCGTGACCATGACTTCTCCCGTCACCACCGGCTCCTCCATATAATCGATCTCGGAAGGGTCGGGAAGATTGGTGGGATTCGTCAGGTCGATCACTTCTCCGTTCGTTTTATGTACCTTATAGATAACGCTGGGCGCCGTTGTCACCAGATCCAGATTATACTCTCTCTCCAGACGTTCCTCGATCACCTCAAGATGCAGAAGGCCTAAGAAACCGCAGCGGAAGCCAAAGCCGAGCGCAACGGAGGTCTCCGGTTCATAATTGAGCGAGGCATCATTCAGCTTCAGTTTTTCGAGCGCATCCCGCAGATCGGGATACCGGGCGCCGTCTGCCGGGTAAACCCCGCAGTAGACCATGGAAAGCACCTTTTTATAGCCGGGCAGGGGCTCGGCGCAGGGGGTCTCGGCGTTCGTCACCGTATCGCCCACCGCCGTATCACTGACGTTTTTTATGCTGGCGGTCAGATAACCCACCATGCCCGCCGTCAGCTCCTCGCAGGGAATGAACTGGCCGGCGCCGAAATATCCCACCTCGACGGTTTCAAAGGAAGCGCCCGTGGCCATCATTTTGATCGGCGTACCCTTCCGGATCCGCCCGTCCATCAGGCGCACGAAAACGATCGCGCCCTTGTAGGAATCATAGATCGAATCAAAGATCAGCGCCCGGAGCGGTGCGTCCGGGTCTCCCTTTGGCGCCGGGATCTTTTTCACCACCTGTTCTAACACCTCATCGATACCGATGCCGTTCTTGGCGGAAATCCGGGGCGCATCCTGCGCCTCGATCCCTATCACATCCTCGATCTCCGCAACGACCCGGTCCGGCTCGGCACTCGGCAGATCGATCTTGTTGATCACCGGAAATACATCCAGGTCATGATCAAGCGCCAGATATACATTGGCCAGGGTCTGCGCCTCGATCCCCTGGGCTGCGTCAACGACTAAGATCGCGCCATCGCAGGCCGCAAGGCTGCGGGACACCTCATAATTAAAGTCAACATGTCCCGGCGTATCGATCAGGTTAAAGCAATATTCGTTACCGTCCTTTGCCTTGTAGATCGTGCGGACAGCCTGGGACTTGATCGTGATCCCACGCTCCCGCTCCAGGTCCATATTATCAAGGACCTGCGCCTGCATTTCCCGGCTCGTCAAGAGTCCGGTGCTCTCTATGATCCGGTCCGCTAACGTCGACTTGCCATGGTCGATATGAGCGATAATGCAGAAATTTCTGATCCTTTCCTGCGATACGCCGCCAGAGGCTGCGCCGTTTTTTTCTGACAGTTCAGTTTGAGGCATAAGTCATTCCTTTTCTGCGCCGATCCGTCAGTTCCCTGACGGTATCACTTCAATCCTTATGTTTGTAGTAAATAACCTGTCATTCACTATAGCATTAAAAAAACCTCTTGACAACCATCGCTTTTCTAACTAAAATATCATAGTGCGCATGCGGAAAAGTTTACCAATGCGCTTACAGGAGTCCATGGAGACTTACGTCTGGGTAATAGGAGGTGTAATCGTGGCAAATATTAAATCCGCAAAGAAAAGAATTCTTGTCATTCAGAAAAGGACGGACAGAAATAAAGCTGTTAAGTCCAGAGTAAAGACTTATGTTAAAAAAGTTTACGCGGCAATTGACGCTAATGATAAGAGCACTGCTTTAACGGCTTTAAACGAAGCGATCTCTGAGATCAGCAAGGCCGCCAGCAAAGGCGTATATCATAAAAATACCGCATCCCGGAAGATTTCTCGTATGACGAAGGCTGTAAACGCCCTGTCATGATCCGTTGCTATGTCGGTTTGCTTTTTGAGATCGTGTGCTCAGGCATGATCTTCACAGTATAAAATAGAAGGGAAACGCATGAGGGTTTCCCTTCTATTTTTATTCCTCCAGATAATCATCATCATAGGTGTCATCCGTATCTTCATTTCCGAAGATCGAATTAAAGAGCCTTCCGATCCCCTTTTTCTTTCGTGGCTCCGCACCCTGCTGCGTTTTTTCTTCAACGCGGTTTTCCGAAGGCTCCCTGGCAGGATTTTCCCGGGAACCCTGCGTAAGGGAACCGCTTTGTGATTCCCTGTTCTCCCCGGAATAACTGCCGTGGATCACCTCGCTGACCACCCCTTCATCCTCAAGGGGCAGGCTTGACGGCGACAGCTTCCTTAAAAGCTCCTGGTTAACACGGATATCGGCCTGCGGCGCCGAAATCGTCACATTACCGTCCGGGCGTATATTCACATAATCCTTCACCGCGTCATCCACGATCCGGATCGTCTTTCGTTTCTCTCCTTTTTTGCCCGCGTCCCCGGCACCCGCTTTTTCCGCTGTCTTTCCCGGATCGTCCTTTATTTCCTCGATACGGTCTCTTGCAGCCTTATCCGAGCCGCTGTCAGCGCCGGCGCCGGCATTAGCCTCCAGCATGATATCCCCTAAAAATCCGGCGCTGTCGATCAGAGCGTTGTCGCCGCCCTTCTCGCTTTCCAGTTTTTCCCGCATCTCATCCACGGAGCCGGCCCGTAAACCGGAGGGTCTCGCCTTTACCTTTTCGACGGGGGTACTGATCATCCGAACGTTGTTTTCATGCATCGCGCCGGCATCCGGCCGTTTCCGCTCGCCGCGCTTATCGATGGGCGGCGTATGGATCACATGGATCATATTCTGGATCTCATCATCCTCCGGTTCCGTCACCGCTTCGACAGGCAGCGTACTAAAGCGGGTCGAAATACCCTCCTTGACATTCTGTTCGGTGATCATGCGGACCACCGGGCCGTTCTTTTGATCCTCCGCCTTCTTCTCTCCGTCTGCCGTCTTTTCGGCATCTCCGCCCTGCTTCGGCTGCGAGGCTTCCGAGGGAACTTCCCTCCTCTCATCCTTTTCAAAAGGAAAACGGATCCCCCAGGCATCCCGCAGGCTGTCCATCAATAACATCATGCGGACCGTCTCGTAATGCGGCATTTCAGGGCATTCAAGCTTCCCCTCTGCAATAGCCTGCATCGCGGACATCATCTCATACTCATATCCTGTGATCTGCACAGGCGCCGCATATTCCGCCACAACTCTCCGCTCCAGGTTATAGACACGGATCGATTCATAATTATTGATGTTTTCGATCTCGATATATCCGTTGGTGCCGTTGATCATACCCCGTCTGTCGGTCTGGGCCAACATCGTCACATAAAGCGTCGCCATCTTTCCGTCCTGATAGGACAGCATGATCGTCTCCTGGGCATCCACCCCGGATTCATAGCGTACGCAGTCAGCCACGATCCCCTTGATCTCATCCCCAAAGACCATGGAAGCGAAGTTCAGCACATAAACGCCGAGGTCAAGGAGAGCGCCTCCCGCCAGCTCCGGCTTTACCATCCGTTTGATGTGCTCAAGCGGATAACCGAGGTTCGCGGATAAAGAGGTCGGTTTTCCGATAATACCGCTTCGGATCACCCGGTTGATGGTCTGGCGCATCGGCATATATCTGGTCCAGATCGCCTCCGTCAGCAAAAGCCCCTTATTCTCGGCAAGCTGAAGTACCTCCGCGGCCTGAGAAGCGTTTGCCGTAAAGGCCTTTTCGCAGATCACATGCTTATCGTGCGCCAGGCACATTTTGATATGATCATAGTGGTGTGAGTGGGGCGTATTGATATAGACAAGCTCCACGTAAGGATCCGCCAGCATATCCGCGTAAGACCCGTAGGCCTTCTCAAAACCGTATTTATCCGCAAATGCCTGCGCGCGTTTTTTATCCCTGGCTGCCACCGCATAGCATTCCGCTCCCTTCACGGATTGCAGCGTCGTAGCCATCGTTGTCGCAATATTGCCGGCCCCCAGAAATCCAATTTTCATTTAATGCTCACTTTCTTAGAAATGATTTATGCCGGGCCAAAAGGGCCATGTGGCGGATCCACCATGGCACTGCGTGCCATGGTCCTTTTGGCCCTCATTCCTGGCCCTCATTCCTGCCCTTCAGGCCGCCCCCCTCAGCGGTTCTGCAGCCTGACCATGTTGTTGAACACGACGACGCCGTCCATGTCTTTGATAAACTGCGCGAATTTGCTGTATTTATAGTCGGCGATATTGAAGCTTGGCACCTTCTTCTCCAGCTTCTGCTTAAGCTCCGGCAGCATCATGGTCCTGCTCGGCACGGAATTCAGAAACTGCTTGACGATGCTCTCGATATCCTCTTTGCGGACGCCGCTTTCGATCCGGTATACCAGGATATCATTCCCGGAGGGGACCAGCCGCAGGGACTTAAAGCTTTCCAGAAATTTGGAGAGCTTCGAATAACCGTAGTTTCGTACGTCAAAGTCCGCGTAGCGGTTACTGATCTTATTACCTAACTCACCTACCGTCGTATCCCGGTCATTGGCGTCATTGTCATTGATCACCTTGAAGACCGTTTCTTCGATCTCCTCGCGGCTCACGTTGTTTTCCTGAACCTCCTCGGCCGCTAACATCTCCAGATACTTAAACTGTGTGCAGGAAGCCCGGAACGCTTCCACCGTCTTCTTTTCCCCCATTCCGATGACAGTCATGCCGGCCTCGCGGAGCCTCGCCGCTAACTTCGTAAAATCACTGTCCGAGGATACGATGCAGAAGCCGTCCACCCGGCCGCTGTAGAGGATATCCATGGCATCGATGATCATAGCCGAATCCGAGGAATTTTTTCCCTGGGTATAGCTGTACTGCTGAACGGGCGTGATCGAATTTTTTAAGACGATCTCCTTCCAGTTATAGGTGCCGGGGTTGGTCCAGTCGCCGTACGCCCGTTTATAGGTGGCGATCCCGTAGCCGGAAACCTCATCCAGAATGAATTTGACATATTTTAAGGATACATTTTCCGCGTCGATCAAAACAGCGAATTTTTTATTTTTTTCTTCCATATCATTCTTCTCCCTGCGCCGACTTGTTCTACAAGTCGTGCGCTTAGGCATGAACTTTGGTTCATGCCGATCCTGTCTGCGCGCAGACAGGATCATTTCCGCCTTTGCCGCCGGTCATGGCCGGATCATTTCCGCCTGCGCCGATCTGTCCTCAGATCGTGCGCTTAGGAATGAGCTTCAGCTCATTCCGATCCGGACCGCTTCTCAGGGCCGGATCATTTCCGCCCCTCCCATATACGGCCTCAACGGCGTCGGGATCCTTACGCTGCCGTCCTCGTTCAGGTTATTCTCCAGAAAAGCGATCAGCATGCGGGGCGGCGCCACCACGGTATTATTCAGGGTATGCGCAAAGTATCTTCCTTCCTTGCCGTTCACCCGGATCTTTAATCGTCTGGCCTGGGCATCCGAAAGGTTCGAGCATGAGCCCACCTCAAAATACTTCTGCTGTCTGGGGGACCAGGCCTCCACATCGACGGACTTGACCTTCAGATCCGCCAGATCTCCCGAGCAGCACTCAAGCGTCCTTACCGGGATATCCAGCGATCGGAAAAGATCCACGGTATTCTGCCAGAGTTTGTCAAACCACATCGGGGATTCCTCCGGCTTGCAGACAACGATCATCTCC
>JAILQQ010000166.1 GCA_024698885.1 Lachnospiraceae bacterium | reverse complement strand
CAGATACAAGATATAGTGGCAATTCCCGCAAACCCCTCTATTTTCAATAAATTTCTAAGTTATTTTATAAAAAAACACTTGTTTTTTCTTGACTTTTCGGTTATCATTAAAGCACGAAAGTGGGTCGAACTATACTTTCGTCTGCAGACATTGATCTTGATCATTGTTGCCGCGCGTTTCACCAAGGACCGCCTGTAAGGCCCGGTGAATAGACGGAACTGATTCCGTCGAAGCGATCATTTCATGGAAGAAAGGAGGGGCAGCATGGCAGATATAACATCGTTAAATCAGAATATCTATAATCATCTGGCGACGGCGTTAGCTCCCATGATGGGTATGAATACCAAGTATGATACCCATAAGAAGAGCGAGTTGCGCGGTGTCTATAATTCCATCGTTGAAAAAACCAAAGATTCCCCTGTCTTTCTTCTGGATACCAGCAATGAGACGAAAAATTTTGCTGTTTCTCTGAAGGAAAGCGCGCGTACGCTGAAAAACTCGATCTCCTCCATCAGCAATGAGGCAGAGGAGGAAGAGCTGCTTTCCAAAAAGACCGTGGCAAACAGTGATCCGGATACCGTGACGGTTTCCTATATCGGCGAGAAGATCGACGATAAATCGATCACCGGCTTCAACCTCGCGATCACGCAGCTTGCGACCACGCAGAAGAACAGCGGAAAGTTCCTGCCGGACGACGAGAAGACAAAGCTGCCGCCGTCCACCTATTCCTTCGATGTGCACTCGAAGGATACCGACTATGAATTCCAGTTCAATATCGGTGAAAACGATACGAACAAGGATATTCAGGAAAAACTGGCAAGGCTTATCAACCGCTCCAATATCGGCATTACGGCAACCCTGGTCCATGACGGGGAAGGCAATACCGCCATGGAGCTTGAATCCGAAAATACCGGCTTAAAGAACGGAGAAAACCAGTTCAGGGTTTCCGATGATCATACCAGCAAAACAAGCGGGGCGGTGGATTATCTGGGACTGGATCAGGTAAGCCATGCGCCGACTGACGCCGCGTTTAAAATAAACGGGATCGACAGCAGTGCCCATACGAACCACTTTACGATCGAAAACAGCTATGACGTTGTTCTGAAGCAGACAACAGAGGAAGGCAAAGCGGTCAATATCGGGTTAAAGACCGACGTGGAATCGATCACCGATAATATCGATCACCTGATCGGCGGCTACAATGACTTTATCCGCAGCGCCTCCGAATACCTCGAGAGCCAGCCGAATTCCCACGCTCTGATGCGGGAAATGCGCTCGATCTCCCTTCGCTACAGCGAATCCCTCGGAAAGCTCGGTATCAGCTTTTCCGATGACGGCACCATTGAAATGGATAAAAGCCAGATCCGCAGGACAGCGGAAACGGAAGGTGCCGTGAATAACTTCGATACGATCCGAAGCTTCGCAACAAGCGTCCTCAATAAGGCTAACGACGTGGCACTGGATCCGATGCAGTATACCATGCGAAAGGTCGTTGAATACAAGAACCCGGGCCATAATTATCCTTCGCCCTACGTTTCGAGTATGTACAGCGGCATGATGTTCTCCGGGTACTGTTAAAAAGTAAAAGGAAACGCTGTCTAAAGCGTTTCCCGGTAAAACAAGAATATCTTCCTGCAACATAAAGGTTCCGGCACAGAAAGGACTGAGACCGCCCGTTCTGTACCGGAACCGTTTTTCTGCACCGATCCGGTCGTTTTCCCGACCGGATCATTTCCTTATATTATATTTTCATTTGCCGCCATTAACGCCTTCTCAACGACCTGATGCATATCCAGGTACTTGTATTCCGCGAGGCGCCCGCCGAAGATCACCTTTTCCTCATTCTCCGCAAGCTCCCTGTATTTCTCATAGAGAGCGTTATTTTCGGCATCATTCATCGGATAGTAGGGCTCGTCCCCCTTTTCCCATTTCGCCGGATATTCTCTCGTGATCACGGTATGGGAATCGTCTCCTTTGCCGAACTCAAAATGCCTGTGCTCGATGATCCTGGTAAAGGGCACTTCATATTCGGTATAATTCACCACCGCATTGCCCTGGAAATTATCGGTATCAAGGACCTCGTTCTCAAACCGTAAGCTCCGGTAGGAAAGCGCGCCGAAACGATAATCGTAAAACTCGTCGATCATGCCGGTAAAGACGATCTGCTCCGCCGCCTCTGAAAGCGCTTCCCTGTCCGAAAAGAAATCCGTATTCAGCCTAAGCTCCGCCCCCTCCAAAAGCTTTTCGACGATCGCCGTATAGCCGCCGACGGGTATTCCCTGGTAAGCATCGTTAAAATAGTTGTTATCATAGGTAAAACGGACCGGCAGGCGTCTGATGATAAACGCCGGCAGTTCCTCCGCCCGTCTGCCCCACTGCTTCTCGGTATAGCCCTTAACTAGCTTTTCGTAAATATCCTTTCCGACAAGGCTGATGGCCTGCTCCTTTAAGTTCCTCGGTTCCGCAACCCCCGCTGCCTGCATTTCGGAGACCGCCTCGGCCCTCTGCTTTTGGATCATTTCCTTTGCTTCATCCGGCGTCCTGACGCCCCAGAGCGCATGAAATGTATTCATATTAAAAGGAAGATTATAAAGCTCATCCCCGAAGCGTGCCACCGGCGAATTCGTATACCGGTTGAATTCCGCGAAGGAATTCATGTAATCCCATACGACTTTGTTGCTGGTATGGAAAATATGCGCGCCGTATTTATGCACGTTGATCCCGAGGATCTCTTCTGTATACACGTTTCCGCCGATATGCGGCCTTCTGTCGATCACCAGGCACCGCTTCCCGGCCTTCACCGCCTCATGGGCAAATACGGCGCCGAAAAGTCCCGCGCCGACGATCAGATAGTCATAGCTGGCCATATTTCCCTCCTCTCCCGTCAAAGAACCCCCTCACCGCGGCAAGGGGGTCTTCTCAAACCGATTCAGCTCAAAACTTATTTATCCGTATCAATGCTGGGTAGGTCCGATCACGGCCTCCAGCTCTCCGATGGAATGATGCCCTGCCATTTCAATGGCATCGCCCGCGAAATCCCAGGTCGCGTGGATCTTCGACAACTGTTCCGCCGTCACATAGCAGGTACCGTCCTTGCAGTGGATGGGCGTTCCCGCCGCCGCTGCCGCAGCTGCTGCAGCCGCCGCTGCCGCCTGCTGTTCAAGCAGAGCCTGCTGCTGTGCCTCAAGCTGCTTCTGGGCTTCCGCCTGCTGCGCCGCTGCCGCTGCCGCCGCCTGCTCCTCCGCGCTCGGCTGTGCCGGCTGCGGCTGCTCCGCCTGCTGCTGTTCCTGCTCCGGCTTCTTCTCTTCCTTCTTCTCAGGCTCCGAAGCCGACGTCGTCTCTACGTTCTCCTCAGGCGCCGAAGCACCGTTAAACTCCTCTTCCGAGATCGCCTCTACCATATCGGAGCGGATATACCCCTCCGATCCGTTGTAATCAATGATCGTCCAGGTCTCGCCGTCGTCGTTGGTCGTCTCGCCCGTCTTTACGTACTTCGTACCCTGATCCACGGTCGCAAGAACATTATCATTGGAGCTCGTCGAAGCGGAGCTTCTCACTCTGACGTTCTTGATCGTCTTCACATAGAGCTTCTGCTCCTCTACCGCGGCCATCTGCTCCTGCTCTAACTGCTCCTGCTCAAACGCCGCCTGCTCTTCCATGGCCTGCTCCAGGGCCTCTTCATTTTCTCTCGCGTCAAGATCCACTACCGAGAAGGACATATAGTTACTGACTACATCGCCCTGCTTTACGTAGATATTGATCGTCCCCTCCGCGCCGGTATGCAGCACGGCCTGCGTATTGTCAGAGCTCGCCGTCGAAAAGACCGCCGTCGGATCATCCACCGAGTATTCGAGGCTCTTCAGCTTGATCCCCTCCGGCTCTGTCGTCACCATGAAAACATAGTCGGAATTGACGTTCAGTTCCGTCTGCTCAAAGGTAGGCGTCAGCGTCAGATACTCGAGTTTCTTCCTGTTCAATATCAACAGCAGCACGACCACCACGATAATGATCGCGACCACTACCATTCCGATAATCAGAATCAACCTTTCTCTGTGCCGTCTTCTCATAACACCATTTCCCTCCCAATCTGCGCCGATTTGTATCTGTTCAGAACCCTTTGGTTTCTGAACAGATATGCGTATCTTACTATCCGTTGATCTCCGTACTGAGGATCTCCATCATCTCCTGGATCATTTCCTCATCCTTTAAGCGGAACAGAAATTCCACCCGGCGGGACGCGTCCGGATCAATCTCATTTGTTCCGGGCTTATATACGGGATTGCTGTACGATTTACCGTTTACGGTCAGGATCTTTTCGAGTGCTTCGATCGAATCCTTGCTGATCACGCCGTTCTTCTCGTCCAGAATATAATCCGCCACTGACAGCGCACGCCGCTGGGACAGATCCAGATTATAAATATACGTACCTGCGTCGTCCGTATGGCCCTCGATAATGATCTCCGCCACATACTGCCGGTATTTCGGTCCCATGAGGATCCTTAAATACCGTGGCGTAAACTCGTCCAGGAAATCCTTACCGGAATCCTTCAGATCATCCTTACTGTAATCATAGAGGATGCTGGAATCAAAGGTAATGGCACCGGTCTGCTCATCCACCTTGATATTCATATTGGAGCGGTCAAACTCCCGCTTTAATTCCTCGATCAGCTCTCCTCTGACACCGATGATATTATCCAGCTTGATCTGCTGATCCGCTAAGGTCTTGCGCAGCTCCTCGAGCATCTTCTGCTGCTTGGCGATCTCATCCGACTGCATCTTGATCGCGCTTTCCTGCCGGATCAGTTCCTCTTCCTGCTCTTCCAGCGTCTTCTGCTGCTGGCTCATCGTTAACGTCTGCTGATCAAGCAGCTTCTGCTGCGAAGCAATGGTCTGGCGCTCCTTTTCCAGAGCATCCGACTGAATGATCAGCTCCTGTTCCTTACCGATCAGCTTCTGTTCGTCCAGGTCAAACTGCACCTTCGCCTGAAGCAGCGTAAACGCGATGATCAAAACAAAGGTCAGCAGAAGACCTGCCATCATATCGGAATACGACAGCCAATACGTCGTTTCCTCATCCAGTTTTCTGCGATGACGTCTCATGATTTATACTCCCTGTTCCCTCAGATGCTTCTGCGCATACGGTCCACGGCGGCGGTAAGCTGCTCGATGGAATAGTACGCACGGTCAAAGGCCTTCTCCAGATAAACGCTGGAATTATTCACAACACCGGAAACCCTTTCGGTAGCATCCTGAATATCGTTGATCGTCGTCCTGAAGTGCGTCTCGATCTTCACGAGATCGTCCTCGATCACCTTAAAGGTCTCCTTGATGCTTTCCGGCGTCCTGGTCACAAGCTTGTTGATATCCTCAAGCAGCAGCTTCTGGTTCTTTAACTGCTCGTTGAAGGAAGCCGCGGATGCCTCCAGGGCCTTCCTGTACGAACCGAGGTCCATCATATAATCCCGTTCCTGTCCAAGGAACGCGCTGTCTGCCGCAACGCTCTGCTGTAAAGAGACAAGATTCTTGCTCATCTCGCCCTGTACCGTCATGATATCCTTCGTATAGGAATCGAGCGCGGCAACAATCGCCTGGGACTGGTTATCGATCTCACGCAGGTTCGTCGCGGAGCTTCCGGTCCTCTGGAGGATCTCCTCCATCTGTCTGGCGTTCTCCTCCTGCATATTATAAGCCTTCGCGATGGTATCCGCCATATTATTAAAGGAATTGCTAAGCGCCTTGTTCATTTCCTTAATAAACTGGTTCACCACCACCGAAAGCGCGTCGAGCTGGTTTCTTGTGGCCATCATGCCAAAGCTCGTGATCGTCTTATCAAAGCGGTCAAACTGCGGCTCGAGAAGATCCGCAAGACCCTGGGACAGCTGATGCGCCACGGTATTGGCCAAGGAGTTGATGGCGTTCGTCTGCTGCTCCTGCAGCTCCATCAGCTTATTGATACCGTCGGTCGTCGTATCCGGCAGCACATACTTCTTATACATATTGAGGAATTCCGCCACCGCGGTCTCGGCCTCATCTAACTTCCGCTTGAAGACATAGTTGAAAACAAGCGAAAAGACCATGCCGTAGATCGAGGTATGGAACGCCACCTTGATACCGCTCATCAACGGCGCGATACTGTTTGTGATCTCCGCGGTCGTACCGGTGGAGAAGCTCTGCAGACCAAGGGAAAGACCGATGAACGTACCGAGGATACCGAGACCGGTCATCACGCCGGCTACCTGGTTCAGCTGGTTCCTGTGGATCGTCTTGTCCATCAGCTCATAATTGATATAATCCTCGATATCGCATTTATAGTAGGCATTATCAATATGCGAGATACGGTTCAGCTCATGCATATAGTCGTTGAATTCCCGCTTTAACGTCTGATCCGTAAAAAGGCCCTTATCATTCTCATCATATTTCATCCAGAGAAACTGATGGGAATTCATGGCGTCGACCCGGATCTTGCCCGCCACCTTCTTCAGGTCCACGATCATGCTGTTGACCGGACGGAAGCAGCCGAACTCACAAGCCAAAAAAACGACCCCGACGATGGCAAACATGATGCCGTTGACAATAATACTGGCCAGTCCTTCCTTCTGACTGGAAAATACATTCAAATAAACACAGACCGCGACCATGCCTAAATAGGTAACGGTTAAAAGCCATTCATACAGTTTTCTGCCCTTCAATGTTTTATTCCTCCCGCCATTCCTTTATATCTAAACCAACTTCCGTAAAAATCCATACCGCTTTCTATTCTACCATAAAAATCAGACCGGTAAAGATGAAAATCATAAAAAAAAAGTAAAAACGATCAAAACGTTTTTGTCACTATTTTCCAACTTCCGCGCCGTTTAACAGAACCCCCTGCACGACATAGACGACCGCCGTTTCATCGTGATCGACCGCCGTAAGCGACAGGATCCGCGCGTCTTCGTTCAGCGCCACCTTCGTATCGCGCCGAAAGTGCGCGTTCTTATCCTTCCCGATAAAAATCCCCGAAAGATAATCCTTGAATTCCTCAGACGACGAAAAGCTTTCCGGTACGGGCGCAGAAGAACCATTGTACCGGTAAGCCGCGAAAACCTCGTAAATAAAGACCTTCGAGGGAGTATACAGAAAAATATACGGCGTTCTGTCAAAAAAATCCGCGTTATCAAAGTACGAAAGCGTTCCGAATTTGGATCCGTCCTGCATATCATTCCCGTAAACCACGGTATTCTGACCGGACAGCTTCCGGTTCACGCTGCAGTGGGTATAAAAGCTGCCGGCGTTTGTCGTATCATTATCGAGATTATGGGTCAGATACCAGGTATCCTCGGCGGGATGCTCCGCCACCGGATTGTCCACCCGCGTATTCGGTATATATAAATAGGAAAAGATATCCGGATTCGAAAGCATATATCCGGCCCAGTCGATCCGAAGAGACGGGATCTCGATCCCGTTCCACTGCAGCTGTTCCTCTCCCTCCTCGTCCTCCCGTTCATCCCGCAGAGCCGTATAATGACGTTCCGTGCGCTGCCGTTTCAGATAATAGCCCGCGGCGAAAAACCCCAGGCAGCACGCTGCCGTCAGAAACAGGATCGAAACGATTAAATAACGCTGTTTTTTATCCTTCATAGCCTACTGCAGGTTGATGACTGTCGAAGCCACGTCCTCAAAAGTCGCGTAATTATCATGAATCGTCAACGTTACCGGGCTCGTTGTATTCTGCAGCTTGACGGAATAGCAGACGTCGATCCCCTCGCCGTCCTTGATCTGCGTATCCCGGTTATAGAATTCATCCGGCGGGTTTTCGATGGAAGCAAAGGTCTCGCACATGATATCATCCTGCACCACCATCGGCGGAAAGACCTCCGACATCGAAAGCGGCGTATCCGTTTTATTGACGAAGGTAAAGTAAATCAGTGCCGCGGGATTGCCGTCCGTATCCGAAGTGATCTGCAGCCTTGTACAGTGGAGCGCGAACTGATCGTTGCTGAAGTCAAGCGTAGAGGGCGTATCAACCGACTCATAATCCCCGGTTTCTCCGGCTTCTCCGGTTTCGCCGTCCTCTGAAGCTTCCTCCTCATCCGCGGATTCCTCCCCGGTCTCAAAGAAGCCGGTCTCGCTGAAATCTCCCTTTTCGAGGAGATTTTTGTAATGCATCATAAAATACAGGACGACGCCCAGAACGATCAGCTCAAGGAGCAGGACCGCAACGTGAATGATCGTCGACCGGCGCTTATTCTCCTCGGCATAGATATAGTCTTCCGTATAGGTATTCCGCTCCGAGGGAGCCTGCTGCCGTTCTTCGGATCCATAGGATCTTTCGGGCTCCGTCTGCTTCTTCTGTTTCCTGGAAGGCTTCTCCTCCACGGGATTTCCGAAGGTCGAGATACTGTCAAGGGCGCTGCGCCGCTTTCCGTCCGGATCGTCTGTGTTGTCGTAGGAAGGCTTTGCGCCCGCCGCCTGCGCAGAAGGAGTCCCGCTCTTTGCCGCAGGCGCCTTTTTCCCGGAGGGCTGCGCTTTTCCCCCGGAGGGCTGCTCCTTTTCCCCGTGGTTAAAGGAGAACTTCTCCGCGAACGGATCATTCTCCTCCCGGACCACGCTGTCAAGCCCCTCCGCTTTCATTTTCTTTACATCCTCGGCGTGGCTTGCGTATTTCGCGGCCGCCTGCGCCGTCATCTGCTTTTCGCCGCCCTTTAATTCCTCCGGCGTTTTCTTGCGCCGCCTTCTGATCTTCTTAACTTCCTCTGCCATTTATACCTACCCCTTATCTGCGCCGATTCGCTTGCGAATCGTGCGCTTAGGCACGAACCTGTTCATGCCGATCCGATTTGCTCGCAGATCGAATCATTTCCTTTTATCGTTCGACTGACAGTATGCTTTCCGGGATCAGCCCGGAAAACGATCTTTCGCCCCACCGCTTTCATCCGGGGGTCTCACGATCTTGAAAAACAGATCGTTCGACTGACCGCATGTTTTCCGGGATCAGCCCGGAAAACAATCTTTCGTCCCACCGCTTTCATCCAGGGGTCTCACGATCTTGAAAAACAGATCGTTCGACTGACAGTA
>JAILQQ010000165.1 GCA_024698885.1 Lachnospiraceae bacterium | reverse complement strand
GGTCTGTTCTTCCACATCTCGAGAGTTATCTCTCTGCTCACACCGAAGGTTTTTTCCATGTCTTCCTTTGCCGCCCTGTTCAGTTCTTCATCCCAGATGACGGCACCGCACTCATAATGCAGGAACAGACTCCTGTAATCGAGATTGATCGTGCCGATCAGACTGCAGCCTTTCGTGACAATGTTCTTTATATGGATAAAGCCCGGAGTGTACTCAAATACTCTTACGCCACCCTCGAGCAGCCTTCCGTAATTATATTTTGTCAGCTGGTTGACCACCTTTTTGTCCGGAATTCCCGGAGTGACGATCCTCACATCGACACCCGATTTAGCTGCCTGTATCAGAGCATTCCCGAGTTCGTCCTCCAGCACCAGATAAGGCGTGGAGATGTACAGATACTCCTGCGACTGACATAACAGCTGGGTGATCATATCAAGTATGGGATTATCCGGATTGTTTTCGGGTCCGTCGGAAATGATCTGGCAAAAGGCATCGCCCCCGCACCCGGTCCATGTGGTGTCCTCATTCGCACAGTCACGGTTGTCCTTGTACTCAGTATCAAAAGCAAGTGTTCTCTCCTTAGGTCTGAACCTGTCCACATCCGCTTCCATATCATGTACGGTCAAGTCCCACATACCCAGGAACACCGTAGTAAGCCCCCAAACCGCCGGTCCTTCTATCCTTACTCCGCCGTCTTTCCAGTAGCCGAATCGTTCGATGGCATTAACATATTCATCCGCAAGATTGAAGCCTCCGGTATAACCGATATTGCCGTCAATCACAACTATCTTCTGATGATTGCGATAATTCAGGTAAAGCTTGTTCAGGTACTTAGTTATCCTGTTAAAGCTGGCATTTTTGATCCCCAGCGAATCCAGATCCTTCCAAAACTGATCATCGGTCCTGAACATCGAGCCGAAATCATCATAAAGGAATCGTACCTCGACGCCTTTTGAAGCTTTATTCTTCAGTATCGGCTTTATCTTTTCCCAGAGAGCTCCGCTGGCAACTATGAAGAAGCTCATAAAAATGAATTTTTCCGCAGAGTCAAGATCATCCAGCAATACATCAAATGCGTTTTCGCCCGAATCAAAATAACGCACGCAGTTACCCTTTGTCAGCGGAAATCCGTAGTTTTCCCCCAGCCGCGCAAGTTTTGAATAATCCGGAAACGTTCTGCCAAACTCCTGCAATTCGGCGCCATCGGGCACATTAAAGGAATTGATATGTCTGATATACGACATATGTCTTTTTCTTATGTCGCGTGTAGGCCTCGATCTTCCCCAGAGCAGGTACATGATCAGCCCGGCTATCGGGAGGAGTGAGATAATTACCATCCAGCCGATCTTGAAGGAATTGCTGGTTCGCTTGTTTACTATTCCGAAAACCACAAAAATGCTCATCGCTTCAAGTATGATATAGATGAGGATATCATATTTGTAGAGTCTGAAGGCCAGCAGGAAAATCAGCAGAAACTGGGCGATCACCAGCAACGCCACAACTGCCGCCCTGATGATGCCGCTGATATACGTCTTAAAGAAACCCTTTAACGGAGTTCTTCTTCTGCCTTCTCCCATACTCATTCACCCTTACCGATCCGGTCTTTTCCGTTTCAGAACACGTTCATTGCCGGTCATCACACATCATATGTTTCCTGAAAAAACAAATACAAAGAACACATGGTCTTCTCATAATTTTAGTCTACGGCCCCGAATAAATCAAGGAGGGTAAAGATTTTTGCCCTTATTTAAGCAAATATGATAGTATATAGACAAGGATTGCGGGCGGAACCTTTTTACGCATCCTCAAGTATGATCCGGGCGGAGACATTATATGATAATCAGACGAACTACCGTAATAGATACAACGCCTTTTTTCAAAGCTGCAGAATTGATAACCGGGCTTTATGGCCATGGTATCTCAACAGAAGACCTGCTGTTTTTTGATATAGAAACAACCGGACTCTCAGCCGACAGTTCCTTTCTTTACCTCATCGGCTGCCTGTGCCTCGAAAAAGGCGAACTGATCCTCTCCCAGTTTTTTTCGGAGGGAATTACAGAAGAATCACTCCTCATATCGGAATTTGACCGGCTTCACAGCCTTCACCCGGTATTGGTACACTTCAACGGATCAACATTTGATGTTCCATATATCAGCAAAAAGAGACGTCTTCTCGGTATTCCGACGGCAGTAAATGAAGATACGGGGTTCGATATCTACAAGGTCCTTCACCCGTATAAAGCCTTCCTGGGTGCCGGTTCGATGTCCCAGAAAAAGCTCGAGATCTACTGCGGTCTGAACCGCAGGGATATGTACGACGGCGGTGAACTCATCGAATTCTACAACCGCTATATAGCACTGAAGCGTCTCGAATCACTGCACAGGAGATCATCCGGCGGCTACACGCCCAGCGGACTCTCCGGCCTTACCACTGCCGGTCCCGTAAGCTCCGACGAACTTCTGGAACTGCTCTTTCTCCACAACTATGAAGATGTACTGGACATGCCTGTTGTCGCAAGACTCCTGGCTCTTCCTTTATTTCTTTGCGGCGGGTACAGTATCGACGAGCACGCTCCCAAAGATCCAAAGCTTACAAGTCCGGACGCCGGCATTGCCAAAGATAACACACTCTTCACCTCGGAAAGTGATCGCGACGGAACAAGGACTTTCACGATCACGCTCACACCTGAAAGCGATCTCCTCGCCTTTTCCTTTAATCGCAGGCATATGTGCGAGTGTAACCCCGAAAATGAGATCTGCGCCGAATATGCGGATGGTCGCTGCATCATCCGCATACCCGTGATAACCGAGGAACTGAAACTTTTTTATCCGGATCACAAGAATTACTACTATCTTCCGGCAGAGGACTATGCAGTCCATAAAAGTATAGGCGAATTCATGAACAAGGATTTCAGGACCCGCTGCACGGCCGACAAATGCTATACCAGGCACACCCTTGATTTTATTCCGCTGCCCGGAAGCGTCGGCAAGAAGGATGTATTTCCCTTTACTGTGTTCAAGCGCTTCTACAACGATAAATATGTCTATGTCCGGG
>JAILQQ010000012.1 GCA_024698885.1 Lachnospiraceae bacterium | reverse complement strand
CCTGACCTACATGGAGAGCTCCTCCGATGTCCGGTATAATATTATCGAGGATTTCAACGCGAGTGCGGTGGAAAACATCAAATACGTCAGCGGCGATTTTGATGTGGATCGGGATAAGATTGAGGCTGCTACTACTGGGGAATATGCAGAACAGAAGATCAAATATAATGATGTAAAGCGGGTAAGATTGTCGTATGATAACTTAGATAAAGACGCTAAGACGACGGATACGAAAGATGGAACCTCTTTTACACCTGTGATAACCGGAAGGACGAAGAATTCATCCAGCGACGATATCAATTATCCGGTGACAGAAGTTGTTTCGACGAAGGATGCGACCAGTCAGAGTGATATTGATGGTTATTATGTGATGGAATCTCCTCGCGATGACTATAAGGTTCGCCTGATCGCCGATACCGGCGAGCTGATCCTTGGAAAAAATGTTGCGGCGACGCTGCAGGCGGACGGAACCTGTTTCAGCATCACTTACGCGAAGACGAATTTTGAGAAGGGAGATCTGCGGCCGGAGCATTATTATGCCTGTACCTCTTATGATACGACTAGCGTGACGGCTACAAAGGAGATCAGGTACAATTTTGTAAATGACGATAAAACAAAACCAAAGACCTCGCTGCAGAATTCCAACCTTGGCAAAGAGGATCTCCGCCAGAGACTGACCTATGAGGTGGCCTTTAACCAGTCCATCGAGATCAATACCAATGCCTGCGACGTATATAAGCATGCGATCGGCCGGGATGTTGACGAGCTGGTAAAAGCGACTCAGGCGGTTCTCGATATCGAGGATAAGAAGGCAAAGATCGAAGCGCTGAAGGAGGACGAGGACTTCTATAAAAACAATAAGAAAACGATCGATAATATGCTGGATGCGGCCACCAAGGAATTCGACTTCCTGAAGGAAACGATGCAGGATCTCTTTTCCCAGGCACTGACCCGTTTTGAGGGCTATGCGGACGACGTGAACCTGGCTAACGCCAAGGTCGGCAGCATGGGCCAGCGGTTGGAGCTCACGAAGGAGCGTGTGAATGAGCAGCTTGAGAACTTTAAGGAGCTGTCGGATGAAAATATCAATATCGACCTGTCGGAATCCGCGATCGATTTAAAGAGCGCGCAGCTGGCTCTTGAGGCGGCGCAGGCGGCCACCGGAAAGATCGCGCAGCAGTCCTTGCTGAACTATATTTAAGAAATAAGTTTGTTCTTGCAATCACAATTTAAAATATTTACAATAAATATACATATATTTTTATTATACCAATCGGCGCAGAAAAGGAGAGGGTATGGTTATTAAGACGAAAATTTTCGGAGATGTTACTGTGGATGCGGCGAAGCTGATCCTGTTTCCGCAGGGGATCGTGGGCTTTCCGGATCTGAAGGAGTTTATGCTGATCCATGACAGTGAGGCGGAAAACAGCGGCGGGATCCAGTGGCTGCAGTCCATTGAAGAACCGGGCTTTGCGATGCCGGTGATGGATCCGTTACTTGTCAGACCGGATTATAATCCGACGATCGAGGACGAATTTTTAAAGCCGTTAGGGGAATTTACCGATGATAATATGCTGGTCTTAACGACGGTAAGCGTTCCGCATGAGATCGAGCAGATGTCGGTGAATCTGATGGCTCCCTTTATCATCAATATGGATACGAGGAAGGCGATTCAGATCATTGTGGATGATACGTATGAAGTAAAATTCAAGATCTACGATATTCTGAAAGAGGCGAAGGAAAAAGCAGAGAAAGCAGGTAAATGATTTATGTTGGCATTATCCAGAAGAAAAAACGAATCCCTGGTCATCGATAACCATATTGAGGTCACCGTGCTGGAGATACGCGGAGATCAGGTAAAGATCGGTATTTCCGCGCCCAAGGAGATCCCGGTATACCGCAAAGAGGTTTATCTGCAGATCCAGGAGGCAAACAAGGCATCGGCGGATCATTCCGGGCTGGAAGCACTGAAGAAATTGCTGTAAAAATTCATTTTATGTATTAACTAAATTATTTTTCAGTCGATATATAATACAGAAAACTGTAAGTAGCACTAAAAGTGACTGTTCCTCCAAAGGATAAAGGAGTGGGCAGCCACCTGTTTCATTTCAGTCACATGGAGGTGATTTTTATGGCATTAGAACCGATCGGAAGCGCCATGACCTTTCAGGCGCAGACGGTGATACCTGAGGTACAGGCACCGCCGAAAGTAGAATCCGGTGCCGCGGTCAAGGAGGGGACGGCACAGGATCAGGCCGCAGCAGATGCTGTGGATAATAAGGTCGTTGTGGTTGACAGCGCGAACAAGGCCGAGGACGGCAGCGGGGGCGGCAATGCGCCGCAGTCGAAGCAGGAGGAGGCCAGCAACGAGCAGATCAGGGAAGCAGTCGAAAAGCTCAACAAGAAAATGATGGGCCATTCGGAGGCTTTGTTTGGCATTCACGAGGATACCCAGCGGTTAACGATCAAGATCGTGGATAAGGATACCAAGGAGACGTTAAAGGAGTTTCCGCCGGAGAAGACCCTTG
Source organism: Lachnospiraceae bacterium (assembly GCA_024698885.1). GTDB lineage: Bacteria > Bacillota > Clostridia > Lachnospirales > Lachnospiraceae > UBA2868. The sequence continues at coordinate 6,105 of JAILQQ010000012.1, read as the reverse complement.
ACATGATCGCGAAGATCTGGGAAATGGCCGGTATCATCGTAGACGAAAAAGGATAAGGAGGCGGTAGACATGGCAATCAGAATAGCGGGCATCAATTCCGGCATGGATACCGAAGCCATGGTCCAGGAGCTCGTCAAATCCTATTCGGGAAAAACGGAAAAGATCAAAAAAGAACAGACAAAAGCGGAATGGAAGCAGGACGCCTATAAGGCGATGAATACGAAGGTGAAAAACTTCTATAATAAGCAACTGAGCAACCTGCAGTATTCAGCCGCTTATAATAAGAAAAAAACCAGCGTATCCGACAGCTCCAAGCTTTCGGTGGTAACAGGCGATAACGCAGTCAACGGATCCCAGACGGTGGAGGTAAAGCAGTTAGCCAAGGCCGGTTATCTGACCGGCGGAAAGCTTGCATCCGGCGCAAACGGCAATACGAAGCTGAGCGATCTGGGCTTTACCGGCGGCGATGAAAACGGCGAGACCGAGATCACCTTAAAGAAGGGCGGAACCGACTATACCTTCAAGGTAACGGGCGATACAACGGTGAATGATTTCGTTAATCAGCTTTCCTCCCGGGGATTAAACGCCAACTTCGATTCCGGTACGGGACGTATCTTTGTAAGCTCCAAAGAGTCGGGAGAGGCGACTAACTTCGACCTGACGGCCAATTCCCCTGACGGCTTTAAGGCTCTCAGCGCGTTTGGCATGGGGAAAGCGCAGACCGGCCAGGCTACGAGCTTTTCCTCCGGCACGACCCTTGCGGACGTCATGCAGAGCGCTGGCAGTACCTATTTTAATGAGCATGATTCTCTTGGCTTTACGGTAAACGGAGAGACGATCACCGCTGATAAGAACGATACGATCGAGAGCTTCTTAGCAAAGCTTAACGAAAAGGGGGCGGGAGCTTCCTTTGATGCCGATACCGGAAAGATCACCTTTAACGCCGGAACGACTTTATCGGGAAGTGACGAGAATGGAGACTCTCTGTTGTCTGCGCTTGGCATCGGTGCCGGGCAGACGGCGGAAAGCGGTTATGCCGGCGGGGCGACAAAGGTCGACGGGCAGGACGCGAAGATCCTTTTAAACGGCGCGGAATTTACTAGTAAAAATAATTCGTTCAACGTAAACGGTCTGACGCTGACGGCGAAGGACGTGACGAAGGAACCGATCAGCATTACGACGGATACCGATTATGACAGTATCTATGATACGATCAAGGAATTCGTCAAGGAGTACGATAGTCTGATCAATGAACTGGATAAGCTGTATAACGCGGATACCGCCAAGGGCTTCGAACCCCTGACCTCCGAGGAAAAGGACGCTCTGACCGACGAAGAGATCGAAAAATGGGAGGAGAAGATCAAGAGCTCTCTGCTTCGCCGTGACAGCGCGGTTTCTACGGTGGCAAACGCGATGAAGAACGCCATGTCCTCGGTTTACGAGGTAAACGGCAAGAAGCTGAGCCTTTCCAATTTTGGGATCGAAACGCTTGGATACTTTAATTCTGCGGATAATGAGAGAAACGCCTATCATATCGCGGGAGATCCGGACGACGAAGCGACCTCCGGCCAGACTGACAAGCTGAAGGCGGCGATCGCGACGGATCCGAAGGAGGTAGCCTCCTTCTTCCAGAAACTGGCCAGTGATATGTACAGCAGGCTGCAGAAGGAGACCTGGTCTACGGCGGAGAGATCCTACGGTAACTTCTATGATGATAAGAAGGTAAAAGAAGAATACGAATCCTATGAAACAAAGCTGGCTGACTGGGAAGAATATGTCGGCAAGATCGAGGATAAGTACTATAAGCAGTTTTCGAGAATGGAAACTTCGATGGCAAAGCTGAATAACCAGCAGAACTATCTGTCCACGATGTACGGGATGTGACGGATGAGCAATAAACCGGGATGGTACAGACGGACATGCGGCTGCCTGCGGACGGGCGCATGTCTGTACGGAACCGGTAAGTACAACAGCATTATCATGAATATTGGAGGGGAAAAAGTATGGCGACAGCCAGAAATCCATACGAGGAGTACAACCGCAACAAGATCCTGACGGCAACGCCGGCGGAACTGACCTTAATGCTTTATGAGGGAGCCATTAAATTCTGTAATATCGCGATAGCCGCGATTGAGCAGAATGATATCCAGAAGGCGCATTTCCATATTATGCGGGTGCAGAAGATCATAGAAGAGTTTCAGGTGACGCTTGATTTCAAGTACCCGGTCGCCAACGACTTCAATAATGTTTATAACTATCTGATGCAGCGGCTCAGGGAGGCCAACATGACCAAGGATAAGGAGATCCTTGAGGAGGTTAACGAGCATTTGAGGACCATGCGCGATACCTGGAAAGAAGTGATGAGATTAACCCAAAAAGGATGATGTATGACGGAAATGGCAGCCGGAACGGAAAAATATATCGATATCATGATTGAGAGCCTTCGGAAGAAGGACCGGATCCTGAAGCAGCTTTTGGACCGCTGCGAGGATCAGGCCAAAGTGATCGCGGATCATGATTACGGCAGTGTAAACTGGGATCAGTTCAACGGCCTGATCGCCGACAAAGAGATCCTGATCAATCAGTTAGAGGATCTGGATAACGGTTTTGAAGCGCTTTTTGAGAGGATCGGGGACGAGGTCAGGAATAATAAGGAACGCTACAGTACCCAGATCAGGACCATACAGGAGCTTATCAGATCCGTGACGGACAAGGGCGTCGCGATCCGGGCCAGAGAGGAACGGAACCGGGCAAATCTGGAGCGGGTTCTCTTGCCGGCCAAAAAGGAGATCAAAAGCTCCAAACGGAGCATGAGCGTGATCAACAGCTATCAGAATACGATGAGCGGTGCCGGTCTCCATAATTCTTCCGGATGGGTAGATAAAAAAAAATAAATTTAATTATAAATCGGGGTTAAGTTCTTTCAGCTTGCGCCGATATATAATACAGTAAAGGAAAATACAGCGCACTAAAGCAGGACGGAGCGTACGGCCGGAACGCGGCGGTGTTCAGTAACCCAAACAAGGGTGTGGCAAGGAAGCCACTGTTTATCAAATTCAAGGAGGAAAAGATTATGGTAGTACAGCACAATATGACAGCAATGAACGCCAACAGACAGTTAGGCGTTACGACAAGCGCACAGGCTAAGAACACAGAGAAGTTATCTTCAGGTTATCAGATCAACAGAGCAGCCGATGATGCGGCAGGCTTAACCATCAGTGAGAAAATGAGAAGCCAGATCCGTGGTTTGACACAGGCTTCCTCCAATGCTCAGGACGGTATCTCAGTCGTACAGACGGCAGAAGGTGCTCTGGGTGAAGTGGAAGATATGCTTCAGAGAATGAACGAGTTAGCGATCAAGTCCGCTAACGGCACCAATACGACCGATGATCGTTTCGCGATCCAGAAGGAAGTTGCGGCTCTGTCTCAGGAAATCGATCGTGTACAGACTTCTACTCAGTTCAATACGAAGAGCTTGCTGGACGGCACGTTCTCGAACGTGGCAATTCAGGTAGGCGCTTACTCCGGATCTGATGTTGAGATCAACATCACGATCAAGCAGATGAGCATGAGCAAGATCGTAGGTTCCGGCGCCAGCATGGTAACCGTAAGCAACAACAGCGCTACGTTTACTGTAGGTACCAAGACCTTAACGATCTCCAACCTGAAGAGCGGCCAGATCATCAACGTTTCGACTGCTACCGCAGCGAAGAACGCTATCGCAGCGATCACGAAGGCTATTGCTTCCGTATCCGCTCAGAGGTCTGACCTCGGTGCTATCCAGAACAGACTTGAGCATACGATCAAGAACTTAGACAACGTCGTTGAGAATACGACAGCTGCTGAGTCCCAGATCCGCGATACTGATATGGCTAAGATGATGGTAGAGTTCACAAAGAACAATATCCTCGCTCAGGCCGGTCAGTCGATGCTTGCTCAGGCGAACCAGGCAAATCAGGGTGTTCTTTCTCTGCTTGGCTAATCAGCACTACTATAAGAAGAGAAAAGGACTTGCGAAAGCAAGTCCTTTTTTCTGCGCAGGCCGGATCATTACCTTGCTACCGAAATGCCGGTATATTGAGGATTTCGGGAAGGTATGCTATAATGAAACCTGTGCAGCGTGAGCAAGAGGAGAGGTGTATGGTAATACCGGAAGCTTTTCTGGAGAGTGAGGTACGGGAGGGATTCTACATCCCCTCGAAGATGAAACGGGCCTGGGGCGCGATCCTTTTGGTACTTCATGAAATCGATACGGTATGCAAACGGCATCATCTGAAATGGTGGATGGATTTCGGGTCGATGTTAGCGACAGTGCGCCATCATGGCTTTATTCCCTGGGATGATGATATCGATATCGCGATGTTCCGGGAGGATTATGAAGCTTTTCTGCAGTTTGCCCCGAACGAGCTTCCCAAGGAGTACACGCTATATAATATTCATAATAATGTGAATTGCGATCTCTATTTTACCCGGGTCTGCAACAGCACGGTCGCATCCATAGAGCCGGAATACCTCGAAAGAAACGCTGGTTTTCCTTACCTTGGCGGGATCGATCTGATGTGCGTGGATTATGTATCGCCGAAATTTGACCGGTGTATCGTCGAGCTCGTGAGGCCCGTGGATGCTTTCGCGGACGCGATCGGCAATGAGGCCAGGTTGGGGGATATCCCCGAGCACAGGGATTTCATAGAAACGATCGAACGCGTCGCCGAGAGGCATTTTGACCGGGAGAGGCCTTTGGCGCAGCAGCTTCGCCTCTTTTGCGAAGAGTATATTACCGCGCTCGGACGGGGGGACGCGACGCACGCGTCTGTGATGATCGCGCATATCCATCGCCCGGATTTTCAGGCGATCTTTCCGATATCCTACTATGAGGAGCTGATCGACCTGCCCTATGAATTTTTAACGGTTCCGGTACCGCTTCACTATGACGAGATGCTGAAAAAAGTCTTTGGCAACTATATGATGCCGTACCGGGCGGGCGGAACGCATGAATATCCGTATTACTGCGGCTTTGAAGCGGAAATGATGGAGCAGGCGGGGCATACCTTTTTCCCGGAATACCTGTTCAAAAAATAAAGCCGGAAGGATCAGAGCACAGGTTATGATTATTCCCGAGGAATTTCTGCAAAGTGAGGTCAGGGAAGGTTACTATATCCCGGCGAAGATGAAACGCTGCTGGGCGTCGATCTTAGAAGTACTGAACGAGATCTCCATCATCTGTAACCGCCATCATCTGAAATGGTGGATGGACTGGGGGACCATGCTCGGTGTCGTGCGGCACGGCGGCTTTATCCCCTGGGATGATGACGTGGATATATCGATGCTCAGGGAGGATTACGAGGCGTTCTTAGGTTACGCGAAGGAGGAACTGCCGGCGGGCTATAAGATCGCGAATGTATATAATGATTCTGATTTCAGAGATTCCCTGACCAGACTTGTCAGCAGCGGCGTCGTAAAATTCACCGAGGATTTTTTAAACAAGAATCACGGGATGCCGTATGTGATCGGCGTAGATATCATGGTGATCGATTATGTGCCCAGAGAGGAAGAAAAATGCCGGGAGCTCTGTGAGCTGATCGAAAAGCTGCATTATGTGGCCGGCTCGATCGAACCGGAGCGCATCTATAAGGAGGTGCCTTTCTTCCATAAGGATATTGCGGAGCTGGAAGGACGTCTCCATCGCAGCTTCAGCCGGACAAAGCCGCTGTCCCAGCAGCTGGCCATCACGGAGCAGGAGTTAATGGGAGGCGTAAAGGAGGAAGACGCGGAGTATGCGACGATGATGGGGGCTTACGCGACGCGGCCGGATTTCAGAACGGTTTTTCCGAAGCAGTATTATCAGGAATTTATCATGCTGCCCTTTGAATTTATCGAGATTCCGACGCCGCTTCATTATGATGAGATGCTGCGTAAGGTCTTCGGCAACTATATGACCCCCTTCCGCGCGGGCGGGACGCATGATTATCCGATGTATACGCAGCAGGAGGAGATCGTGATGAAAGAGGTCGGCAATATCGCGTGGCCTCTGTATCAGTATCAAAAGGAAATTCAGAAAGACAGTAAAGAAGAAAGCAGGTAAAACATGGATATTCTTTTCTTGGT
>JAILQQ010000163.1 GCA_024698885.1 Lachnospiraceae bacterium | reverse complement strand
GGGGTCACCGCGGCGCTTTCGGGGGCGGCTGTTTTAGGCGCGCCGCTTATGAGCGATTTCTGTGTAATCTCTCTTTCCGATCTGCTGACGCCCTGGGAGATCATCGAAAAAAGACTGAGAGCGGCCGCGGAAGCGGATTTTGTCATCTGTCTGTATAATCCGGTATCAAAGAACCGGCCGGCGCATTTAGAGCGTGCCTGCCGGATCCTTAAAGAAAGCAGGCCTGCCGAAACGGTCTGCGGATATGTGCGCCGTATCGGAAGGGAAGGGGAGACGCACGCGGTTCTGCCGCTTTCCGCTCTGGAAGGGGAGGCGCTTGATATGTTTACGACTGTTTTCATCGGTTCATCCCAGACCAGGGAGCTGTCCGGACGCATGGTGACGAACCGCGGGTACCGGGTATGAGGGTCATTGTTTTCGGCGGAACAACGGAGGGAAAAGAGGCGGCCCTGAAGCTCAGGGAAGCAGGCTGTGAGGTCAGCGTCAGCGTCGCGACAGAGCTTGGCGCCGAAGCGCTCTCGCAGGAGATGAAGGCTTTTACGCAGACGGCTTCCTCGGAATACCCGCCGTTTACGGTCTTTGTCGGAAGAAAGGACAGGGCAGCGCTTACGGAGCTGATCAAAGGCTTTGATGCCTGCGTGGACGCGACGCATCCCTATGCCGAAGAGATCACGGAAAACCTGCGTGAGGTCTGCAAAACAGCCGGGATACCATGCTACCGGCTCTTAAGAGCATCCGTCAGCTCCTGTGAGGACACAGATCAGGCACCCGCCGATGCAAAGCCAGGCGGCAGGGGCTTTGTGGTTACCGTGGATTCCGTAGAAGCGGCGGTCACGTGGCTGCGGGAGAAAAGTCTGTCCGGGCAGGATGATCTAAAGGGAGGATCCGGCAATATCCTTCTGACCATCGGCACGAAGGCGTTAAAGGCTTTTTCGGTACTTGAACCCGAACGGCTTTACGCAAGGGTCCTGCCGACAGCGGATTCGGTCCGCGCGGCAGAGGAAGCGGGCCTTTCCCACCGCCATATCCTGGCTCTTTTCGGACCCTTCAGTGAGGCGCTTAATACGGCGCTCCTTAAGGAATACCGGATCGGGTATCTGGTGACCAAGGAAAGCGGCAGAGAGGGCGGCTTTGCGGAAAAGCTGCGGGCAGCGGAAAATACGGGGTGTACGGCGATCGTGATCAAAAGACCCGCGGAAACGGGGATGACATTAGAGGAGATCATGGAGGAGCTATTGAAATGAAGGTCAGTTTGATCGGCTGCGGGCCGGGAGGAAGGGGCGCGTTTACCGATGAGGCTCTTTCGGCCATCGGAAGCGCGCAGGCGGTGCTCGGGCCGGAACGGCTTTTAAACGTTCTTGCCGGGATACCGGGAGAAAAGGAAGAAGGTACAGCAGCCGTTTATCCGGTGAAAACCTATACGGAGGACGCGCTTAACCTGCTCAGGCGGCTTGCGGCGGCGGGAGACGTTTCCTCTGCCTGCGTGCTTTACAGCGGAGACAGCGGCTTTTACTCCGGCGCGGGCAGGCTCTGCATACTGCTTGACCGGCTTACGGCGGAAGAATCCTTTGAAACGGAGATCCTTCCCGGGCTTTCCAGCGCGTCGTATTTCGCGGGGAAGCTGAAGGAGAGCTGGCAGGACTGGCGCCTTCTTTCATCTCACGGCAGGTTTTTAAATATCCGAAAGGAGGTCTGCCTGGGGAAACCGGTATTTGTCCTGACAGGCGGTATCGAGAACGGGCTGAAGCTCTGCTATGAGCTGATCGAAACAGGGTTAAGCGATCTGCCGGCCGCTATCGGCTATGATCTTTCCTACGAGGATGAGTCAGTGGAAAAGGACAGTGTCTGGCAGATCGCGGAACGGCTGAAGGAGCTGAAAAAGCGGATCCCCGTTTTCCGGGATGAAAAAAACGGCGAAAATGCCGGGCTGTTGGTGATGCTTTTTTATCCGGCACCGCATAAAAGCTATCCGAATGCGGGAATCCCGGACCGGGAGTTTATCCGGGGGAACCGTCCGATGACAAAAAGAGAGGTCAGGGCTTTGGCGATGGCGAAGCTGCAGCCCGCGGAGACGGATGTGGTGCTCGATATCGGTGCCGGTACCGGCGGGATGAGCATCGAGCTTGCGATGTATGCCGACCTTGTCTATGCCGTTGAAAAGGAAGAGGAGGGTATCCGGCTTCTCTTAGAGAACAAAGAAAAATTCGGCGCCTGGAATCTCCTGCCCTTTAAGGAGCGTGCGCCGGAGGTATTCTACGGTGCGCTGCGGGAAAGATTAAAGAACGTCAATGCTGTTTTTATCGGCGGCAGTGACGGTTCGCTGTCTCCTATCCTCGGGGCGCTTTTTGCCATGGCACCGGATGCCAGGATCTGCCTGACCGCGATCACCATAGAAACGCTGCAGGAGGCGGTAAGCGTACTTTCCGGAGCGGGCTATGAAACGGATATTACGCTGGTTTCTGTCAGCCGCTCCGTCAAAGCCGGGGAGAAGCATCTGATGAAGGCGGAGAACCCGGTCTACCTGATCTTCGCGCTGCCGCCCGGCCGGACGATATCCGCCGACCCGGCGCTGCTTGGATAATGGCTATATTATGCGCAGAGAAAGGATTTGGAACAGTTTGAAAGTATATTTTATCAGACACGGAGAAACAGAATATAATAAGGAAAGGCGTTATCAGGGAAACCGGGATATCCCGCTGTCAGAGGAAGGAAAGAAGAAGCTCAGGCAGGCGGATTTTTCTCCGGCGATCGTTTATGTTTCGGCGCTTAGGAGAACGTCGGAAACGGCCTCCATCCTTTTTCCGGAGGCTGTGCTTCGGATCGATCCGGGGCTTAATGAGATGCGGTTTGGGGCATTCGAGGGGCGGACCGCCGATGAAATGGCGGATGATCCGGCCTACCGCGACTGGGTGGCGCATGACTGCGAAACAAGGTGCCCCGGCGGAGAGGATAAGGAGACCTTCCGCAAACGGGTCTGTGCGGCCGTCGAGCGGGTCATCGCGGAGAGCATCCGGGAAGACCGGCAGGAGACTGTGATCTTAGCCCACGGCGGCGTGATCATGGCTTCCCTTGAGGTTTTCGGAAATCCCCGTAGAGTTTTTTATGACTGGCTGCCGGGCAACGGGGGCGGCTATGTTTTCGAATATGATCCGGGAAAGCCCCTTAATACCCTGCAGCTTTCCCGGGAGCTTTCCTATGCTTCCGATTTCGTGAAGATGAAGATACAGTTCCGGTGAATGGCATGAACGGAAGTTCAGGCTTAAATGCATGATCTGCGGGGCAGATCGGAACAGATATAGAGGGAGGTCTTTACGCTGCAGCAAAAGGATGATGAATTATACAGTCAGTATCTCTCGGGCGATACGGAAGCTTAAACGTAATGAGTTCCGTTCTTTCAGAAGGCAAACAAATCACACACGTTTTATTTATCCTTTTTACCGATTCAGCAAAAATTTTTCCAATTCGGCACAGAACTCTTCTCAACTGCTTTTTCAGGGTCCATAATGTGGGAAAACGTTTTACTTACAGTATGCTCCAGATCTAGCTTTAATTTGAAAGCATTCTGGTGTAAATAGAGAATTGCTGTAAATTCTACACATAATAGCTCCCTTATGATTTACGGGAACGTTAAGAAAGAGGGAAAAAGATCATGAAGAAGATGGAAAAAACCCTGAAATGGATGACAGCGATCAGCTTTATGACGTGGCGCCGTCTGTCACAGAGGCGGGCGTGCTTTCCTATACCGTAAAAAGCGGAGCAGTGAATTCAACCGGTACGATCACGGTCGTTGCCGAAACGCAGAATTATAATGATGTTACCTTTACTGTGAACCTGCAGTTAGTCGACCTGATCCCGGTGAAGCCAAAGACCGCCGTTACGTTAAGAAGCAGTACTCTGACCTATGGGCAGCCGTTATCGACCCTGACCTTTAACAATACGGTATTCGTGACGGATGATGCGGACGAAACAGTCGTGGCGGCGGATCTGGGGGTTGCGAAAACGAAAAAGGCCCAGACCCCGGTACCTTCGATCCGCTTTGCCGCAAGCGGGACCAAGTTAGATGCGAGCCTTTTTGCCGTAAGCTATGCACCGGCGGAGGTCAAGGAAGAGGGGACCTATACGGCAACGATCACGCCGAAGGATACGAGAAACTTTACGGGATCTATGACCGCGACGATCACGGTGACCGCGGATAAGAAGGTGATGCTTTCAAAGGCGAAGGTCACGATCAGCCCGAAGACCTTTACCTATACCGGAAAGGAGATCGTACCGGCTCCCACGGGGATCAAGGTCAAGTTAAACGGAAAGACGCTGGCCTACGGGAAGGATTATGAGATCTCGGAGCTCTTACATAATGTAAATCCCGGTACGGCGACGGTAGTGCTCACCGCGGTCGAGGAAAACGAGGCCGGTTATGTGGGGAGCATAACGGGAAGCTTTCAGATCAAGAAGGGCCGGGCGCTGTCCTTAGGGAATGGCTTCAGCTATGTCTATAATAAGAGCATGCCCTATGTTGCCTCTGGAGCAAAGCCCGTGGTAACGGTAAAGGACGGGGATACGGTGCTTGAAAAGGGGAAGGACTATACGATCAGCTACTCAAACAATAAGGCCGCCGGCACCGGCCGGATCACGGTAAAGGGAACCGGGAAGTATTCTTCCTCCGTAAAGCTTGACTT
>JAILQQ010000162.1 GCA_024698885.1 Lachnospiraceae bacterium | reverse complement strand
GGGGCTTGGTTGTTTTTTACTGAAGAATCAAGCATTAAACCATGATTTATTGTTAAAAAATGAAGGTTGGAATGCTAAACTGAATCCGTGTTGATAAAATAGAAAATGACATTGTAAAGATTATTCAGGGCGGATCACATTACAGAGATATATAAGAGCCCACAATGAGCCCACATTATGCGTCCAAACCCGCAAAGTCGCATAAATACTGGATTCTTGGAGCAGGTGAATCCTTCGATTCCCATCGCCTGCTTAACGGGTAAGCCTTGAAACAGTTGCGTTTCAAGGTTTTTTTGATTTTGACGGCAAATGGTCAGACGGGAATAAAGGAGAACAGGTTCGATATGATACTGACAGGAATCGGTAATGAAAACGCGAAGGCGTTCAGCCATCTTTTCGGAGGGCTGGATTACAAAAACTTTACGCTTTGTGTTGGCGCCATTGAAGAGGACAGGGCGGCGGGCGCAGCCTTCTTCAGTGAGATGGGAGATTCCCTTTTTCTTGATTATATCTATGTGCTGCCCGAATTCAGGAGACGGGGGATCGCTACCGCTCTTTTGGAAGAAACGATCGAAGCATTGAAGGGACTCGATCTCGTAGCGCTCCATGTGAATTACCCTGAAAAGGCCGATGATATCCATCAGTTTATTGAAGCCAGAGGATTCCGGATATTTCGGGACGGAAAAGCCTTCTGGGTCAAGGCACGTGATCTGATCGATTCCCAGGCTGCAAAGAAGCTTCTTTCGGGAAAACCGCGGCATCGTATTTCCGAAGTATCCGCTCTTACGGCACTTGAAAAAAAGGCCCTGAAAAAATCCCTTAAACAGAACGAACTCGATCCGAAGATAGTAGACGACCGTTCCTATGATAAGGAACTGTCTCTGGTAACGATCGATAAAAAAAGCGGTATGCCCGCCGGAATGGTTCTCTGCCGGCTGAACGAGGATACGATCGTATTGTCATATCTCGTTAATTTTTCAAACGATCCGGTAATGCTCTTAAATATTCTGATCGCGTTAAAGGACAGGGTCGTTGAAAAAGGCCTGGCGGATTTTGACCTCATATTCCTGACGATGACCGACGATATGGTCAGGCTTCCGGAAAAGCTGTTAAGATCAAAGGAATTGCTCAAAGAAGACGGTAACGTGATAAGCGGTATCCGGATGTTCACGAAGCAGTGGGCTGATATCGAATAAGGAACTGAGAGGAGGAGAAAAAGCCATGAGTAACGTAAACACAGGGATTAGAACGGGATGACAATCTGAAGATCGAGAAGCATCATCAGAAGCAGTTTCAGGAGTCCGTACTTCAGTCAAGGACTGCTGAAAATGTCACAAAAGAAGAACAGACCAGCTTAGAGCTGGCAGATGTCAGGATAAACAGGGTATTACAGAGCGCGAAGAAAAAGGATACCTTCGGCGCGCGTTTAAAGGAATATTTCCGGACAGCGGTGGGAAGCTCAACATGGCTTAGTAAGCAGGCCATCCCCGAGCAGAGGGAGCTCAGTCAACGGATCGATGATGCCACCACGCTCTTCCAGCTCCAGTCCCTGAGCGATTCCCAGAAAGCAAAGCGCGGAGAAAAGTTTAAGAAAAAAGCCGAGAGACAGGCAGAGATGATAAACCTCATCCAGAAATGCCGCTGGCAGAGAAAGGATGCCCTGCAGGATCTTCTGGTACACGGAAGAAATGCGAGGATCGGTACAGATGTTGCTAAGCTGTCTGGAACGACAGATGAAACAGAAGGTCATGAAACACGTTTCAGTGACACGGTGTCCGCTCCCTTTCTGGAAAAGGTAGGGGATGACATAGATGACGTGTCGCCCATGATGCGGGATATCTCTTTTTATTACGAGCAGAAGCGCAACCTTTCGGAAGAAAAAACAAAACCGGAGATCACAAGCTACCATTACGAACCGCTAGAGCTCATAGCGAATCCTGAGACCAGGCAGGAAGGGTATATGCGGATCGTAGATGAGTTTGAAAAACTGGATCTCACAAAATTCGAATATAAAAACAATGATGAATTTATGAACAATACCGGAAATAATACTTTTGTGCAGCGTTATGCACAGTTACGGGCCTTTTCGCATGTGGGAAAGATGCTTCCGGTCATAGGCAGGGCGGCATACGGAGATGAAAGGTATTTCCGTCTCTATGCAAAAGCCGCATTATTAGAGGATATCCTGACGGATTACAAGCGCCGTACCATGCTGATCCAGTCGCCTTATTATGTCCTTTTGGGCGGAAAGAATTTTGATTCCCTTTCCAAGGATGATCTCACGCTGCGTATCTAGAGGACCAATGACGACCTGGCCAAAGCCTATCTGAAGAGTATCCTGCATCAAAAGGAGAAGCAGGTATTCCAGAAGGGAAGCAGTGTAAAAGATCTGTATAAAGAGAAGGAAAAACAGATTGAGAAGATGGTCGTAGACAGGGATACGGAGATCGGAAAGGACATCGATAAGGATATTGCAATAAATGTCGCTGAAGCCTTAAGGACCAAACCACTCGTCGAAAAGTATCTCATGTTCAGCGGAAATCTTGTGAGTCTTCAGCGCAATATGGAATCCTTTAAATTCAGGAGAGATCACGGATTGCCGCTGAAAAACGAATATAATGAAACATTACGGGATGAGCAGGATCTGCTGGATTCCTATATAGCAGAAACCGGCGAGAAATATGATCCTGCGAATGTAACAGAGCTTGATAAGCAAAAGATGGAAACCTGGTACGGCAAAAAATTAGGAGTCCTGAAGGGGGAGTTTGAGACGGCGGAAAAAAACATACTCCAAAGCTTTTCCAAATGTCCTGACATTCTCGCGGAATCCAAGCATCTGTTAAGTCAATTCTACAAGGTCGATATTTCGAAGCAGAAGAATAACAATACTTACCGGCTGGATATTACGGGTTCCGAAAGGCGCAAACACCTGGAAGCATATAAGAATAAATCGAAGATCCCTGATGATCTCGTGGACAAGGATGTGGAAAATCTCATAAACAAACTCGTTGCGGACGCTATATTTAAAAAAGGAGAGGTGGACCTATCGATCCTGGAACCGGAAATGATCCCCTGGTTCAAAGCATATCCGATCCTCAAAAAATTTACGGAACTGCCGACGATGGATTCATCTCTTGCAAAAAAACAAAACGCAGCTGATCTCCAGAATTACAGGGATTATCTGAAAACCCTTCCCGCTGATTCGGAGGAGGCTGAGAAGATCCGTACGAAAATACAGCAGCTCGAAGCAGATGCGGATGAACTGGCGATCAAAAAAGATTTAAGGGAATCGATGTCCTTACGGCTTAAGAATCCCGGAAACCCTCTTCTTCGGTTCTACCTTGAAAAGCGGCGGCTTAAAGCCATAAACGATGCCAAAAGGATTATCCTGAAGGAAACGGACGGGAAATATCGTGACGCCATGATTACTAGGCTGAAGATCCTTGAGGGTGATTCTCTCTTAACATGCGAAGAACATAAATCTGAATTCTATACGCCTTACAACTCTTCATTGAAGATAAAAATGCCCCTGACGCAAAAGCAGCAGGATATGACGCAGGCCTTTGTGGCATCCCATGACCGGATAGCTGAACTGATGAAAATCGGCATGCAGGATGCTGACACCATAAAGGAAGGTGACAGCATAAAGAAAGAGGACCGGAAGGAAGTTGCCGGCCTCATGGCAAATGCCCGCAACCTGATCCGCAATTACGAGGATCAGGAATATGAGAGAGCGCTGCAGTTACGGGAAAAGCAGGCAAGGAAGAAAGAGGAAGAAAGAAGAAAGCAGGAGGAAAAGCAAAGAAAGAAAGAGGAAGAGGAAGCGCAGAGAAAAAAAGAAAATGAATAAGGGTGTCAGACTTCCGGCTGAGGTTCTCGTTGAAATCAAGCCGGATTTCTGCTACTATTTGTCTGTATAAATATACCTTCCGGGAGGGGCTGAGAATTAAGGATAGCGGGCCCTGACGGACAAGACAGGTGAAACGGATGTGGAACATTGAAGTTTTCCTATACGGATTCGGATTATGATGTTGTTAAGAAGTATGATCTTCATCTTGGTCGTGTAGGAAGACTTTTCATTTTTTCATCATATCATAACGAAAGAAAGGACCGTAAGTAATGGATGATCGGAACAGTTGTTACATATCGGACTGTGTCAGAAAGGAACTGGTACGCATGCTCATACAGCGTATCCAGGGGATAAAGAGGTGGGATGACAGTAAAAGGGAGGCTGTTCAACCTGAGAAGCAAAGTCCTAAAGTAAAGTATGAAGTTGAAGACATCCTCAACAATCCTTACATGAACAGGGATGAGGTGCCTCTTGCGATGGACATCTTCAAACCTGTTGTTCCTGAAGATACAGAGCTTCCAGTAATCGTTAACATACACGGAGGCGGACTCGTGGTCGGTGATCACAGGATGTCAAGGGCATACGGAAGGGCGCTGGCAAGCAGGGGATATCTGGTATTCTCGATAGAGTACCGCCTGGCACCCAGAGCCAATGCCTGCGAGCAGCTGGACGATGTATGCGCAGGCATGGACTATGTGGGACGCAGGCTCGTTGAATTCAATGTGGACTTCTGGAGAATATTCATGACTGCTGAGAGCGCCGGAGCATTCCTTGCGATATATGTTGCCGCGATGAAGAGGTCAAAGAAACTCCAGGAAGCTATCGGCTATGAACCCTCGCGTATGTCCTTCAAGGCAATTGGACTTCACTGCGGAATGTTCTATACCGACAGAGAAGATCCTTTAGGATGGATGCTCGCAGATCAGTTTTTCGGAGAAAAGATAGCTGATGAAAACTTCAAGCAGTATCTTGATCCGGAGAATGAGGAAATATTGAGGAATCTGCCACCGGTCTTCCTTACAACGAGCAGAGGGGATTTCCTTAACAACTATACCCTGATGTATCATGATGCTCTGAAAAAGGCGGGGCGCGTGTCGCATCTCATGTATTTCGGAGATAATAATCTGGGTCATGCATTCGTTGCCACGCAGCCACAGATTGCGGCCAGCATCGATGCGATAGACAGGATGACGGATTTTTTTGAAGAGTCGGTAGAGCTCTATAAAAAGGATCTGAAGAGATATACTGCAGAGCAGAATGTTCTGGGTGATATAAACGAGCGTATCGAAGACGGAAAGATCATCGAGCAGAAGAGCTGGAAGTTTATAAAGGAACTCAATTCATACAGCCGGGATATCATGAATTCCGTCGCTCTTTCCGACGGGAAAAGAGATCTGACATACAGGCAGATGTTCCGCAAATGGGACCGTTATGCCGAAGTGTTCTCGGCTCTGGGCATTACCGGAAAAAATAATTCAAGAGTGATGCTGAAAGGGACTCCTTCCATAGAGGTTATCTGTTCGATATACGCTCTCAACATGACAGGTGCGACAGTATCGCTGATACGTGATCAGGCAGCTGACACGGTCAGGCTGAAGGATCTGGCAGAAAGAGAGAAGATAACGGACATCATCCTGACTGACGTCGGGCTTACACGCAGGCAGCTCAGGATGATCAGGAACGAGCAGAAGGAGCTTGGCATAAGGAGCATTATCGTGATGCATGTGCCTCTTCTTGGACCGACCGGTGGCCGCCGTGCGGAGAGAGAAGCCCGGGACAGATATGCAGAGCTGAAGAGGACCCGGGGGGTGCTCTTCATGGATGACCTTCTGCGTGAGTATGAGGCTGCTCCGATATACTATGAGAAGAAATGCAAAGATGATGCGTTTATCATTCACACATCGGGAACAACGACCGGAAAGCGCAAGTCTGTGCCTGTGTCCGATCAGGGACTCAACGAGACGGCGAGGAGAATGCTTGCTGATCCGCGGTTTGCAGGGCTCAGAAACAATGCTTCGAGCTGTCTGTTCATGGAACTTTCGATAGCATATGCGATGTACGACATGCTGAACCTGCCGTTTGCTTTCGGAGGAAGGGTGAACGTCATACCGAATGCAGAAGAAGCGCTGCTCATAGCAAGAGGGCTTATGCATTTCAGACCAAACATCGTGTTTATGCTGCCGCCGTTTTTAGACGGGCTGTCGGATATGCCGATGAGGCCTGACCTGTCCTTCATAGAATTCTGCTTCATCGGAGGCGGCTATGTATCTCCGCGGGCAAAGAAGAAATACGATAAATATCTTAAGGAGTGCAAGGCAAAGACAGCGACTACCATAGGGTACGGCAATTCCGAGGCCGGGGCTGCGGTGATATTGTCGAGTCCTGACAGAAAGGATGATTCCATAGGATATCCTCTGCCGGGGGTCAAGGTCAGGCTGTTTGATGAGGAAAAGGAAGTGTTCCTGGATCCGGCAGACGGACCCTGCAGAGGGGTACTGCATATATGTTCGCCGTCCATAAGCTGCGGACGTATCGGTAAAGATGTACTCTTCGAACTGACTGAGATTGACGGAGAGCAATACCTGAACACCTATGATCTTGTTGAGACAAGAGAAGACGGAGCCTATTACTTCGTCGGAAGGATGAACAAATTCTTCGTCAATAACAGCGGCGTACGCTTCGATACGGGCCTTGTCGAAAGAGCCGTGACCGCTCAGCCGGGCATTGAAGGCTGCGGCATAGCACCGAGTTTCTCAAGGACTATACGGGATACAGTACCGTCGATGTATGTACAGACATCCGAGCGGGGCATACGCGCCCGTGAAACGGTCAGAAAAGCGCTTAAAAGCGCATATATAAAAGATGATCTTTTCAAAGATTCATATCTTCCGTTCGAGGTTACGATCACGGATAAGATACCGTACAACGAAGGCGGCAAGGTGGATATCTATCAGATCACTACAGGCGGGGTAGAGGGTCGCAAATACGGTGTGGTACCTGTAACCGAAGACGGTGAGTTAAAAGATATACTGCTCGAGAAATACCGGATGAGAGAATCCGACAGAAAAGCGATGCCGGACGAACTGAAGAAGCACGCTGACAGATAAGGAAGATTGAGATATTGAAAGGTTTATTGGATTATGACTACAAAGACTGAACGTCCTGGGTGGGTTGAAAGGATATGTTACACTGCAGGTGGAATCGGAATAAAATTCGCTTTCGGGGCGATCACGGGATACTTTCTTATCTATCTTACGAATGTAGCCCTGCTTGATATTGCTGCCTGCTCTGCAATAATCGCTGTATCAAAGGTCTTTGACGGGATATCCGATGTAGTAATAGGCAATATCATAGACAATACCGTTTCGAGTTTCGGAAAAGCAAGGATATGGCTTCTGCGGATGTGCCTGCCTTTTGCCGTGTCTCTGATGCTGCTGTTCTGGGTGCCGCCCGGGCTGCCTCAGCTGCTGAAATACGTCTATGTATTCCTGATATACAACATCGTAAACACGGTGATGATGACATTCATGCAGATATCCCACTATTCGATGGTGTCTCTTTTATCCGGTGACAGAAAAGAACAGACGATACTCAGCAGCATACAGGCGCTGACGAGAACCATCGGCAACATGTTAGGAGCTATCGTATTTGTCAGGCTTCTGAATATCTTCACTGATGAGCCCGGCAATCAGAATACACAGGTGGCGTATACACGTTCCATGACTGTGTTCTGCGCCATCATGCTGGTACTGACTCTGATAACTGTCATCGGGACCAGAGAAAGGGTCCAGACAGCACCGGCTCGTGAAAAAAAAAGCCTCATAAAGGAATCGGCAGCATCCCTGGTCCTGCTGCTTAAAAACAGATACTGGGCCACCCTCATAGTCTGTGATCTGCTGATCATGATTATGATGCAGCTGATGGCGTCAGGGGCGACATATTATTCCCTGTATATCCTTAATGATATGAGTTATGTGAGTCTGATACTCATGACAAGTATGATCCCGACAGTATTGACAATGTTTGCGGTCCCGTTTCTGACAGAAAAGTTTGGAAAGCAGAAAGTATTTGCGGCAGGTCTTGTCATTGCCATCCTTGGATCTATAGGTTTCGGACTCAGTGCTCCGTCGATAACGCCGATGCTTATGTTCAATGCGCTGCAAGGCCTGGGTAACGGTCTTCACAAGGGAACGATCGTTGCTCTGACAGCTGACATGGTCGTATATACGGAGAAAACAACCGGACAGTTCAAAGCCGGGACCGGCAACGCCGGGCTTTCCGCGACGGAAAAGCTGGGAACCGGCCTTTCGAGCGTCGTGTTTGGAAGTCTTCTTGCCACAGCCGGGTTCAATGCTGCTCTGGAGGTACAGCCGGAAGCAGCATGCAACATGATCTCTATGCTGTTCATATGGATACCGGCGCTGGTGTGTGTGGTTGCACTTGTGATTTTTTTACTGTTCTTTGATCTTGAAAGGAAGGCTGATAATGAAATCTGACACCCATCTGCTGAATAAGATGTTCATGGGCATACTGATCACCAACGCGATCAGTATCGTGGCGGGCATAGCCTGTGTTATGATCGACGGCATAGTCACAGGACAGTTCCTCGGACCTGACGCGGTTGCGGCCTCCGGACTTCTGCAGCCTGTCGTCATGCTGATAAATCTGTTCGGAGGCGTCCTCGGAGGAGTCGGGGTAATGTGCACCCGCTACATGGGCAAAGCGCAGCGCGACAGAGTAGATCAGGTGTTCAGTATCGTGATGATAGCGGCAGCCGTCTATGCTGTTTTATCGGCTCTGCTTGTGTTTTTCCTGGCGCCGTGGCTTGGTTCGGTGCTGGGAGCCAAAACGGGCGATCCTCAGATAGTCAAAATGATAAGCGATTACCTTCGGGGATACGCTCCGGGTATATTTTTCACGCGCTTTACCCAGCTGCTTTCGGGCATCATGATGCTCGATAACGATAAAAAACGCAGCATGATGGCAATGGTTTCGACCCTCATAGCAGACATAGTATTCGACCTTTTGAACGTCACGGTATTTAACGGCGGAATGTTCGGTATGGCAGTCGCTACGACACTCAGCAATGTCGTTGGATTCACAGTCATAATGACGCATTACTTAAGAAAGGACCGCCTGATCCACTTTACATGGAAAGGCCTGAAGCTTAAAGACCTCGGTGATGTCGGCCTTCGAGGCATACCGCATGCCATCAACATGGGCTGCCAGGCTTTGAGAACACTTGTATTCAACACTTTTCTTCTTGCTATAGCTGACACGATGGCGGTAACGGGTCTTTCCATAGCGAACAACGCGTTTTCGATCATATTTGCGCTGATGCTGGGAATGTTCGTATCAACGTCGATCCTCAGCAGCCTTATGTACAGTGAAGAGGACAGACGCGGACTTGAGCACAGCATCACGCAGGCGATGAAGATCACGGCCGCCGTATTCATCGTACTGGGTTTACTGATCTCGATCTTCCCTAAACCTTTCGCGATGCTGTTTGTTGAACCTGACGCTGTGGCCGCCGTCGATCAGGGTGCGGCATTCATCAGGTACTGGGGTATACAGTTCATGTTCATGGCGCTCAGCTTCTCTGTAAGCGGTACTTATCAGGGAACGATGCGCCTCAAACAGAGTTATATCATCGATATCATGCGTGAGGGTGTGCTGCCGATCGTGTGCGTTGTCGGGCTCGGCATATCATTCGGCCTTCGCGGCGCGGAATTCGGCTTTGCTCTGGCAGGCATACTTACATTTGTGCTGACCATACTTGTTCCGTTCGTCTGCAATAAAAAATTCCCTTTCAAGCCGGATGGGTTCCTCATCCTTCCGGATAGCTTCGGTGCCAAACCTGAAGAACTGTACGAGGTGACCGTTCACGACATTGATGAAGTCATTAAAGCTTCGGAAGAAGTAAGGATCTTCTGCATCGAAAGAGGCGCGAAAAAAGCAAAGGCAAGCATGCTGGCTCTGTTCGTAGAAGAGATGGCCGGCAACACCGTACTGCACGGATACCCGGAAGGAAAGAAGGGAAATGTGGATCTGAGATTCGTATTCCACGACGATTCCGGAGTAATAAGACTCAGAGATGACGGAAAACCTTTCGATCCTGTCAAATGGCTCGAAAAGAACTCAGGGGATGATCCCGCGTCGGGTCTCGGCATACGCGTGGTGACCAGACTTGCAAAGAATGTCAATTACATGGCCTCTATGGAAATGAACAACCTCATGATAACGCTGTAAAAGACAGAAAAGACGGCGCGACATGATTTGATGAGATCGATCTAAAGCGGAAGACTTGACAAGTGAATACCCTGATGATTAAGATTAATATAGAAGGATCAGTTGCTGAATCTGATCGAGAAGCATACGAAAGATTATGAAACAGAAAAGGAGACTAAGATGATCTGCGAAGTAATAAGAGGACTCACATTTGCTGCAAGTATTGCTGAAAAAGCTGAGAAGTGTGCAAAGAAGACCGGTTTTGGCTGCGACGAAATGCCTTTCTTTAAAGACCGCGATGACGAGGAGGAAGGCAGAGGCTGTGACAAGGTGCCTTGCTGCAGGAATCGTGACGATGGTGACGAGGAAGACGATGATGATGACGAAGAAGACGAGGTCATCGATGTAAAGGCAGAGGTCGTTAAGGAAGAAAAGAAGGACGAAAAGAAGGACGATAAAAATAGCTGACATGGCTGGATATGTCAAAACAAATCAGAAATGCTGGCAGTTTATCAGGGCGCTCAACGTGGAAAGTGATGAGCGCCTTGATTCTGTTGCGTTAAGTGACGGAAAAAACGAATATACCTACCGGCGTATGCTGCGAAAATGGGAACTGTATGCCGAGGTCTTCTCGGCCCTGGGTATTTGCGGATCGAATAACGCAAGGGCAGGCATGACCGGAACACCTGCGGCAGAGACCATCATTGCTTTTTACGCGCTTAACATGACGGGCACCTCCGTATCTATGGTACACATGTCTGATCTCATGGATCCGGCAAGATGGGAACGCATGGTAAGAGAAGAAAGCATCACCGATCTCATACTTGCGGACAACGTGATCAATCCTGATCTTCTGGAAAGGATCGTCAGAGAGCGTTCATCTATCGGAATAAAAAGGATAATTATCCTTCAAATACCTCTTACGGAAGAGTATGTCCCGGATGAAGAAAAACTGCAGATGTGGATAAAACGCAGATGGCTGAGAGAGTACAAAGGCGTTCTGTTCATGGACAAGCTGCTTAAGCGTTACGAGGCATATGACATAGAAGTCGGAAAGAAGAACGATAATGCCGCTGTCATTGCTCATACGTCGGGCACGACGCGAGGCATACACAAGCCGGTCCCTCTTTCGGACAAGGGACTGAACGAAGCGGCTTTGAGCATGCTTTCAGAAAACAGATTCAAAAAGCTTATCGGAAACGCCGTGAGTTCTCTTTTTATGGACATGTCGTCAGCTTACGCATTTACCGATATGGTGCACCTTACGCTTGCCTTCGGCGGCAGGCTGGTGCTCGCGCCGGGTGTCCGCTACATAGAGGATATCGCCGCCATACTGGAAAACAACAAGGTGAACGTGCTCTTTGCCACGGCCGCATACATGGACGCCTTCATGAAGCTCAAACGAAAGCCGGATCTTTCGGCGCTCCGGTTCGTATTTGTCGGAGGAAGCTATGTGTCGGCAAATAAGAAGCAAAGATTTAACTCTTTTCTGAAAGACTGCGGTTCAAAAGCAAAGGTGACGCTCGGCTACGGACTTTCGGAAACAGCCGGAGCCTGTATGCTGTCCGATCCTGAAAGAGATGATGATTCTATGGGAAAACCCCTTTCGGGGGTAAGGATAAAGCTGTATGATGAGGATGAGAAGAAGTTTTACGATCTGTCGGACAAGGCCCGCAGGGGAGTGCTCTTCATATCTTCACCTTCCGTGAGCGGCGGCCGCATAGGCAATAAACAGTTCTTCAGCCTCAAGGACACCGGCGACGGAAAGTATCTTAACACATATGATCTTGTGAATGCCGGCGAAGACGGATATCTCAGATACGCGGGCCGCATGAACAGGTATTTCGTGAATAACGAAGGCATACGCTTCGACGCCGGACTCATAGAGACAGCGATGTCGGGTCAGCCGGGAATAGAGAACTGCTGCATCACGCCGGGATACGACAAGTCCATACACGATACCATACCGGTACTGAACGTCTCGGTAACGGACAGTGAGGATGACGCAGAGCGAGTAATAGAAGAAGCACTTGTAAGAGTTTTTATTGATGAAGGAATGATAAAGGATACAAATCTGCCGGGACAATGCATGATCGCAAAGAAACTGCCTCTGAACGCAATGGGTAAGGTCGATGCCAAAAGGATCACGGATGGGCAGCTTAAGGGCAGACTGTATCGCATAAACCCCGAACGAAAGGACGGTTTGCTTAAAGATGTTGAACTGGTACCGTTTAAAGATGCACCGGGATTAAGAGCCGGCCTTCCGGACGAACTGGAAGAATAAGAGAATGGATAAACTGGTTTTCGAGGATATAACGCTTAAATACAGAGAGGCATGGAACAGCTGCATCGCTAAGGAGAATGTCCGCTCCTGTGATTATGCGTTTGCAAACTGCTTTATCTGGGCCGAAACGTATCACGGAAAGATAGCCAATGCCTGCGGATGTATGATCATCTCATGGGAGGATGATAACCGGAAGAGGTATTATTCATTCCCGGTCGGGGGGGATGACGAAGAAAAGGCACAGATACTCCGTTTACTTCAGGATCCGGAAGAGGAACCGGTTCTCGCGAGCGTAACGGAAGAACAGGTACGGTGGATCCAGAAGCATTTTCCGGGGGAATACGAGGCCATACCTTTTCGGGACGATTTTGATTATATCTATGATACAGAAATGCTTGCGGAGCTTAAGGGAGGGCATTTTGCAGGTAAGAGAAACCATATAAAGCATTTTCTGGAAGGCGGAACGTGGGCGTTTCGGGAGCTTGAAGAGGAAGATATACAGCCCTGTCTTGTCCTGGAAGATCATTGGATCAAAACAAAGCTTGGTTCAGGGGAAGATGAACGAGATTCCTTTGAGGCAGAGAGAAATGCGCTGATGAAGGCTCTGACTTATCGTAAGGAGCTGGGGTTACAGGGTTTCGTACTTGAGCAGAACGGTGCGATCGTGGCTTTTATGCTCGCATCTTTGCAAACAGAGGATCAGATCACGGTGCATTTTGAAAAAGCCTATGATAATGTCAGGGGCGTCTATCAGATGATAAACCGTGAATTTGCCCGGAGAATGAAAGGCCGTTATGCTGTGATCAACAGAGAGGATGATGCCGGAAACCCGGGGCTCAGATTTTCCAAATCAAGTTATCACGGGTACAGGCTGCTCAGGAATTATTATGTGTATCACGGGCAGTATGCCTTTGCCGATGAGGCGGACAGGGAAGAGACGGTCAGCCTTTATCTGTCGGCCTTTAATGATCCGCGATCTCTCGCTGAGTTCTTTATCGATAGTCACAGGATACTGAAACGATTTGTACAGGGAAAAGCAGTATGTCAGGCGGCGCTTATTCCCTGCAGTATCATGAGGGGCGGGGAAACTGTACCGGCGATATATCTTTATGCGCTCTCCACGGATAAGAGATATCGCGGGAAGGGTTTTGCGACGGAACTCATGGAACATATAACAGAGAGAAATAAATGTCTGCTGATCACCGTTCCGGAAAGTGAGGAGCTCGTGCCTTTCTATGAGAAGCGGGGGTTCGAAAGCTTCTGCAGCTCTCCGGAGAAGCGGATAGAAAGAGGAGCGTCAGAGCACCGGATCACAGCGGAAGATGTCACGGGAAAAGGAACGGCGTATATTATGAAGCATCTCCTTTTGTGCAGAAAACGCTTCTTTGAACGGGAAGGGGATGTGATCTGGGATGTGGAGGCACTGTCCTATGCGCTTAAGGATCATATGCGCGCAGAGGGACGAATAGCCATTCTCTCTGACGGAGGGATGATCTGGTATAGTAAGAACGGGACCGGGTTAGAAATCTCAACTGTCATGGATGAACCGGAGAAGGAAACGGAAGCCGTCAGGGCGCTGCTTGAAGCGGAGGAGGCCGGTTTCGCACATATGCCTGCGGTAAAAGCACTTATACGAGGGTACGACGGAAGCATCGGAAGAATGGATATGATGCTGATATAATGATGGTAGGAAAAGAGCATGACAAAGAAAGAATCAGAAAAACTGCAGATAATAAAGGGACGTATCGACAAAGGGACGATAGTCGGTCAGAAGGCATGGAAGTTCGTAAAAGAACTGAATTCTTTCAGCGAGGAGCGGCTGGACAGGACCGCTCTCATTGACGACAGGCGCAGATATACCTATCGCCAGTTCTTTCGCAGCTGGGACAGATATGCCGAGGTATTTGCCGCTCTTGATATATGCGAGCAAAACGGCTCAAGAGTCGGCATGATCGGTAACATCTCGTCCGAGTGCATCATCGCTTTTTACGCTCTTAACATGCTGGGAGTCTCGGTATCGATGATACCTGTCGAAGAGACCTACGATGAAGAGCGCTGGCACGAGACCATAGAGAAGGAAGAGATCACTGACATCATCTTATCTGTCGGTTACGCTTGGCCCGGAGTTCTTCGCATGATCTCGAAAGAAAAAAAGGGAGGGACTCTGAGAAACGCGATTGTTTTAAGGACTTATGTGGACGGGCCGTTTGCGGCTCCGCTCGAAAGACTTCAGTCCAAACTGTACGAGCGCATTGTTAATGTCTGCCCGGATGTCGATACGATGGACAGGCTTATAGACCGTTATGAGACGACATCATTTACACCGGGCGCTAAGAGAAATGACGAGACGGCAGTGATCACACATACTTCAGGGACGACCAAGGGCATACATAAGCCGATACTGCTGTCCGACCGTGCAATGAACAGCGCGGCTGTCAGCCTTATGAAGCATGAGCTTATCAGTCAGATGGCAGACGGCGCCGTCACGGCCATGACCAAGGAGATGACGGCGGCATACGGGATGATAAACATGGTGCATGTTCCGCTTGCTTTTGGGATAACGAATGTCATAGTACCTATGGGAGGCTTCAATGCGCACTTCCACAGGGCTATAAAGAAATACAGGGTCAGCATGCTTATGACGAGCGCGCAGCAGTTTGAGGAATGGATGAAATGCTCTGCCGACACATCTTTCGACTTTTCGAGCCTTCAGCTGGTGACACTCGGAGGAGCGTATGTATCGCCGGATACACTCAACAGGATAAACAGCTTCATCAAAAAGAACGGCGGTCATACAAGAGCCGTCAGCGGATACGGCCTGTCCGAGGCCGG
The DNA here is from genome assembly GCA_024698885.1 of Lachnospiraceae bacterium. Taxonomy (GTDB): domain Bacteria; phylum Bacillota; class Clostridia; order Lachnospirales; family Lachnospiraceae; genus UBA2868. The sequence continues at coordinate 35,077 of JAILQQ010000162.1, read as the reverse complement.
AGGAGCCTGCATAATACCCGATCCGCGTATGGATACGGCCGATACCATAGGAAAGCCTCTTCCGGGCGTCGAGGTAAGGATATATGACGAGGATGACGGAAAGTTCTATACCCTCGATGAAGGGCCACGCACAGGAGGACTTTACATCTCGTCTGACTCGATAAGCAGCGGATGCATCGGAGACAAGGTGTTCTTCGAAAGAGAAAAGATAGACGGCAGGCCTTACATCTGCACATTCGATCTTGTCTCGACACCGGGTGACGGTACTCTCACGTATGCGGGCAGGATGAACCGCTTCTTCGCAAACAACGAGGGGATCGATTTCAATGCCGGCGTCATAGAGACCGCTGTATCAAAGCAGGAGGGCATAGAAGCATGTGCGGTAGTCCCGAAATACGACAAGAAGATATACGACACCATACCGGTCCTGTATGTCCAGACACAGGGTACGGGCATAGGGGCAAGGAAGACCGTCAGAAACGCCCTGCTTGAAACATTCGGTAACCGTGAGCAGTTCGATCCAAACCAGCTGCCCGGGGAATGTGTCATAACCGACAACTTACCGTTCAATGCGACCGGAAAGGTCGATGTGAATCTCATCACAAAGGGATCTGTCGGCGGCAAGGTCTATACCATAAAAAGCACCTGCAGGGACGGCAGGCTGAAAGCCGTAGAACTCGAACCCAGACAGGAAGAAAAGAAAGACAGCGGCATGGGCTGCGATCAGTTCTTCTGTTAAGAACAGAAAAAATGTAATACACAGTGACAGCAAAAGAAACACGATGACGCATAAGGAGGACGAAGATGTATAAAGATTTTTTCAAAGATGTTGAATATGTCATGGGACTTTTCTGCAAGCCTTTTGAGGACTGCTGCGAAAAAGACGACAATGACGAAGATGAGAAAAAAGGATGCGGCATGGGCTGCGACTGCATGCCTTGCTGCAAAGAAGACGATGACGAAAAAAAAACTGATGGCGGGATCCTGGGCCCTGGGCCTGTCGCAGACATCCTGAAGTGCATGTTTGATGCCTCGGATACCGACTATGACTACGAAGACTGACAGAATGCCTTTGGGAGCAATGGTGCTTCCCGGAGCCCGCCGGTCGTCTGCCGGAGAGCCCCGGGGAAGCATCAGAGAGCGTTATTGCAGGTTCTTTGGGATATAGGTATAGCGGATCACCTGCCTGGCTTCGGGAGCATCCTCGCCCACAAGCACGCCAAGAGTCTGGCCGATATTCAGGACGCCATCGTACGTCATCGGAGCGCTGAAGGTTTTCTTCTCTTTATCATAGACAAGGCCCTTTTCGGCATATCGCTTTGCCAGCCCTTCCGGATCCTGAAGCTTTTGCAGGGCAATGATCTGCACGGCCCCCGGCTTTTTCATCACGTCGTTCTTTTTGACATAGTCAGTTACCGGAACCGTCAGCTCGATATCCCCGTCTGACGGATTCAGGATTTTCAAATACCTTCCGTCGATGCCGGTGATCGTGGTATAGTGGGCGTCTTCCGGCTTACCGTATTTGCGGAGCACCGAAACATAGTTTCCGGTATCTAAGATCTTTTTCACCTCATCCAGGAACAGCTTCCTCTGTTCTTCCACGATCAGATCGTCCTGATATTCCTCGTCCACAGACTGATCTTCTTTGACAAAGGGCAGGGCGAAGTTCAGCATGGTCACCATGGCATCCTTCCTCTTTTTCAGGAAGAAATCAGCCGTTTCAAAGATGCTTCCTACCGTTTTCTTTCCTTTTCCCACATAGCTGTTCAGATCTGCGAGACTTTCCTTCAGATCTTTCTCCTCGTAACCTTCGATCCCGGCCTCCTTGATCTCCTCAAGGGTCTTTGTATCCGGGACATAATTCCTGTAATCCTTCTGCGTCTGGTATTCCGGCTTCTGTCCGGGAATGGGATTAAGGCTGATAAACTGATTATACATGGCGGAACCGGCCACGCACCAGCAGTTTGCGGTCGTTTGATTCTCATACTCAAAATTACCGGCCCGCTTTACCTCCACTTTATACCGCGGAAGCTTCGGCATCGGGTGAAGCTTTTCAAGCTCTTTTAATCTCCGGACCTTTTTTGCCTCTTCTTCCCTTGCCTTTTGCAACGCCTCGGCTCTCTTCTGTTCTTCTGCCTTTCTCTGCGCCTCGGCTTTCTTCTGCTCTTCGGCCTTTCTCAGTTCTTCGGCTTTCTTCTGCTCCTCCGCCGCCTTCTGTTCTTCCGCGAGTTTCTTTTCCGCGGCGGCTTTCTGTTCTTCCGCAAGCCTCTTTTCTTCCGCGGCCTTCTGTTTTTCCGCGAGCTTCTGTTCCTCCGCCGCCTTCTGTTCTTCTGCGGCCTTCTGTTCCTCCGCGAGTTTCTTTTCCGCGGCGGCCTTCTGCTCCTCCGCGAGCCTCTGTTCCTCCGCCGCCTTCCTTTCTTCTTCGAGAAGCTCCTCATTCCGGAGGATCAGCATGTCCGCAAGGATCACGCCGTAGGAATCCATCAGACCTCTTTCCTGAAGTATCCTTTCCACATCCTTTGTGACCGAAAAGCTTTCCTTTGCCGTAAGCGCGGCGATGGCCTGATAGGCTTCCAGGACCTTATGCTTTTCATACAGGCTCCTACCGCCCTCCGCAAGCTTCTGTTCGATCTTCATGCCGGCCATGATGCTTTTCGAGGCTCTTAAGGCCTCTTCATCGATCTTTTTTCCGGCTTCCTTGTCCCGGGTAAGCCTGTCTGCCTTTTCCTTCTCCTTGTCATAGGCCTCAGCATAGGACTTTAACGTATAGTACTCTGCGTCAGCGATCTCCGCGTCCTTTTTAAACTGCTCCACGATCTGGTCCATCGCGCCGCTGCAGTGTGCCGACAGCTTTTCGTTGCTCTTAAGTTTTTTGGCAAATGCGGCGGGATCATACTTCTCCGAACCGTAGGTGCCAAGCACAAAGGCCCTGCCGAGCGCCCCGGTCTGATTCTTTACCGATTGGTTAAACGCCGCAAGCGCCTGCTCAAACCGCACCTTTGTTTCCTTATGCTCTCTGTCCGCTGTCCTTTTATTCCTGTTTACGGATAAATAGGAACCATCCGGTGTGAACCCGTGCAGCATCATCGCCTGTTCAAGAAGCCTGTCCAGCTTGTCTATATAGGAGATCCTTGCGTCCAGGGAAAGACTGTTCTGCAGGGAGAGGCTCTTAAAAGCTTCCGGCTCCTGTTTTTTTGCCTCAACCAGATCCGTTAAAAGCCTTCGGTAATCAAGCAGCTCATCGATATGCCATATCACATAGTCGGCATCCATCTGAAGATCATCGAGGCTCATTTTAAAGATTTCGTCGACGCTTTTTCCCACGTAGTCTTTTATTCGCCGGTCCTGTTCTTCCTTATTCAGTTTCTCATCATTCCTTGTCCCTTTTATCTGCCACAGGATGTCTGTCTTTTCCTTATGTCTGAACTCTTCGACAAGCTTTTCCAGTACGGCGGTGTTCCTGTCGGCATAAGGGAATCTCTTCTTGTAGGTCTCGACCGGAAATCTTATATCAACGATCCGCTCCTCTTCCTTCTTCTTTTCCTTTTTCACCTCCGCTTCAGGTTCCTTTAAGCCAAGGTATCCGGCGGCCTTTGTCCTTGCCGCGTCACTTAAGGCATTTTTCTGTTTATAGATCAGATCGTTCACGTTCTCGTAAAGATCCTTTCTGCTCTGCCTGCCCTTCTTCCTCTCTAATGCGGCAAGGTGGTTGATCTTCCTTGTCTCATATCCCCACTTCCGATCCGCCTCCGCTGCCTGTTCGTCCTCCTTGCGGCCCTGCGCAAGCAGCTTCTCATTCAGTGTAACGGTATTATCGTTCTGACTCTTCAGGGTATTGAATTTCTTTTCCTTTTCGGCTTTATCCTTTACCGTCTCAAAGCCCGGCAGGGTATTGCCATGGATGTCTATTAACGCTGTTTTTTTCAGATAAGCATTCAGTAGCGTCGTCAGCTCCTGGGTAAAGCTTTTGCTTCTTCCCCCGACCCGGCGGTTCAGCTCATCCTTCTGCTCGTCGGTAAAAGCATCGCTCGTAAAGAAATCCAGATGGCCCACATAAAAATTGGAGAAATTGAAAAGCTGCAGATTAGCGTTCATCGCCTCTTCGGTATGCTCTCTGAAATACTGCTCCGTATAGGCCTCCGGTGACACATCAAGGGACAGGATCTGAAGGGCCATATCCTTGAGCACCTTGTTCTGTCTTTCCTGATCTCCGGATATATAATCCTGGAGCATTTCTGTATTACGCTTCTCGTTTTCCTCATGCGCCGGCAGCGCCTTGCCGAAGATATCGCGGTCAACCGGCAAAATAAGCTTGCGGAAGCATCTGTCATTAGTCTCAAGCTCCGTTGACTTGAAGGTTTTCCTGAACTGCCTTGCCTGCTCGGTCGTTATCGAATCCTTATACCCGCGAAGGAGCTTTTTGATCTTGATCCGCAGATTTACCGTCTCATCATCCGCCGTCCCGAACTTATCCGTAAGCTCCTTCTGCTCCAGGCGGAAGCGGGCCTCATCGGCTTCCTTCTCCGTAAACAGCGGGATACCGTTTTCCGAAGCAAATACCCTTGCCGTATCGCTTACCTGATCCTTTTCTTTTATGCCGAGCGCGTAATCCTTCAGCTCCTTAAGCGGTCCGATCGTCTCCTTCCAGACGTTCTCCGTATCGCCCTGCGCGAAGCCGTACCTGGCGGAGGTTTCGTTCATCCGGATACGAATATTTCTTTCTTCCTTCGCGAGCTCCTTTTGCTTTGCCTCGTCCTTTTCGGCAGAACGGCGTTTCTGGCAGTCCCTCAGGTTCCGGGACTCGATGTCTCTTTCTCTGGTATACGCCTCTACTCTCTTTGAGAGGTCCTTATCATTGGCGTATACGACAGCGTACTGCCGGGAGAGCTGCCGGATCAGGGAAGGATCCTTTTTGCAGCGTTCCTCCATTTCCTGCTGCCGCTTTACCTCTTTTTTCAGCTCGCCGCCCATGCCTTCCAGGGTGAGCTGGACGCTCCTTAAATGATTCGCCTGCCACGTCGCCCTTTCCTGATCGGTTTTGCATTCCCGGTTTTCTATCCTGTCTCCGTTGCCGTTTACCCCGAAATAGCTTCTGCACAGGCCTTCCATGGTAATAAGCGTTCCGATATACTGATTTTCGGTAAATTTCATGCGGATCGCGTCCCGCTCCTCCTCCGTAAACGCGTCGCTCTCAAAGAAATCCTGATATTCCTTCGCAATGTTCAAAAAGCCGTGAAGCTTCATGACCTTTTCATGTATCTCAAGAAAATGGTCTTTCATATATTCCGGGCTGAGCTCTTCCTCGGAAAAATCAATTTTGATGATATCAAGCGCGAACCGTTTCAGCACATCCTTTCTTCTCTGTCCTCCGGCCAGATAGTCCGCGGTATCCTGCGTATTCCGGATATAATTCTGCATGGATCCGGGGTTGACGGCCCCGTTCATATCCCTTTCCACCGGACGTAACAGGATCTTAAAGGAGCGGATATCTCCCGATTCCCCGGCGGAATCGCCAAAGACAGTTCGCCACTCATTCTTCTGGTCCTCAGAAATCCTCTGATCGAAGTTTTCCTGCTCCTTAACGAGCGACAGGCGGATCCTTGCCATCTCATCCGTAGCCTCGGGAAAGTATGCCTTCATACTCTCTTTTTCGGCCTCGACCTGCTGCTTTTCTGTTTTTACGGATCTCTTTACCTCAGCCTCAAAGCTCCTATATTGTTCTGCATAGTCCTCCTTCTTCTGTATCCTCTGCAGGGTGTAGAGAGGCTGCATACGATCGGCGATCAGACGCGGCACATTTCCTTCAACGGCCTCGTCCATCCTGGTTTTCTTATAATCCACGCCAAAGCCCAGGGAAGTTTCGGAATATTTTTCCACATACGCATTGACCTGTGGATCTTCTATATCGTTTTCGTTATCGATATCCAGAAATATGTTCTCGTAGAGCTTAACCGCATTCTTCGTCACTCTTTCGTCATGTCCCATCACATTGAGCATAGGATGGGCTATCATCTTCTCATAGATCTCGTGATCTGAGGCAATACCCTGCATCGTTTTGCCAAAGGTCTTTAACTTCACATAATCCTCATCGGATACGAAGGCATGATACCGGTTCATCGGATCTAAAACAGTATTCATATCCATCCCCATCAGGATAAGCGATTTCTTCTTAAAATGGCCTTCTTCCTCAAAATCCGCGTTTTTATCGAATGCAAAAGCCTGCATATCCTCCGGCTTCAGATCCAGGATCATATTCACATAAGGCTTTATCCCTTTTTCAATGATCTCATTTCTTACCTCTTCCGGGGTATCCTTTGTAGGACTGTACGCGGAGGCAAGGCGTATCCACTTATAGTCTTCCTCCGAAAGCCATTCATCCTTCGGATCAAAGAAATTATAGTCATATCTGCTCCTCACCTCGGAAAGATTATATTTTTTGGCATACTCCGCCGCCTGTTGCTTTGCGGCGTTTCGTTTTTCCACCGCCGTCCTGTTTAACTGGTTATACCGCTCAGCACGGTCTTTATTTGCCGTAAAAAGGCGCCTTTTTTCATAATACTGTTCCTTCGTCAGCTTCGGCGCCGCAAACTTTTCATTCGGAGCCTTCTTCTTTTCAAGCCATTCATTTAAGGCAATACCCTCCTCGAGACAGTCGATCTCCGCCCGGAACCGGATGGGCTCTAAAAGCGCCTCCTGCTTTTCTTTCGTGAGGAATTCCACGAGATCCTTCGGAACGCCCTCAAAGTTTTGGTTTAACAGATACAGATAATTCTTGTAATTCTCAATGTGCTTTGCGCACAGTATCAGTTTTCTGGTCGTCTTTCTCATTTCCGAAAAAGCGCCGGCCTTTCCTGCTGCCTGCTCCCGCAGGTTGGTTTTCTGCTCCTGCGTAAGCATTTTCCGAACGTCCATAGTCTTTCTGATCTCGGAAAGAGCCATATCGATCTGGGGTTTATAAAGCTCGTAAGCATCCTTATTTTCGGCAAGCAGCTTTTCAAGCTCGGTTATGAGCCCGCCTGATTCGTTTACGAAGCTGCTTTCGGCCAGGGTTTTTGCCATATTAACGTTGCTTTCGTCAAAGAACGTTTTACAGAAGGCTTTATGCTTTTCATCGTATGCTCTCTGTCTTTCGACTCTTTCCCGATCCCTTTCGGCTTTATTATCACTGTCCTTGCGTAACAGCACCTTCACCTTTCCGTCCTTGCCTTCCGTGATCCGAATGCCGTGAAGACGGGTATGCTCATGCAGCAGATCCTGTAAAGAGGCCGCTGAGGCAGCCATCATCTCAAGGGAGATCTTCTGTGTCTCCGGAAGCGTCGCGAAAAACCGCGGGTATTTCTGCTTCAGCTCCTGATACTCGTTTAATTTATGGCTGTAATCATATATCTGTGCGATATGCTGCGAAAGATAGTCATCCGTCAGATGTCTGCTATCAAAGGAAAAATCAAGCAGGGATTTCACATACCGGGTGAGCTTTTTATCCTGCATTTCGTCTGCCGCGCCTTTTACGGTACTTTCGTGAACATCGCGGCCGTTAAAATACTTTTTGAGCGCGGCCGTTTCACGCACCGTACACAGGTCCGCATGGTGAAAGGTCCCTCTGGCGATCTTAATCTGCGCGTTCTCTGAGGATCCAAACAGCTTATCCTTTACAGCGGTCGGAAGCTGCTGCACATAGGAGGAGGCGGCAATATTCCGGACCTCCTTCCGGCCGTTTTTGCCGGACTCCCGGTCCTGCCTTATCTTCAGGGCAAGATTCTTATCAATGGAATTTTTGAGGATCCGCTCAAAATACGCTTCGTCGGTCTCCACCTTTCCGACCTTTAAAAGCTTATCCTCTGCCTTCTCTTTTTTCTTTTCCGAAGATCCGGGCGCCTGGGGAGCAGACCCCTGCCACGTCATGGTCCTTGCGATCGGCATCGCGGTAAGCCGGCCGGTCTGATCGGCATTTACTTCGGTCCGTGTATTCGTCCGGAATATCGGTTCGCTTTTCCTTGCTTCTTCCTGCTTCTTTTCCTGACTCATTTATTTCTATGCTCCTTTTTCTGGTCTTTCTTTCCGATACGTGGCCCGTCCTGAACAGTTCCTACAGTTCCTCATAATATGCCCTGACAAAACGCGCTCCCGCAAAGGATGCGTCAGGACATACCGCTTCCACGATCTCCTCCGCGCCGGGCCCCATGGCTAGCATAACGATCTCCGTATCCGGATGGTATTTTTCCTTAAGTCCCTTAAGCGTCTGCGTAAGCATGATACGCGCATCCGCCATATCCTCTTCTACGGCCCAGACAAGAGAGATCCTGGCAGGCTCTCCGACGGCAGTATCTGCTGCCGCAAAGGCAGCTATATCGTCATCCCTTATGAGACAGAAGCTGTTCTCCGGATCGACTGTATCCGAAAGCAGGCTCCACGTTCTGCCCTGCTCCTCTTTCCCGTCAGCGTCTTCGCAAAGCTCCTCAAGAAGCTCCCCCGGAACCTCTGAAAACGAAAGGATCCTGCCGTTTCCGGCCTCAGCCGTTTCCGCATCCGTACGGAAATCCTTAAGCGGCGCCGAAAAGTAGGGCGGATATTCGATATTTTCCTGCTCAAAGCCAAGCGAGATCAGAAAAGGGGTCAGGGAAGGTTCATCTCCCGAAAAAGCGCCGAGTTCGACCCTTGCCATCAGCTCCTCCTCGTCAAGCAGCGCAAACAGCCTTTTCATCAGCGCAGTACCGGCACCCCGTCTCCTATACGGCGGCGCCACATAGAGGGAGGCTATGTCAAAGAAGTCCCCGTTTGCCGCGCCGGCCAGGGCACCGATCACGGTATCTCCTTCCGTAACGGCAAAAGCCGTGACCGGCAGTTCCTTCCTCAGTGCCATGCAGACATCCTCCGGCAGCATGCCGGACATTTCAACCTGATTTTCTCCCGTGATCCGGAAAAAACTGAATTCATTCACTGTAGTTCATTCTCCTTTCGTCTCTTGAGCCAGAGTTCATGCCTGTTCAGGAAGCATACCCATCAATCTGGCGGCAAAGGCGCCGGCCGTTTCCTCCCGTCCGCGTACGGCGGTCCTGATCTCAGGCGTAAAAGCGGCTTCCGATGCTTCCGCAGCCTCGGTTATGGTCATAACGGCCATTTTGACCGCTGAGCCTCTGATCGATTCACTTAAGAGCAGAAAACAATCGCCGCCTAGCGCAAACAGCAGAGCGCCGGCAGGCTTCAGCTTCCGCAGCAGTTCGGCCATCTCCTTTCCGTGGCCCGCCGCCGTGATCAAAATGCCGTTTCCGCCTTCATACTCCTTTTCATCGCGGTATTTTCCCCGGTACTCTAAAAAGTCACGGTTATAAAAACCCGTTTCATGATCGAGGTAACGGTCGCGCCTTAGGATCGAGCCATAGGTCAGGACGATCCCGAGCGCCATAAAGGAAGCGTCATAAAGCCGAAACAGCGTCCCGAGCACAAACGGGATGATAAAAGCCTCAAGCCGTAAAAATTTAGGCTCCCTGTTCTGCTTATCATACTTTTTCACCAGAATGACCGCCGTCAGGATATATCCGAGCTCCACCGCAAAATTACAGAACTCCAGGATATAGACGGAAACGATCATCGCGTCGGTCATTTCTCCTGTCATGATCGATATGACGGTCTGCGCGATACCGGAACCCGCCACAACGATGACCGGGATCAGCGCATGCTTATATCGGCGCCTGATATGGTCGCGGCTCCGGTACAGGCTGTAATCCACGAATATCATCCACTGCAGGATCGTCAGCAGATAAAGGATCTCCTCTATAAGCGGTACGAAATACATAATGCGCGGCCATCCCGCGTCGGTCAGATCGGCTATGTTCATTAACAGGTTTGATGCCAGCAAAAGCAGTACCAGGATACATTCGCTGAACATAAACCTGTCTTCCGGCCTTTTGCGCTGCTTCATATGGGGATCCTTTAAGAGAATGGCCAGTAAGATAGCGGCCAGCACAACCATCAGTACCGTTGAACTGTATATGATAAAACGGTCGATCGCCGGGTTTCCTGTCCAGGAGTAAGTCATCAGATGAAACAGAATATTTTTAATTTCCATACCGCTTTTCCCCCTTCATGATCAAATCTCCCTTCCGGTCCGGAAACAGCTTATGCACAAGAGCCTCCGACGCGGTATTATGTCTTCTCAGGATCACCTTATCCTCTGCCTCGCAGAGCTCTGCGGCGGCGTTTGTCGAAAAGCGCATCATGTTGAGCAGGTTGATATTCGCGTCGGGCTCTGTGGCAAAAAGCAGCTCCACGATAAACTCTCCCGTCAGCGTTTTGTGAATGAGCAGAAAACCGTTCACCGTATCATCTGTTATGACACAGCTCGAAATATCCGGATCATAACGGGTCATGGGCAGAAACGGCAGATCATCCGCGATGCCGTATCTTCCGTAAAAGATGCTGGTCATGATCCCGGTCTTGAACTGGCTGGTGGTGATATCCGACAGGCTCATAATATATTCGGGCGGTTTTTTGTCCTTCTTATTAAAGGAAAGCGCTGCCATATCGCCGATCGTTACGCAGATATCCCTGCTTTCCGCCTCGGCAACCTTAAATCCCGTCTTCTTTAATACGTTCTTCTCAACAGCTGTCAGGGTTTCCAGTTCGAAGCTGACGCTTTCGACCTGTTCCTCTTTTATATCCTGCTCAAAGGCTGCAAAAAGCTCCTCTCCGGCCGGCTCGTCATCCGCCCGGAACCAGAGGATCTCCGCTTCCGTAGGGGTATTCTCGTCATCTACCCGTAAAAGCGTCCAGATGATCACGGCCTCAGACGCCTCTGTGTCGTCGTTTTTTACGGCCAGTCCCTTGAAATATTCGCGTTCCAGATCATTTAAAAGCTCCGGCGGGATCCGTCCGGCATATTGATATGCGGTTTCTTCTGAAATCTGTATGACACTCATGATATTTCTCCCGATGTCTGGTCCCAAACTTGTTACATTGTCATCGTATATTTTACTATAATAGCAGCCATTCCGCTATACGAAAACGCCATAACTCCCGCTCATAAAAAAGAACGGAGCAGGAAGCTTTCACTTCCTGCTCCGCAGTCTCCTGATATTTTCAGACAAAGCGTCTCACCGAAATAACGGAACGGTAGAGCGCGTTGGTGACGCGGATGCCGGTGGCAGGCGTGCTGGCATGAACGATCTGGCCGTTTCCGATATAGATGCCCACGTGGCCGCCATAGTAGATGATATCCCCCGGCTGCGCGGATTCATAACTGACCTCCCGTCCCGCGACGGACTGGGAAGAAGAATTCCGCGGTATGGAAATGCCGAAATGGCTGTAAACGCCCTGTGTAAAGCCGGAACAGTCGCAGCCCTCGGTCAGGCTGGTCCCGCCGGGCACATAGGGATTGCCGACAAACTGCAGCGCGTAATTGGCGATCTCCTGTCCTTTACTGGAATTGCCGGGTGAATTATCGTAGTTTTTCTGCTCTTCCCCGGATCCTTCCTCATGGCTTTCCTCGTTATTCTGGTCTCCCGAGTCGCTGCTCTGCCCGCTGTCTTTATTTTTCGCCTCTTCCTCGGCCTTTTTCTTTGCTTCCTCCTCAGCCTTCTTTCTGGCTTCCTCTTCGGCTTTCTTTCTGGCCTCCTCCGCCTTTCTGGCCGCTTCCTCCTCGGCTTCGATCTGCTTGATGACCGCCGTCTGCTGCTTGATCTCTTCCTTATACTCGTTGGCCTTTTGCTGGGCGGAGGCTAACTGCTCATCAAAGCCCTCGATGCTTTCCCGCTTTTCGTCGATCATGCTCTGCAGCGTCCGCGACTGTTCCTCGTAATCCGCGTGCAGCTCCTCGAGGTCCGTCATCTCGCTTTCGAGGCTCGTCTTTAAAGCATATACCTCTTCCTTGGTCTGCTGATAGTTGTCTAAGAGCTTCCGGTCATAGGCATACAGCTTTTCCACATAGTCCGATTTGTTCACGAGCTCCGAAATGCTCTGGGATTTGATCAGCAGCTCGAAATAGGACATGTCGCCCTTTTCATACATGAATTTGATGCGGCGTTTCATGGCCTCGAGCTGTTCCTGCTCCTTCTGCTTTGCCGCTTCGTAATCCGCGGTGGCCTGATCGATCTCCAGCTTTTTATTGTTGATATCCTCTTCGATGATATCCACGGTCAGCAAAAGATCGACAAGCTCGGCGTCAAACGTCGCCAGCTCCTCTTCCAGGGCTTCCTTGTTCTCGGAAAGCTCATCGATATCTTCGTTTACGGAATTGAGTTTGTTCTCCGCTTCCTTTTTCTGGTCCTGCGCATCAGTCTTTTTGGTGGCCATTACGGAAACAGGAAGTCCGAACATGGATAGCGCGCCGATTACCCCCGCCATCAGCACGCAGCAGATTCTTTTTTTCATCCCCTTACCCCTCTGCGCCGATTCGCTTGCGAATCGTTTGCTTAGGAATGAACCTTGGTTCATTCCGATCCGGTCTGCCCGCAGACCGGATCATTTCCTTTCTGCGCCGATTCGCTTGCGAATCGTGTGCTTAGGAATGAACCTTGGTTCATTCCGATCCGGTCTGCCCGCAGACCGGATCATTTCCTCTAGTATCTTAATCGCAGTTTCCTACTGTACGCGGGAACGGTACAACGTCCCGGATATTCTGCATCCCCGTCAGATACATCACCATCCGTTCAAAGCCCAGTCCGTATCCGGAATGCGTGACGGTTCCGTACTTTCTGAGATCCAGATAGAACTCATAATCCTCTCTGTTTAATTTAAGCTCCTGCATTCTGGCCAACAGCTTATCAAAATCCTCTTCTCTCTGACTGCCGCCAATGATCTCGCCGATGGCCGGTACGAGGCAATCCATCGCCGCAACTGTCTTCCCGTCATCGTTCTGCTTCATATAGAAGGCCTTGATATCCTTCGGATAGTCGGTTACAAATACAGGCCGTTTGAATTCCTTTTCCGTCAGGAAGCGCTCATGCTCGGTCTGAAGGTCGCAGCCCCATTCCACCTTGTATTCAAATTCATCATTATGCTTTTTCAGGATCTCCACCGCATCGGTATAGGTGACCCGTCCGAAATCGGAGCTGACTACATGCTGAAGCCTTTCGATCAGGCCCTTGTCCACGAACTGGTTGAAGAAATTCATTTCCTCGGGCGCATTTTCCATAACGTAAGTTATTATATATTTGATCATGGCTTCCGCCAGCTGCATATTGTCCTCCAGATCACCGAAGGCGATCTCCGGCTCGATCATCCAGAACTCCGCCGCGTGCCTGGTCGTATTGGAATTTTCCGCGCGGAAGGTAGGTCCGAAGGTATAGACGTTCCTAAAAGCCATCGCGAAGGTCTCCACGTTCAGCTGTCCGCTGACGGTAAGATTTGTCGGCTTATTGAAAAAGTCCTGCGTATAATCCACCTCGCCGGCATCGGTCTTCGGAACGTCAGCCAGATCAAGGGTCGTAACCTGGAACATTTCGCCGGCTCCCTCCGCGTCGCTCCCGGTGATGATCGGCGTATGCACATAGACGAAATTTCTCTCCTGGAAGAATTTATGGATCGCAAAGGCGGCTAAGGACCGGACCCGGAAAACGGCCTGGAACGTATTGGTACGGGATCTGAGATGCGAAACCGTACGGAGATATTCAAAGGTATGCCGCTTGTTCTGGATCGGATAATCCGGCGTGGAAGCGCCCTCTACGAAAATCTCGGATGCCTGGATCTCAAAGGGCTGTTTGGCCTCCGGCGTCGGAACAAGCGTGCCCTTTATAATAAGCGCGGCCCCGATATTGAGCGCGGAGATCTCCTTAAAGTTTTCCAGTTTATCGGAATAAACGACCTGAACCGGCTCAAAATAGGAGCCGTCATTGACCATGATAAAGCCGAAGGTCTTCGAATCCCGGATATTGCGGATCCATCCTCCGATGGAAACCTCCTTGTTCAGATAGGCCTCCCGGTCCTTAAAGATTTCTTTGATGGTAACTAACTGCTGCATGTTCTTTCCTGCTTTCTTTAAAATTTATATATTATTGCTGTTCGATAACGGCATTGTCCGCTAAAAACTTCTGCACCTTGGATTCGAGGATATACTCCCGGAACTCATCCATATCCGTCGTATTGAGGAAGTCCTCACGGGAGGGATACTGATAGAGCTCGACATAGGTATCGATGCCGGTCTCGAGGTCCTCATCCGTTACCGTAAGTCCCTCTGTTTCCGCGATCGCGTTTAAAACAAGCGTCTCCTTGGCGGCCTTCAGGGCGTAATCCGCGGTCTCCTGCTCAAACTCCTCCTCGGTGACGCCCATGGACTGGTTCAGAAATTCCTCCATGGTAAGGTGATAGCTTTCGGCATAGGAAAGCGCGTTGCGCTTCATCCTCTCCTTTTTATCCTCAACAAGCTCCTTCGGCAGCTCTCCCTTTACCTTCGCGTTATCCACGGCCATCTCCCACAGCTCGGTATAGACGGCGGAATCCGCGTACTGCTCGTTGCCGGTGATTATATCCTCCTTCAGCTTCTGCTTATAGGCATCCACCGTGGTATATTCCCCGTTTGTATAGTTTTTTACGGTCTCATCGGTGATCGCGGCTTCGGCTTCCTTCTTCAGGCCATTGACTGTTACCTCAAAAACAACGTCCTCTCCCGCCAGTTCCTCTGCGCCGTAGTTCTCCGGGAAGGTCAGGTTCAGATCCTTCGTCTCCCCCACCTTCATTCCGATCATCTGATCCTCAAAGCCGGGGATAAAGGTTCCCGATCCGATCTCCAGATCGTAATCGCTGCCGGTCCCGCCGTCAAAGGCCACACCGTCCTTTTTTCCGACGAAATCTATATTCGCGATATCGCCCTTCCGGACGTCATCGTGATCCGTGATCTCCTCGTACTCCGCAGCGGGTAACAGATCCGCCTGCAGCGCCTGCTCCACCTCTTCGTCCGTAACGTCCGTGGCCATTCTTTTGACCGAAAGCCCCTTATATTGGCCAAGCTCGATATAGTCAAGCGCGTTTATCTGAGGTCCTGTGCCTTCCGTCTCCGCCTCTTTATCCTCTTTGCAGCCGGCCGTCAGGCCAACCAGCAGGAGCAAAAGCGTCAACACGGCAAATTTTGTGATGCGTTTCAAAAAATTACCCTTTCTGCGCCGAAAAACATTCTTATCTACGTTAATCATAGCACACTCTTCCGGCAATGGAAAGCGGATTTTACTGTCCGATCAGCAGCTTGCGGATTTTGGTTGTGCAGAGTTTGATATATATGATAGAATGAAAAAGCCGCATTGGTTTTATATAGATAGAACAGAATAAACAGAGGTTTTGGGAGGAAAGCTATGTCAAAGGGATTGATCATCCTGATCATTGTGCTGGTGGTCCTGATCGGTCTGCTGGTGGCGCTGTATTTCTTCGGAAAGCGGGCGCAGAAGAAGCAGGCGGAGCAGGAAGAGCAGATGCAGGCTTATAAGCAGACGGTTTCGATGCTGATCATTGATAAAAAACGACTAAAGGTGACGGAATCGGGACTTCCGCAGGTGGTGATAGACCAGACGCCGAAATACCTGCGGTGGTCGAAGCTTCCGATCGTAAAGGCAAAGGTCGGGCCACAGATCATGAGTATGGTCTGTGATGAAAAGATCTTCGACGATGTGCCGGTAAAAAAGGAAGTGAAGGCCACCGTCAGCGGTATTTACATTCTCGGCGTCAAGGGGCTGCATGGACAGCAGGCCCCGAAAGAGGTTAAGAAAAAAAGCTTCTTTAAGCGGGCTGTCGAAAATCTGCAGGAAAAAGCAGGGGCGAAGCCCATTAATAAGAAATAATGGTTAACTGAAGAGGGGCGTGGAAAGGTAGCGATCGCCCGTATCCGGCAGCAGGACAACGATATTCTTTCCTGCGTTTTCCGCTTCCTGCGCCAGCTTGAGCGCTGCGAAAACAGCGGCGCCGGAGGAGATCCCTACTAACACCCCCTCTGTTTTTCCGATCTTTTTGCCGGTTTCAAAGGCATCTTCGTTCGTTACGGTTATGATCTCGTCATATATCCCGGTATCCAGTACATCCGGCACAAATCCGGCACCGATCCCCTGGATCTTATGAGGTCCCGCGTTACCCGTGGAAAGCACCGGGGAGGAGGCCGGTTCCACCGCTACCACCTTCACATCCGGTTTCTTTGACTTCAGATATTTTCCGACACCGGTAATAGTCCCGCCGGTACCGACGCCTGCCACGAAAATATCCACCGTCCCGTCGGTATCTTCATAGATCTCGGGACCGGTTTTTTCAAAATGGGCCTTGGGATTTGCGGGATTGACGAACTGTCCGGGGATAAAGCTGTTCGGCGTTTCCTTTGCCAACTCCTCCGCCTTCGCGATCGCTCCCTTCATTCCCTTCGCGCCGTCGGTCAGCACAAGCTCCGCGCCGTAAGCCTTCATCAGCTGCCGTCTTTCCACGGACATGGTCTCCGGCATGACAATAATGATCCGATAGCCTCTCGCGGCCGCCACCGAAGCCAGACCGATCCCGGTATTCCCCGAGGTGGGCTCGATGATCACGGAGCCTTCCTTTAACTTTCCGGCCTCTTCCGCTTCCCGGATCATTGCCAGGGCGATCCTGTCCTTGACCGAGCCGGCCGGATTAAAATACTCAAGCTTCGCATATAATTTAGCCTTCAAGTCATATTCCTTCTCCAGATGTGTTAACTCAAGAAGCGGCGTATTGCCGATCAACTGATCTGCCGATGTAAAAATCTTTGCCATTTTTGTCTCCTCCTTTTGCTTTCCTTCTAATTCATATATAACCTACAGGATTAATATGTTTTATATCATATACCGGAATTTTCAGATTGTCAAGACCAATGTTCCTGTTATATCATATTTATTGTAATTGGAATGAACCGGCGTTCATTCTTAAGCGTAAATCTCATACAGGGAGGAAGCTCATGTATTCTGATCATAAGATATATCTGGGAAAAGCAGGGGAGAAAAAGATCTGTATCTATCCCCGGATGGCAAACCGACACGGCCTGATCGCGGGCGCGACCGGCACGGGAAAAACCGTTACGCTGAAGGTCCTTGCGGAATCCTTCAGCGATATGGGGGTACCGGTCTTTTTAGCGGATATCAAGGGAGATCTGTCCGGCATGTGCAATCCCGGCACGGAAAATGATAATCTGAAGGAGCGTATCGCGCGCTTCGGCCTTGCGGCGGACGGCTTCCGCTTCCAGGCGTATCCGACGGTCTTCTGGGACGTTTATCAGGAGGATGGGATCCCGCTGAGAACGACTGTTTCCGAAATGGGACCGATCCTTCTTGCGAAAGTCCTGGATCTGAACCCGACGCAGACGGATATCCTGAAGGTGATCTTCAAAATAGCGGATGATGAAGAGCTTTTGCTTGTGGACACGAAGGATCTCCGCTCGATCTTAACCTATGTCGGGGAAAACGCGAAGGAATTCAGTCTTTCCTATGGAAATATGTCAAAGCAGAGCCTTGCTTCGATCATCCGGTCAGTCATCGCGCTGGAAGCGGAGGGCGGCGAGCTGTTCTTTACGGATCCGGCTCTCGATATTCGTGACTGGTTCCAGACAGACGAAACGGGCCGGGGCACGATCAATGTGCTGGAATGCGAAAAGCTCGTGAATAATCCCACGATGTATTCGAGCTTTATGCTCTGGATGCTTTCCGAGCTTTATGAAACCATGCCGGAAGCGGGAGATCAGGAAAAGCCCCGGATGGTATTTTTCTTTGACGAGGCGCATCTTCTTTTTGATTCGGCCTCGAAAGAGCTTCTCGAAAAGATCAGCCAGGTCGTCAAGCTGATCCGTTCCAAGGGGATCGGTGTATACTTTATCACGCAGAATCCGCGGGATATCCCGGATGAAGTCCTCGCGCAGCTCGGGAATAAGATCGAGCACGCCCTGCATGCCTATACCCCGGCGGAGCAGAAGGCGGCAAAGGCGGCGGCCCAGTCCTTCCGCGCCAATCCTGCCTTTGATACCTATGAGGAATTACTGAATCTCGGGATCGGAGAAGCTTTGGTATCCGTGCTTGATGAAAGCGGCGTACCGACGATGGTGGAAAAGGTCGGTATCCTGCCGCCGCAGAGTCAGATGGGACCGATTGACAGGGTTTTGAGACAGTCGTTTATTCAGAACTCTTCTCTCTATGCGAAATACAGTGAGGAAATAGACGCGGATTCCGCCTATGAATTCCTTCTGCGCAAGGCTTCCGAAGAGGAAGCGGCAGCGGCTAAGGAAAAAGAAGCGGCGGAAGCAGAAAAGGAACGGCAGAAGGCGGAAGCGGCAGCGGAAAAAGAACGGCAGAAAGCTGAAGCCGCCGCGGAGAAAGAAAGGCAAAGAGCCGAAGCCGCCGCGGAGAAGGAGCGGCAGAGAGCCGAAGCCGCCGCGGCTAAAGCGGAGGCAAAGGCGCAGGCGGAAGCAGAAAAGGAAGCAAAGAGAAAGCAGGCTGCCGTCAAAAACGCAGGCAAGGGCGTCGCCTCCTCAGCCGCCGGAACCATCGGCCGCGAATTCGGCAACGCGATCGGCTCCTCCATGGGCGGAAAGCTCGGAAAGAAGATCGGCGGCAATGTGGGCGCTTCCCTGGGCCGCGGCATTATCGGGACGCTGTTCCGTCTGAAATAAGCTTTTCGTTCTCCAGTAGCATCCCGCGGATGATATCCGCTGTATAGGCACCCAGGAATTTCTGGTTTTCCTTATCAAGATCCGCGGCATAAAAGGGTTTGCCGTACCGGACGATCACCTTCGCTTTCCGAAGCTTCGGAAACTGCTTTTCGAACACTTCGTCAGAACCGGTGATCGCCATCGGAATGATCGGGCATCCCGATTTGGCCGCGATCTTGAGACTCCCCTCCTTAAAGGGCAGAAGGAGCTCGTCCGTGCGGTTTCTCGTGCCTTCGGGACAGATATAGACCGAACGGCCGTCCTTCAGATAGTGGATTGCGGACAGTACGACCTTCAAGCCCTGCTTCAGGTCTTTCCTGTCAAGAAACAGACAATGCAGATTCTTCATCCAGAGGTTCAGGATCGGGACCCTGCCGAATTCCTTTTTCGCGATGAAGCAAAGCGGTTCCCGCTGCTTTGTCCCCGGAATGATCACATCAAAAAAGCTCCGGTGATTACTGACATAGAGCGCGGGCTCCTTGCAGTTCGCATTTTCAAGACCGATAAACGTCACGTCCGTTCCGGCGATGAATACGATCACACTAAGGGCCGGGCGGGCAATGGCAAGCGTGGCCCTTTCCTTTGCCTGCTCCGAAAAAAGACCCACCACCTGCAGGACAAGCCAGACCGGCAGGGAAAGGATCAGCGCCAGACCGACATAGATACTTGCTATGATAAATCGCAGCATTTCTTTACACTTCCTTTAAATATTTTTCAACAAAACTACCGTATCATTATAACCTACCTGCGCCGATTTGCCCAGCAAATCGTGCGCTTAAGCATGAACCTGTTCATGCCGTTGACAGACCGGGGAAGGAATGGTAAACTCTTTTTGGATTTCAGGTTTACATTTATCCGAAAGGAGACGATATCATGGATCATTCAACTGATCTTTCCGGAAAAAGACTGCAGGGCCTCTTAACGACCGCGGTCATGACGGCTGTCTGCTGCATCCTGGGACCACTCAGCATTCCCATCGGACCGGTGCCGGTTTCCCTGCAGGTGGTCGCGGTATATCTCTGCGTTTTTGTGCTCGGATGGAAAAAGGGGACTGTCTCGATCATACTCTATATCCTTCTTGGTCTGTTCGGCCTGCCGGTCTTTACAGGCTTTACCGGCGGTCCGGCAAAGCTTCTCGGTCCGACGGGCGGCTTTATTATCGGCTTTGTTTTTCTCGGCCTGATCAGCGGCTTTTTGATCGAAGCCTCCTCCGGCCGCATCTTCATGCAGCTGTCCGGCATGGTCCTCGGCCTTGCCGTCTGCTATCTGTTTGGCACGCTGTGGTTCATGTTCCTGCAGCATGTCGGGTTTTTCGCCGCGCTGTCGGTCTGCGTTCTGCCCTTTCTGGCCTTTGACGCCGCAAAGATCATCATCAGCGCTTTCGCGGGAAACGCGATCCGGCATGCGCTACGGGCTGCGGGACAGATAGACTGACCGGGCTGAATATGTTATACTCAGCGGAACAAATAGATTCCATTTATTTGAGTATATATTAAGGGCGTTACAATTCATGCCGGCGCAGACGGAGAGAAGACATGCTGGGAAAAAAGGCTGTATTAAAGGATCATTTATATACGGAAGAATTTATTCCTCTGTTTCGGGACGCGGACGCGGACGGGCGTCTCGGAGTCCGCGGATATTTCAATATCTTTCAGGATGTTAACGCGACCTACCGGCACGCCTACGGCATCGGAAACGATACGCTGCCGAAAAAGACGGGCTGTGCATGGCTTTTTACGAAATATAAGCTTCATATCTATCAAAAGGCGGATTTTTCCGTGCCGGTCCGGGTGGAAACCTGGATGGAGCCGGTAAGATCGCCTCTCCTCGTCAACCACGGCCTGCTTGTATATGCGGGGGATACGCTGTCAGCAGCCGGCCGGCTGGAAAGCTGTCTGTTTCATCTGGGAAAGCAGCGCCTCGAGAGATTGTCCCGGATCGATCTTGATAAGGAGGCCTTTTACGACAGAGAAGACGGCCTGTCCCGCTTTGCGAGGATCGGCACCACGCTCCCCGAGAAGGAGCTTCGCTATACGCATACCGTCTGCTATACGGATCTCGATGTCTCCCGTCATATGAATAATATCAAATATATCGATATGTTCTTAAATGCCTTTTCGAGGGAGTGGTTTCAGAACCACATGATCACGGAAGTGGAGGTACAGTACCGGATGCAGTGCTTTGAAGGCGAAAGGCTGCGGGTCTTTGCCGGAAAATGGGACAAGGAAAAGGTACCCGGTGACGAAAAGCTGATGCTGCAGGCTTTAAAGGATGACGATACCGTGGCTGCCACGGCGTTGCTTACTATTGAATGAACTGAAGTTCATTCCTAAGCACACGATCCGCAAGCGGATCGGCGCAGGGCAGAGGAAATGATTCGGTCTGCCTGCAGACCGAATCGGCGCAGGGGGAAAAACCGATATGGGACTGATCCATTTGTATTACGGAGACGGAAAGGGAAAAACGACCGCGGCGGCGGGGCTGGCGCTTCGGGCGCTCGGAGCCGGCATGGCGGTAACGTTTGTCCGCTTTTTAAAAAGTGACGGCTGGGACAGTAAAGAAGCCGTACTGTTAAAGCAATGCGGAGCGGAGGTCATAAACGGCAAAACGACGGAAAAATTCATTTCCGGCATGGAAGAAGCGGAAAAAAGGGAGATCCGTATGAGACAGGATGAGATCCTGAAAGAGCTCATGAAAAGAAAAACGGAGAGCAGTACGGAAGCGCTTTCCGAGCTCGTGGTCCTTGACGAAGCGCTTACCGCCTGCCGCTATGAGTTACTTGATGAAGAACTGCTGAAATTGTTTCTTTCGGATAATCATATCTCCCGGGAGATCGTTCTGACCGGCCGGGCGCCGATGCCCTGGATGCTTGAGACCGCCGATTATATCACCCGCTTTCAGGCGGAAAAACACCCCTACGAGAAAGGCATAAAGGCTCGTAAGGGCATTGAATATTAGTCTTGTATCATTATTTCCGTAAGAAGTGCCACGACCTTCTCAAAATGCATGCCGTGAGAGGCCTTCACGAGGATCACATCCCCTTCCTGAAAGGGATTTTCCGCTTTCAGACTTTCAAGCAGCGCGTCGGTATCGGCATAGTAGCTGATGGCCGGCCCGTCTGCTTTTTCTTTGCAGGCTTCCGCTGCCGCTTCATACATGCTCTTCGATAATTCACCGGCGATGACCAGCTGGTCGACGGCAAGCCCTGCGGCATACCGCCCAAGCTCCCTGTGCAGCAGATCGGAGTCCTCTCCGAGCTCATACATATCCCCGAGGATGGCGATCGTGCGGTTTCCGCTTTTTGTCCCGCCAAGCAGGGATAAGGCCGATTCCATGGAGCGGGGATTTGCGTTGTAACAATCGTCGACCACGAGGTATTTCCCGGTGCGGATCGGATTCATGCGTCCGGGCAGGCCCTGCACATGCTCGATCCCCTGCTGTATTTCCTCCCCGCTTAATCCATAGCAGAGCCCTGCCGCCGCCGCGGCTAACGCGTTATAGATCGTATGCCGTCCCGGCAGCGGGATATGCACGGAAAATTCCGATCCCTCTAAGCTGATCACGGCATCCGTTCCCTCAAGCTCCCGGTTGACAACGTCCTTTGCGGAAATATCGTTCTGAGGGGAAAGGCCGTAGAAAAGCGGCGGTTTTCCCATCACTTCCCCGGTCGCCCTGAGCTTCTCATCATCGCCGTTTAAACAGACCCGTCCTTTCCCGGAAAGATAGGAGAAAACCTCTGTTTTTGCGCGGTAGACGCCGTCAAGATCCTGCAGCACCTCGAGATGGCAGGGTCCGATATTGGTAAAGACCACGCTGTCCGGCCTGACGATCTCCGCAAGTCTGCTCATTTCTCCAAAGGTACTGATCCCCATTTCAATGACCGCGATCTCATGCTCGTCCCGAAGGCGTAAGACCGTTAACGGAACGCCGATCTCATTATTGAAATTTCCCTCCGTCTTCAGGACCCGGTACCGCTCTGACAGCACCGCCGCGACCATTTCCTTGGTACTGGTCTTTCCCATGCTGCCGATGATCCCGATCGTCGGGGTCGAAAAAAGACTCTTATAATACCGGGCCAGATCCTTAAGGGCCTGCAAGCTGTCCTTTACCAGGATGAAGTTTCCCGCTTTCTCGTTCTCCTTAGGGATCCTTTCGCAGATGACCCCAAGGGCTCCCTTCTCAAAGACCTGTCCGATGAAGGAATGGCCGTCTGCCCGTTCTCCCTTTGTCGCGACAAAGATCCCGTTTTCTTCGATCTTTCGGGAATCGATCACCACGCAGGAGGCTTCTGTCTCTTCGTTAAGACACCCGGCCGGAATAAGCTTCCCGCCGCAGGCCTGTGCTATTTTCTGTAATGTCATGCCTCTCATATATTTTTTCCTTATTTATATTTGTCCATGGAGATCTGAAGGATCCAGTCGCAAAGCGCCGGGAAGGATTTTCCGATGGCCGCCGCCTCGATGGGAACCAGGCTGGTCGGGGTCATCCCCGGCAGGGTATTGGCTTCGAGACAGTAAACGTTGTCGTTTTGATCCACCCGGAAATCCATGCGCGCGTAGGTCTTGATCTCCAGTGCGAAATAGGCCTTTACCGCCGCCTCCTGGATCTTTTTTGTCAGAGCAGGGCTGATCTTAGCCGGGCAGGTCTCCTCTGTCGCCCCGGCTTCGTATTTGTTCTTATAATCATAAAAACCGCTTTTTGGCGCGATCTCCACCACCGGCAGCGCCTCTCCCTCGATGACGCAGTCCGTGAATTCCCGGCCTTCGATATATTCCTCGACGAAAACCTTATGATCATAGGTAAAGGCTTCCCTGACCGCCACCTCGTAGGCCTCTCTGTCTCTTACGATATAGACGCCGACGCTGGAGCCGCCGCTGTTTACCTTCACGACGCAGGGAAAATCCGGATGATAATCCTCGGAGGCGTCCTTCAGCACGTGATACGCCGGCGACAGGATCTGATGCGCCGCAAACAGATACTTCGTAAAGGATTTATCCATCGCAAGGGCGGAGCTTAAGGAATCCGTGCCGGTATAGCGGATACCGCAAAGATCAAAAGCCGCCTGGATCTTTCCGTTTTCGCCGCAGTCCCCGTGCAGTGCCATAAAAACGATATCCGCCGCCTGGCAGAGCGGGATCACCTGGGGCCCGAAAAAGCTCCTGCCGCCGTCCTTCCGATAGGACCTTACCTCGGAAAGATCAAGCTTTCGTTTCCCGATGGAGAAATCCCCCGAAAACTCCGGCAGAACCGCAAACCAGTCAATATCCTCTTCAAACGCTTTCTCCGGCTCAACAGGCTCCGGATATCCTAAAAAAACATCCGTTAAGATCACCTGATGGCCGTTTTCCAAAAGAGCCTGATAAACCATCTTTCCGGAGATCAGCGAAACATCCCGTTCCGTACTGAGTCCCCCGCACAAAACCACGATCTTCATATTATACTCCCCTTTCTGTATTTATTTCCCCTCTGCTGCGCAGGAATATATTAAACCGTTTAAAATATAAAAAACAGGCAGCCGGTTTTCACTGCTGTAATCCGTTCCGGACGCGTTCATGCCGCAGAGAAAGCCCATCGCGTCCTCTGCCGCGTTCACGTAAAGGGTGCTCTGGCTGACGGAATTGGCAAAAACAAAAAGCCTTGCGTCCTCTAAAGCTTCGCCCAGGTCGTCTTCGGAAATACCGTCCCTGTCGCAGTGCAGCAGACGGTCCCCGTCCTTTTCCGCTGCGGCAATGGCATCGTTTAGCAGCGAGGTCATCAAAAGCTCCGAAAGTGCCCGGTCCGTTTTATACCCGGTCGTCAGATAGGCGATCGATCCCAGATAGCCGGGACTGTCCATCGAAAAACCCGCAGGCGCCTCTTTTGCGAGTTCCTCCGCAAGACGCCGGTAGCTCTTTTTGCCGGCCGTCTTATAGAGCTGCGCCGCCGCGTAGTAGGCTGCGGCGGTTCTTTGCTCCTGTACCGTCTCCGCCCCCTGATCTTTTTGTGCCGCCTCAAAGCTCTTTTCCGCCATCCGGAAAACTTTTTCCGAAAGCTGAAGGGCCTCGGCAGACTCTGCCTTATGATAGGGCGCTATATCTCCCGCGTACTGCGCAAGAACAGCGGCAAACAGATACTGCTCCCGGAAAGAAAGCTCCTCTGCGCCCGCAGAAAACAGCTCCCTGACAAGCGTGTCGGCAAGCGCCAACGACATCGGCATCACGTCGCTCTTTCCGTCAAACAGCTCCCGCTCGAAAAATTCATAGGACAATAACAGATCGGCGACCTGCATAAACGGATCCCCTGTTTCCGCGCCGTCCTGCACCTCAAGCGTCTGCGCGGTCAGAAGCTTCTGGTAATGCCCGCTCTCTATCATAACTGCCGGGCTCTCCGGCTGCACGGCCTCGGAGAGAAAGCAGCGGATCGTATATTCCCCGCTCTGCGCAAGCTCTGAAAAGTCCCCGTAAAAAAAACGCTTCGCCCCCTCCTTCAGATCGCTCCTTTCCGTAAGCTCTCCCTGAAAAAGGCATTTCTCGCTTTCCGGCCGGAAAACCTCAAAAAGAAGCGGCGTTTCCTCGGGAATCGTGCCCTCCGTCATTAAGATAAAGCTTTTATGGCTGTTTTGCTCAAAGCCACCCTGGCTGCAGGCGATCACGGCCGTAAGCTCCTTTTCGCCGTCTTTTTCCTGCCCGGCAGCCGGCTCTCCCGATTTTTCACTGCCGTAGCGGGTCAGCGTATCCTCGATCTCGGAAAGGCTGCTCCGGTCGGCCTCTCCTCCCGCGTTTTCTTCCAAACCGCAGCCGGAAAGACCGGGCGATACGATTGTTACGGATAATAAAAGCATGAGCAGGAAGGCCTTCCCGGTCATATCGGATCCCTTCCGCGCGCCTCTTATAGTTCTTATCATGCGGAAGCAGAGCCAGAGCAGGGTAATAAGCGAAATGATCACGGAAAGCAGCTGAACAGGCGTTCCCGCGTAATACGCGCGGACCGCTCCCCGGTATCCGGTGGGCAGATAGATCCGCATCATCCCGTTAACGCCGTTTCCGTCTGCCATAAGGGGCGTTCCCGTCTCCGAAACGGCTTCGTAACCCGCGTAATAGATAAACGGGACATCTACGTAACTTAACTCTCTGTCGATCCGGGCGGTCAGCTCGTTTTTCTCCCTGACATAATCGACCGGCTTCCCGTCGCTCCCCACTGCCTCTTCGCTCTGCCTTAGCAGCGCGTCGGGATCCTTTACCGTATCCGGCAGCCATTCGCCGGCGATGACATGGGCGGTAAAGGGCTTATAGCTGAAATAATCGAGCCCGTAATCATAATACCCCTGGTCATTCTTTTCCATGACCGAAAAGGCCAGCAGCGCACAGACAATAAAGACGATGCAGGAGACCGCCTCGATATAACGCTCCCTGCATATCACATATAGAAGGATCGCGTCCGCGAAGGCAAATAACACCGAGCTCATCAGAAACAGGCGCCAGGGAAACTGCAGAAAGGTCAGGTAAGGCCCGAGCCGCCGCCAGGGAAAAAGCCCGGTAGTGCCTAAGGAAAACAGTATCCCGAAGCAAAACAGTTTATCCGAAAAAGAAATGAGCGTCTCCTTCTTTTTCACAAGCAGGCGAAGGACATAGAGAACGATCAGAAAACCGCCGCAGGAAGGAAAGTCCGTATAAAATATCTGCGCGAAGGTCCTTAGCTCATCCACCGGCTTCATCCACGGCGTGGAAACATAAAACCGGCCCTTAAGAAGCTGTTCCATAACCGGCAGCCAGTAAAAGCAGGTGGCGGCTGCCGTCAGAAGCGCGGTCAGTGACAGCCGGCCGAAAAGTCCCGGCGTCCGGAGGATCTTTCCGATATGGAGCAGTACGATCAGAAAGCCGAATATGAGGCTTAGGATAAAGCTGCCGGTATGGCATAACAACAGTCCGCCGTAGCCGATCCCGAGCAGATACAGCTCGTTCCGATGAGTTCCGGCAGCGGGTATTTCCTCTAAAAGGTTATACAGGCCGGCAATGACAAAGGGCAGAAAGATAAACGCGGTGATCTCTCCCACGGCGGAGCGGACATAGATATCTTCTATGAAATATTCACAGAGCGTCGTGAGCATGCCGGCAAAAAGCCCTGCCCAGGGAGAACCGGTCATGCGGCGGCCGCAGTAATAGGCGCTCAGATAGGAAAGAAGGATACAGAGCCCGATAAAAATATGATAGCTTTGGTTGATCGGAACGCCGAGCACCCGCAGAAGAGCCGGGAAATACAGCAGAAGATCGGGATAAAACAGGGAGCTTGCGTAGCCGGCGCCGCCGAAAAACAGCATATTGACCCTGAGGAACGGGCGTCCCGCCTGAATTCCCTCTTTCAGCGCTTCGATCCGGAGCAGATGGTATTCGAGGTCATGCCCGTTAATACAATAAGCGCGCCACAGCGGAATACTCGCGGCCAGTACCGTCAGCACGGAAAGAACGAGCACGATTCTGTTTTGTCTGCGAAAAAAATCCCGTATCATGATTGTTACAAACGATCACTGCTCCGCGCTCAGCGCGCTGAAGGACAGCGTAATATCGTTTCCGTCGTTTTCTATATTTACCGTATAGCTCCTTGTTACAAAGCCGCTCTTGCTTAAGGTGATCACGTGGCTGCCCGTCACCTTCGGGGTGCTGACCGGCGCGATGCCGATATAGCTGCCGTCCAGATAAACCTCTGCGCCCGCCGGCTGCTCCACATAAATCTTCTTTACGCTTGAAATGATCTCCGTGGATGAGCTGCTGCCGCCGATATCGACTACGCCTGCAGGCGTCTGGGTCGGCAGGGGCGTCGGGAGCAGGCTCGGTAACGGCACGGACGTCGGTACCTGGGTTGGCAGGGGCGTCGGTGCCTGGGTTACCTGGTTAAAGGGCGTTTCGGAGGAGCCGCTCTTCTGCGCAGTCCCGTCATCGGGATCCAGCTCGATATCCACCTGGGCATATTCCGAGCCCACCTTAATATTGGTCGTTACGGTCTGGTAACCGGCCGCTTCGATCCTTATATTGTGCACGCCGTATTCAAGGGGCACCCGCTCCTCGTAATCCGTGATATCGCCGTCAATAAAGAGCTGGGCGTAACCGGGTTCGATGTTAAATTCCACATGCCCGACCGCCACCTCCTCGATGGGGATATCCGAAAGATCGATGACGGATTCCTTATTGCGTTCTATCGTGACGTCCTTTTCGCCAAGATAGCCCTTATTGGTCAGGCGCACGTGAAAGCTTCCCTCCGGCACCGTCATCAGCATATCTTCGGTAACAGGTTTAATCAGCTCCTGCCCGACCTCGATCCATCCGCCGAGAAAATAGCTGTCATTCAACAGCCGGATATAGCCATGGCCCGCGGTAACGACGACCGAGCTGACCTGCTTGCCGATCCCCCGCACCGTTAAGGTATCCAGGTTGTTGATGTTCATCCATTCGGTCTTTTCCCCCTCGGACCAGAGGAAAATATCATCGGTAAAACGGTACGTTTCCCCGGCGATGGTGATCATATGCTTTTTCTCGTCGATGTCAAATTTAACAACATCCGTTATTGTAAAGGCCTCTGTGCTCTCGCTGACGCTGATCAGAGGCTTTTCCGTATCGTCGTAGCGGACATCCACGATCTCGCCGATGCTCAGCTCAACGGCCGTGACGGACTGTCCGAAGCGGTTGAAAAAGGAGGTCGTGCCGTCATAGAAAAACGACGCCGTTTTTTCTCCGTCAAGCTCCTGAAAGATCAGCTGCTTCTCCTGCGGGTCCGTTTCCGTCACGATACCCCGAAAGGACTTTCCGAAGACCGGAACCGGCGTGACCGGTCCGCTCTCCTGCTCCCCGCCGCCGTTTCCCTTGACCGGAGCCGCGTTCCCCTGATGGGGACTGTTATGCATATGACGGTATTCCTTCATAAATAAAGCGCAGCCGAGTACTGCCAGAATGAGCATCAGGAATACCGGAAAAGAGGTCTTTTTCATTGCGATATTTCCGATAATAAAATCTCCCGGCGGTTCCGGGAGGGATCCTCCAGGACAGCTTCAAAAAGTCTGTTCAGGGTCTGCCCCAGTTCCTTTCCCGGCTTTAAACCTGCCGCGATCAGATCATTTCCGTTGACGGCCAGCTCTCCGAGGGAGAGACAATCGCCGTTTTCCAGTATTCTCCTGCAGGTCTCCTCAAAAGCGTCGATCTCGGCAAGCTTCCGCTCCCTGATATATACGCTCTGCGCCAGGGTATCGCAGCGCCTGACCAAAAACCAGAGCGGCATCAGCTCCCGCCCGATCTGTACGATCGTGCGGCGTACCAGGGGCTCGGTGACCTCATGCCTGTGGTCATGATATTTCACCAGACGCAGGACCTTATCCGTCGTCGCGTTATCAAATTTCAGTCTTTTCAGGATATTCTCCGCGATACCGGTGCTCTTTTCCGCGTGTCCGTAGAAATGATCGGTCCCCGTTTCATCGGTAGTATGGCAGTCGGGCTTTCCCATATCATGGAACAGTAAGGTCAGCCTTAGAACCGTCAGATCAGCGGGAGAAAGCAACGCGTCAAAAGAAACGGAAGCCTTCAGGGCCTCGACGGTATGATGTCCGACATCATACTGATGATGCCTGTTATGCTGCGGCGTCAGGAGCTCTCTGTCAAATTCCGGCAGGATAACGGCGGTGATCCCGCATTCCTGCAATGTCAGAAGCTTTTCCGGATGCGCGGAGGTTAACAGCTTGACTAATTCAACGCGGATGCGCTCGGCGCTGATCCTTTTCAGGTTTTCTGTTTCCTCCCGGATCGCCGAAAAGGTCTGTTCCTCGATGGAAAAATTTAACTGGGCGGCAAAGCGGACGGCCCGCATGATCCTGAGAGCGTCCTCCTTAAACCGTTCCCGGGGGCTCCCGACCGCCCGGATCAGACCCTCATTCAGGTCCTTCAGACCGCCGAAAGCATCGATCAGGCCCTCGTCATCGTTATAGGCCATGGCGTTGATCGTAAAATCCCGCCGTTTCAGATCCTCCGGAAGGTCTCTCGTAAAGATCACCTCGGAAGGATGCCTTGCGTCTTCATATTTCCCGTCGAGCCGGTAGGTCGTTACTTCAAAGCCCTCGCCGCCAAGGAGAACCGTCACCGTACCATGCTGAATACCGGTATCCACGGTCCGCCGAAAGATCCGCTTGACCTGGACCGGCTCCGCGTTTGTCGTAATATCCCAGTCCTCCGGCCTGCGCCCAAGGATCGAATCCCGTACGCAGCCGCCGACCGCGTAGGCCTCCATCCCCTCGGCCTTCAGGATATTGATGATACGTTTAACCTTTTCCGGAATTGTTATTGTTCTGTTCATCACTTACTGACTAAGCGCACCGTTTCCCGCGCGATCGCAAGCTCCTCGTTCGTCGGAACGATCAGGATCGGGATCCTGGCTTCATCGTAGGAGATGATCGTCTCTTCGCCGCGGACATTGTTCTTATTCTTATCAACGCCGGTCCCCAGATAGGAAAGGTAGTCTCCCACCATCTGGCGGACGTCGCTGTTGTTCTCTCCGATCCCCGCGGTAAATACGATGGCATCCACGCCGTTCATGGCTGCCGTATAAGCGCCGATATATTTCGCGACCCGGTAGGCATAGGCTTCAAGCGTCGTCTTTGCCAGCTCATTGCCCTCGTTTTTGGCCTGCACCAGATCCCGGAAGTCACTGGAAAGCTTCGAAAGACCGAGGACGCCCGATTTCTTGTTTAATATCGTCATCATTTCCGAAACGGAGATATTTTCCTTGTTACAGATGAACTCAAGAATGGCGGGATCAAGGTCGCCGGATCTGGTCCCCATAAACAGGCCCTCAAGCGGCGTCAGACCCATGCTGGTATCCACGCACTGCCCGTTTTTCACCGCGCTGACGCTGGCGCCGTTTCCGAGGTGGCAGACGATCACCTTGAAGTTCTGATAATTTTTATGCAGGATCTCCGCAGTCCTTTTGGAAACATAGCTGTGGCTGGTCCCGTGGAAGCCGTAGCGGCGGATTTTGTATTTTTCGTAATATTCATAAGGAATCCCGTAAAGATATGCTTTTTTCGGCATGGTCTGATGGAAGGCCGTATCAAAAACGCCGACCATCGGCACGTTCGGCATCAGCTTCCGGCAGGAATTGATCCCGATCAGATTGGCGGGATTATGAAGCGGCGCCAGATCATTGCAGGCCTCGATCGCCTTGATCACGTCATCGTCTATTAACGTCGCCTCCGAGAAGCTTTCTCCGCCGTGAACGAGTCTGTGCCCCACAGCGTCAATATCATCGAGAGAACCGATCACGCCGTTTTCCTTATCCGTCAGGCTCTCAAGCACCAGTTCAACCGCTCTGACATGATCCGGCATTTCCACCGCACGCTCGATCTTGTCCCGTCCGGCCGGCGTATGCGTCAGCATGCCCCCTTCGATGCCGATCCGTTCGCAGAGTCCCTTGGCCAGAACCTCCTCGGAATCGGAATCGATCAGCTGATACTTTAATGACGAACTTCCGCAGTTAATGATTAAAACCTTCATATACAATACCTTCCTCTCTGTATTCTATCCTTGTTACCTCTGTTCTTAACTGGTCAGAGCCCTCTGGCTTCTGACCAGTTACGCGGCCCGTCATTGAAGGTTTTGCTTCGCAAAAGGACGGGCCGCATCGTAAAACCCACGTTTTGGTACGCCCTCAGCAACAAGTGCTTCGGGCTGTCCTGAACAGTTACCTCTGTTCTTCTTCCTGCCTTTTGATCTCTTTCCACTCCTGCGTATCTTCTTCGATGGCGCTTTCCGCTTCCTCCTCGGACATCGGCACATAACCGGCGTCAAAGAACTGCTGATACACGGCTACGTGATCATAAATACACCGCCAGGCGCTTCTGGAGGCGGCAACCACACAGACATATTCCGATCCGTCATCCCTGACGCCCAAGCTCACCGCGCAATTACCCGACTCCTTCACAAAGCCGGTCTTTCCGCCTAAAACGGTCAGGCCGCAATCCTTGTCCTCGATCCGGCGTAAAAACCAGTTGGACAGATCGATGCCCGCCGGATGCTCCGGGGTGCTGCTCGTCGTATACTTCCTCGCGGAAAGGATCTCCCTGCAGAGTTCATTGTCCATGGCCGTCGCCATGATCATCGCCATATCGTAGCAGGTGCAGTGATGCGCTTCATCATAGAGGCCGACGCAGTTGGTAAAATGCGCGGTATCCGCAAGTCCCATCTCCGCAAGCTTTTCATTCATCATCTCCACAAAAGCCTCGTGAGATCCGGCGATATAGGTCGCAAGCCCCACCGCCGCGTCGCCGCCGGAAGGAAGGATCGTGCCGTATAGTAAATCCCGCACCGTCACGGTTTCGTTTTCCGCAAACCCCGCCGTGCTGCAGTCATGGACATAGGCGTAATTCGTAATATCAAAGGTCAGGGTAAAGGTATCGTCAAGCTGCTCCGGGCTCAGATGCTCCACCGCTACGAGAAGCGTCAGGACCTTGGTCATCGAAGCGGGATTGATCACGGTCTTATAATTCCGCCCGGCCATGACCCTGTCATTTGTCTTATCAACGAGGATCACATAGCTGCCGACGACCTCTCCGCCGATCCCCGCTATGTTTCCGTCCTCAGACGCATGGTAGAGTCTCTGCTCCGGCTCCTCGATAACCTCCTCCTCTACGGGCTCCGGCTCCAGGGCTCTTTCGATACCGCCGAAGGCCGCGCTTAACGGTTCGGTTTCATGTCCGGCTCTCACGGCATCGATCAGCCTGCTGATCATAAATACAAGAAGGCCGATTATCAGAACAATAAAAAGAATCAGCCCCGCCAGGATCAATCTGGCCTTCACGAGCCGCTTCTTTCTCCGTTTTTGCCGCATAACGGCCCGATAGGCCGCTTTTTTCCGCCTTAATATTTCCTCTTCATCCATGGAGAGGAAAATACTTTCTTCCATATACTCATACCTCATCTACTTTAGTCTATGGTAGAATCCTGAAAATTACAATGGAAAGTTTGTGAACTTTTTGAAACTATGATAAGATGGGGGTTATGAATAAAACCAGAGAAAATCTGCCAAAGGAATCACAGGAGGCGCTGGCGGTAAAACTGCATCTGAAAGAGTGCCTGTTCGGGGAGGCCCCCTTCTATCGGAAGGTGGCCTATGTTGTGGTGCCCATGATCATTCAGAATACGCTGACCAATATCGTCGGGCTCCTTGACAACGTCATGGTCGGACAGGTCGGCACGATTCCCATGTCCTCGGTTGCGATCATCAGCCAGATCCTTTTCGTATACTATCTCTGTATCTGGGGCGGCATCGCGGGCGTCGGGATCTACGGCACCCAGTTCTTCGGCAAGGGAGACTATGAGGGCGTCCGTAATACGACGCGTTTCAAGCTGGTCCTGGGGCTGGTCGTAATGGGAGCCAGTATTCTTTTTTTGTATATCGCGGGGCAGGATCTGATCGGATTGTATATCGCGGAGGATACCTCCGCCGCGGACAAGGCGGCAACGCTCCATTATGCCTGGCAGTATCTCTGTATCATGATGGTCGGCCTGGTCCCCTTTACCGTCACGCAGTGCTACGCGGGCACACTGCGGGAATCCGGGCAGACGACCCTGCCGATGACGGCCGGCATGATCGCCATGGTGGTCAATTTTGTCTTTAACGCGCTGTTAATATTCGGTCTGCTCGGCTTTCCGAAGCTCGGTGTTGCGGGCGCCGCCATTGCGACGGTGATCTCCCGTTTCACGGAAATGCTCATCGTAGTGATTGCCACCCACCGCCACAGGGAAAAATATCCGTTCTTTGTCGACCTTTACCGGAATTTTAAGATCCCGCGGGAGCTGGTAGCGCCGGTCCTTAAAAAAACAGCGCCCCTGTTTATGGGAGAACTCACCTGGAGTCTCGGACAGGCCGCGCTCTTGCATTCCTATTCCCTTAGGGGGCTTTCGGTCATTGCCGCGATCAATATCAGCAATACGATCTCGCAGATCTTTAATGAGGTTTTCTTATCTTTAGGGAACGCCACCTCGATCCTGCTCGGGCAGGATCTGGGGGCAGACAGGCTTCTGCAGGCCAGGAAAAATGCTTACCGTATGATGACGCTCAGCGTGCTGAGCTGTTTTGTTATGGGATTTTTACTCTTTTTATGCTCCCCGTTAATACCGCGGATCTATAATACGGAGGAAAACGTCCGGGAACTGGCCACCGCCTTTATCCGGGTCGTCAGCGCTACCATGTTCTGCAACGCCATCGCCAATGTATCCTATTTCACACTGCGCTCCGGCGGGAAAACCGTGGTCACCTTTCTCTTCGATGCCGGCGCCACCTGGCTTATGTCCGTGCCCCTTGCCTATATCCTGAGCCGCTTTACGACTCTTTCCATCGTTCTGGTCTTTTTCTTAGTCTGCCTGACGGAATTCATTAAGGGTCTGATCGGGATCGCTCTTGTCAGACAGGGGCTGTGGGTCCGCAATATCGTGAAATAGAAGGAGTCCTACTTCCCGAGACTTCTGTAAAAATCCACGGCGCCCGTGATCTCCGTAATGGAGGGGTGCCCTTTGGAAATGCCGCCCATGAGCTTGAAGGGCCCGAAGGTATCAAAGCCCAGGCAGCCGTATTCTCCCAGATATTCACAGTTTCTTTTTTCGGCAAGAGCCTTCACGCCCTTCGTATAGCCGCTGTTCATCTGCCCGCAGGTAAACATCGCAAAAACCTTTTTGTTTTCCGGCAGATGCACCTCCAAATACTTCATAAGGGGCTTTGCGAATCTGGAATAATAGATCCCGGAAGCAATGCCGATCCGGTCGAAATCGCTCAGATAATACGGGCTGATCTCCGAAATGTTCATCAGCGCTACCGCCGGCTCCCGCTTTTTGATCGCGTCTACCAGAAGCTGCGTATTTCTGTGGTGCTTTGAATAGAATACGATGATAGTTCTATTCTCTGGTTCCATTGACTTTAACCTCCAGGCGCCGATCTGCCAGCAG
The DNA here is from genome assembly GCA_024698885.1 of Lachnospiraceae bacterium. Classification (GTDB taxonomy): domain Bacteria; phylum Bacillota; class Clostridia; order Lachnospirales; family Lachnospiraceae; genus UBA2868. The sequence continues at coordinate 508 of JAILQQ010000162.1, read as the reverse complement.
ACCGGCGCATTTCTTTCTCCTTAATCTCTTGCCTCAAAAACCCACTGATTGGCCATCAGATACTCTACGGTCTTCACAACACCCTCCTCGATCGTAGCCTTCGGCTCCCATCCGAGGGAACGTACCTTTTTTGTGTCCAGATAGATAAAGGGATTGTCGCCGATCCAGCCGCGCTCGCCGCCGGCATAGCTCAGGGTCGGGCTCACATTCAGTTTTTTGGAGATCCAGCCGATGGAATCGTTGACCTCGCAGTATTCATCCGTCCCGAGATTATAGATATTAACCTTTTCATCCGCCTTTGCGATAACCGTCAGGATAGCTTCCATACAGTCCTTCACATAGAGGTAGGACTTTCTCTGCTTTCCGTTTCCGAGTACATAAAGCTTCGTCGGATCCTCCTTCAGCTTTCTGCAGAAATCGAATACATGACCATGGGTATAGCGTTCTCCCAGAATGGAAACAAAACGGAAAATATATACCTGATAGTCAAAGCCTTCCGCGTAGGAAG
>JAILQQ010000147.1 GCA_024698885.1 Lachnospiraceae bacterium | reverse complement strand
GAAAGCATCCCGTGAAAGAAACGGAAGGGTAAAAAACGCGAAGCTTCCGCAGCCCGGAAAGGGCATTATAAAGCAGCGCCAGGTTTTCTTCATAGGCAGTGTATAGTTCTGTCCCCTTTTCTGCGATCAGCGAAATGCATGCATCTAAGGACGCCAGGAACAGATAGGACGGGGAGCTTGTCTCATAGACCGACAGCTGTTCCCGGATCCGTTTTTCATCCAAAAAAACGCTGTCTCTTCCGATATGAAGAAACGCTGTCTGGGTCAGGGCCGGCAGCGTCTTATGCGCGCTCTGGGCTATGAGGTCTGCCTGGCAGGAAAGCGCCGAAAGGTGGCTTAATTCCCGGAAAGGAATGCTCCCCGCATACTCTCCCCGGTATCCGCTCTTTTCATAAAAGGGGAGCGAAGCCCCGTGGGCCTCATCCACAATGAGCAAAGCCCCTGCTTTATGGCAGATTGCCGCGATCGAAGAAATATCCGACAGGACGCCTTCATAGGTGGGACTCGTTATGATCACCGCTTTTGCCTGCGGGCAGGCTTTCAAAGCCTCTTCCACCGTCTCCGGGCGTACGCTTCCGAAGATCCCGTATTCCGAAAGGTACTCAGGCAGAACCCAGGAGACCGCAAGGTCCATCACCTGGACCGCGTGAAAGACGCTGCTGTGGCAGTTTCTGGCCACGATCACCCTGTCCCCGTGCTTTACCAAAGATCCGACCGCCGCAAGGATCCCGCAGGTGCTGCCGTTTACCAGAAAGAAGGTGCGCTTTGTACGGAAAAGAGCAGTGGCCCGCTCCATCGCCTCTTTTAAAAGCCCCGTTGGCGCGTGCAGGTCGTCAAACCCCGTGATCTCCGTGATATCGTATGAACAGGGCAGTCCGGTCCCGTTTAGGTCGCGCCGTTTATGTCCCGGCATATGCATAGGATAAACGGGGCCTGCGGATAGATCCGCAAGCCCCGTCAGGATACTCTTATCATGGGTCTTCATGCCAGATACCTCTCAAGCGCGTCAAAAACCCGTTCCGCCTCTTTCCGGCCGATATCATAGACCCTCTGAAGCTTTTCCGGGCTGTGGGTGATATGACCGATGGGTAAGGGCGCGGGCGGCGCGATCACAAAGGTATTGCCCATCCGTTCCTCATCCAGTACATAGCGCATTTGATTGTTATACATCAGATGCCTGTTTTCCACGGCCTCGATAAATTTCGGATATTCCTTGTATTTCCTTCGGATATACGGCATGGCCGGGTTCTTTGATTTCACGTAATCCCGGGGCTTTGTCAGTACCGTAACGGTCTTTCGGTAGCCCTGCTTCTGCATGAACTTAAGCGGGATCGAATCGGCGATCCCCCCGTCCAGAAGCTTCATGCCGTCAAGGATCACGATATTGGAAACAAGCGGCATCGAGCCCGAGGCCCGAAACCACTCAAAGCCCGTATAGCCCACACTGCTCAGCTTCTTGTAAACCGGCTCTCCCGTTTTGACATTGGTGGCGACCACATAGAACGCCATCGGATCCTTTTCAAAGGTCTCTTCGTCAAAAGGATCCAGCTCCACCGGCAGGACATGATAGCAGAATTTCGCGTTATACATATCCCCGGTCTTTAACAGCGATCTCACGCTGCAGTAGCGGGGATCCTTCGCGTACGCCTTATTGTAGCGGAGTCCGCGGCCGATCTGGTGCGATTTGTAATTGCACCCGAAAGCGGCACCGGCGGAAACCCCTATCATGCCGTCAAAGACGATCTCCCGTTCCATGAGGGTATCGATCACGCCGCAGGTAAAAAGCCCCCGCATCGCGCCGCCCTCTAAAACCAATCCTCTCGTTGTCCGTTTTGCCTTATCTCTCATTTGCGAAAAATACTAATACCATCGCCCCCGGTCCCGTATGGGCGCCGATCACGGGACTCATTTCCGTGATAAACGTCGCCCCGACGCCATAAGCGTCTTTAAGCTGTTTTTCCAGGCCCTTTGCCTCATCCGGGCAGGAAGCGTGGCAGATCACATACTCGCCCTTTCTATCGAGGGCTCTTTCTCCGTAAAGCTTCACCAAAGTCTTGATCGACTGGCTGCGCCCCCGTACCTTCTGCATATTCTCAAGCTTTCCCTCGGGATCGACCCGAAGCACCGGCTTTAACTGCAGCACGCCGCCTGCGAAAGCGGCCGCCGCGCTTATTCTACCACCTCTTTTTAAATAAATCAAATCATCAACGATAAACCAGAGATTTACCTTCTGCATATTGTCATAAATATAGTCGGCGATCTCCTCGATGCTCTTGCCTTCCTTCTTCATCTCCACAGCCTTATAGACCAGATAGCCTTCTCCGATAGAAGCCGTCAGGGTATCGATGGTGATGATCTTACGGTCCGGATACTCCGCCTTCAGCTCGTCTCCCGCGATGCTGGCCGCATTCGGCGTATTGCTGATGCCGCCGGACATCCCGATATAAAGGATATCCTTTCCCGCCGCAAGCTCTCTCTTAAACCCGTCATAAAACGTCTGCATATTGACGGCAGAGGTCTTTGCCACGTTTCCGGCCCGCATCCTTGCGTAAAACTCATCCGCCGGCATATCCATGCTGCCGTATTCCTCCCCGGAATCATCAAACTGGAAGGTAAGACTCTCGTATCTCACATCCCATTTCTTCAAAAGCTCCTTTCCCATATCACAAGCTGAGTCGGTATAGATCACAAAATCCGCCATATCTTTCTTCCTTTCCCCTAAGCCGTTACAAAAGCCGGTCGTCAATCTAATTTATAGAAACAAATAATCTGATTTACCATATTAGATTAACAGGAAGCGTTGATCTCGTCAAGCTTTACTTGATCGTTCTCACTCAAAACCGTTTAATTCCGTGGTCTCCCGCTCGGTGATGCGCACGAGATCGTAATCGTAGACGCCGTCCTCATCAATGACCCAGCCGTCGTTCACATAGTGGATCAGCAGCTTTTTCCCCTCCGCGTTCACGCCCCGGATCTGGAAATAGTAGCCCCCCACCGGCAGAAGACCTGTCAGAACTCCCTCCTGGTCCGGCCAGGTAACCGTAAACAGCTGATCGTCCTCGCCATAGATATAAACCGCAAATCTCCCGCTGTTTGCGATATCCTCATCCATCTCCATATAGAAGCGGCCGCAGCCCTCCTGCGTCAGATAACGCTCCTCAAACTGGCGCTCCGTCCCGTAAAGCCCCGCTGTTTTAAATACAGCCCAGATCAGGGGCTCATACTTCTCAAGGCCGTTGGAGCGGGCGCTGTAAACAAGCGCGCCGTACACGTCCTCAAAGGAGGAGCCGGGGGTCAGAAGCTGAAGCGACGTAAACCAGAGATCGATCTGCTCGTCAAGGCTCATGCCGGCTTTTTGAAGCTCATAGGCCGTATGGGACAATAAAGAGCTGTTGGTATGGACGCCGCCGGCGTCATTGAGCATGGTAGGCGTCCCGGCATTCGGTACGTAATAAATATCGCCGACGGATACGGGCTGGCCGTAGTCATGAGGTTCCGACATGCTCCGCATGGTCTCGCCGCTCATCTCAAGCATCAGCCAGCTGTCGTCCGTCGTAGCCTGAAACTTCATCTCCCCGATATTTCCCATGATATCGCAGAATGCCTCATTGATGGCGCCGTAGTCGTTCCAGTACTGCGATCCCTGCAGCGTCGCCTGACTGACGGCATGGGTATACTCATGGATCACGCAGTCGAGATTGGTGGAATAATCATTGATCTCACTGTAGCCGAAGGTATACCAGCCGTTTAGAAGGTCGATAAAGCAGGCGTTGTCGATAGGCTCCCCGGCATCGTTCACCATATTGCGCAGGATCAGTACCGGCGTTTCAAAACCGTCCGGTCCCTTGATATCGATCCCCGCGTAAAACTCATAGGCTCTTAAATAATTCCAGTAGGTGATCAGGTCCTTATCCCGCCAGTCCTGATTGCTTTTGCTGGTCAGGAAGGCCAGCTCCCCGGCATTGTTAAAGTCCGCGTATTCCGCCACTGCGACACGCCTGCCCGGATCCATCAGATAGTATTTTCCGTCCGCCGGATGATAGGCTGTCGGCAGGCTCAGATCCAGCACATCGCCATTTGGCATGGTCACCTTACCCTCAAACCGTGCCGGCTCCATCCCCTCAAAAAAATCCGCGCTGTTATAGGCATCCTCGCTGGAAACCTCCAGATTCGAAGTGGGCAGCATGCCGATCAGGCTGCCGTCAAAACTCACGTAGACCGCCATATACTGCAGGTTTTCAAAATCCGTGACCGGGAAGGGATTGCTGCAGTAAACCACATAGCAGTTTTCGACATGAGAGCCGGTACTCAGGACAATATGCCTTGTTGCCTCCGGATAATAGGTCAGATCGTAGTTTCGATACTGCTTTTTCACAATAGCAAGCGCTTCCTCTTCGGATATTTCCTCCGCCTGCTTTGTCCCGGCCTCCGGGGAGAAATTCTGCGACAGCGCGCAGGGATATCCCTCCGGATCCAACACAATATGGAGGGTGGCGTTATCCACTGTCGTGCCCCCGTAGCGCTGCCGGTAGGTCAGATAGGTATAGCCCTCCCGGTCCTGGGACCCGTAGGCCGTGATAAAGGCGCAGCCCCGGGTCAGCCCTAACAGCGACGCCATGCCCTGCAGGGCGGAAATGGCGGCGTTAAAGGTTTCGATATCCCCCGGGACGACCTTGATCCGTTTATCGTAAAACCGTCCCACCAGGGTGGACAGATACCCGTTTTCATTATATATGAGCACCGCGTTTCCGTCGTTCATCTCCTGAATATCGGCAGGCGTCAGCTGCCCCTCGGAAGCCTCCTTTGACAAAACATAGCTTCCGTCGTCTTTCCTTTCGATCGGATCCTTTTTGGCGGATATGCCCTGGGCATCCCCGGTGATCCCCTGAAGCCTGCCTGCCAGGCCGCCGTCCATATCAAGGCCGAAGCGCTCCTCCGTCAGCGGATACGGCAGATTACAGGCGCAAAGCGATGACATCAAAAACAATAACCCGAAAAGCAGGGCAGTTTTTTGCCGAAACCTCTTCTTATTAAAATAACCCATATTCTTCTTGCCTCCCTTTCGATGATCCGATTTTATGTTATAATGATTTCATGAGCTTAATTATTTCTACATCAAAAATCAAAGTCTGTGAGGGTTTTTATCAGCTGATCGACTATGCCGGCCTTTCCCGGGAATTCGGGGACGATCTCTGGACGGAGCTCGTCCTGGACGATGCCGTATATGAGGAATTTGTTTATTATCTGGAGCACCATACCTTCGCGGACCGGGAAAAGGTGGCGGGCTATGCCCTCTCGGATCTCTATGTCTGGCAGATGGATAAGTACAACCTGATCCGCGAGATCGGGAAAAATCCCACAACCTGCAATAAGGAAACCATGGTCTTAAACGCCTTTCGGACATTAGTGGATATGAAAAAGAACCCTGCGCTCTATGTCAAACGGATCGAATCCGGCAGGGGACTTGATGTCTGATCCTTCATTCCTCCGGAAAGCGGGTGGAAATATCCTCTCCGTCCCGGAGCTTCTTTCCGTCAAGCAGTAAAAGCTTCTGGGCAAGAAGTTTTGAAAAAGCGGACATAAGCCCGGTCACGATCACCAGATTCTTAACCGAATCCACGTTGAGCAGCCCTTCCACGGGCTCCTCGGTACCGTAGAGCGGCGCCGCGATATCGCGAAGCTGTTCAGCCAGATACTCCACCTCGATATGCTGCCATTCCACAAAATCACTGTAAATTTGCCTGATCTCCTCTTCCGAGGTCTCCGGCGGGATCAGCTGCTTGAGCATGGCAATGCTCAGACTCTGCTTCAGCGTACAGATCATGATCAGATAGGCGATATGGATCCGGTAATACCGCTTTTTCACCGGCTCCGGCATGATCCTCGTCCGCACATAATTATTGATGGCAGCCGGAGTGATCAGGAATAATTCCTCCTTATCGCTCTTCTTCGCGGTCTCCGTCGGCAGATAGTTCAGATACTGCGTCATCAGCGTCACCACCTGCTCCATATAAAGGCCGATATCCGGGATATCCTCCCAGTCCGGCAGACTGTAATGCCTGATATAATTTTCCCAGCGTCTTAGTTTAGCCGCTACCAGTTCCTGATCGTAAGCCATTGGATCATTTCCTCTTTTTATATTGATAGAACGAGTATAGCACATAATTTTCCAATAGCCAACGGCCCGCAGTTCTGCTATAATCTTTCACAGTATACCAAAAGGAGCAGGAACATGAAGACCATGACAGAGATCAGATGGCACGGACGGGGCGGGCAGGGCGCCAAGACCGCCAGTCAGCTTTTAGCGGACGCGGCCTTTATGGCCGGCAAATATGTCCAGTCCTTTCCAGAATACGGCCCGGAGCGTTCCGGGGCGCCTATCACGGCATATAACCGCATCTCCGAGGAAAGATGTCCGATCCATTCGAATATTTACGAGCCCGACTATGTCGCTGTCGTGGACGAAACGCTTTTGGAAAGCGTGGATGTGACGGCAGGGCTTTCGGAAAGCGGCGCGGTGGTCATCAATACCGCAAAAAGCCCGGAAGAGCTCCGCCCTCTTTTACACGGCTACGCCGGCAGGGTCTGTACCATTGACGCAAGGAGCATCTCCTTAAAATGCCTCGGCGCCTATTTTCCGAATACGCCGATGCTTGCGGCTGTGGTCCGGGTAAGCGGCGTCGTGGAAGCCGACGAGTTTTTAAGGGAGATGGAGGAATCCTTCCGTCATAAATTCGCAAAAAAGCCCCAGGTCATCGACGGGAATCTGAACTGTCTGCGTCTGGCGATGGATATGGTAAAGGAAGCATAACTGTTCAGGACAGCCCGAAGCACTTGCTGCTGAGGGCGTGCCAAAATGAAGGTTTTGCGATGCGGCCCTTCCTTTTGCGAAGCAAAAAATTTCAATGACGGGTCGCGTATCTGTTCAGAAGCCAAAGGGTTCTGAACAGATACAAGGAAGCGTAACTGCATGAATATGAAAAAAGCGACAGAGATAAACGAAAAAATACCCTGGCAGGAGCTGACGACCGGCTGCGAGATCGCAGAGCCCGGCACGAGCCGTCTGACCATGACCGGCGAGTGGCGTCAAAAGACCCCTGTGTGGATCGAGGAGAAGTGCAAGCAGTGCCTTCTTTGTGCCCCCTTCTGCCCGGATTCCTCGATTCCCGTTCAGGACGGAAAACGGGGAGAATTTGACTATGATCATTGCAAGGGCTGCGGGATCTGCTTAAAGACCTGCCCCTTTGACGCGATAGAATGGAGGGAAGAAGCATGAGCATCAGAGAACGTCTCTCCGGAAACGAGGCCATCGCCACCGCTATGCGCCAGATCAATCCCGACGTGTTCGCGATGTTCCCGATCACGCCCTCCACGGAGATCCCCCAGTACTATGCGCAGTACGTGGCGGACGGACGGGTGGATACGGAGTTCATCTGTGTGGAAAGCGAGCATTCCGCTCTCTCCGCCTGTCTCGGCGCGGAAGCGGCCGGCTGCCGAGCGGTGACCGCGACCTCCTCGGCGGGTCTTTCCTATATGAATGAGGTACTCTATGTGGCGGCCTCCCTCAGGCTTCCTGTGGTGCTTGCGGTCTCCTGCCGCGCATTGACCGGACCGATCAATATCAATCATGACTACTCGGATTCGCTGGCGGAGCGGGATTCCGGCTTTATCCAGCTTTACGCCGAGAACAATCAGGAGGTCTACGATAACTACCTGATGGCCCACCGGATCGCCGAGCATCCGGACGTCAGGCTCCCCCTCATGGTCTGTGAGGACGGCTTCATTACCTCCCATGCCATCGAAAATATCGAGCTTGAGGAGGATGCCGCCGTGGCGGCCTTTGCCGGACAGTACTGCCCCGAAAACTATCTCCTGAAAAAGGAAAATCCGCTGGCGGTCGGCCCCTACGGCATCTCCGCCTATTATATGGAGGCCAGGGTCGCTCAGGCGAATGCCATGGCAAACGCAAAGCAGGTGATCCTCGACGTTGCCGCCGATTTTGAGAAGACCTTCGGTAGAAGCTACGGCTTTTTTGAAAGCTACCGCATGGCGGATGCCGAGATCGCGATGCTGATCATGGGCTCCTCTGCCGGTACCGCAAAGGCTGCGGTTGACGAGCTGAGAAACGAAGGTGTAAAGGCCGGCCTGATCAAGCTCCGGGTTTTCAGACCCTTCCCCGGAGAAGAGCTTGCGGCAGCCCTTAAAAACTGTCTGGCCGTCGCTGTCATGGATAAGAGCGAAGGCTTTTCGGCCTGCGGCGGTCCTCTCTTTGCGGAGACCGCGGGTGCCTGCTTCAATCTGGAAAAACGGCCGAAAATGATCGATATCGTCTATGGCCTCGGCGGGCGGGATTTCACGGTAAAGGCAGCAAAGGAGGTCTATGCAAGGCTTTCAGACATTGTAAAAACCGGCGAAACCGGCCCGGTGTATTCGCATATGGGACAACGGGGCGCGGATTTTTGATCTTTTGAAAGGAACTGATCATGGCTTATAATCTGAAAGAAGAAATGAATAAAAAGGAACGGTTCTACGCGGGCCACCGGCTCTGCGCCGGCTGCGCGGCGGGCATCGTCTGCCGCGGCATGATGCGGGCCCTGAAGCCGGAGGATAAGGCGGTGATCTGCAACGCCACCGGATGTCTGGAGGTTTCCTCCTTTCAGTATCCCTATACGGCCTGGGACGACTCCTATATCCATACCGCCTTTGAAAACGCATCCGCCACAGCCTCCGGGGTAGAGGCCGCCTACCGGGTCATGAAGCGGCGCGGAAAGATTGACCCGGATGGTCAATTCAAGATCCTGGCCATCGGCGGCGACGGCGGAACCTACGATATCGGTTTCCAGTCGCTTTCCGGCGCTCTGGAGCGGGGTCATGATTTTACCTACTTCTGTTATGACAATAACGCCTATATGAATACCGGCACCCAGCGCTCCTCGGCTACGCCGCGGTTTGCCTCGGCGACAACGACGCCGGCAGGCATTGACTCAGTTGGTAAAAAGCAGACCCAGAAGGATCTGACGCAGATCGTCGTGGCCCACGGGTCTCCCTATGTGGCACAGACGACACTGTTTGGCAATATGAAGGATTTTCATGAAAAGGCGCACCGGGCCATCTATACGGCGGGACCGACCTTCGTCAATGTCCTGACGCCCTGCCCCCGGGGCTGGCAGTATCCTGCCGATGACCTCCTTGCGATCTGCCGGGCCGCGATCGATACCTGCGTCTGGCCGGTCTATGAGGTCGTGAACGGCGAATACCGACTGACCTACGAACCAAAGCGCAAGCTTCCGGTGGAGGATTTCATGCGCCTGCAGGGACGCTTCTCCCACTGCTTCAAGCCGGGGAACGAGTGGACCATCGAAGCGGCGCAGGAATATGTCGATCAGAAGTGGGAAGAGCTGCTCTCCCGCTGCCGTTAAAGCAAAACAGGAGAATATCTGTTCGGAACAGTTACAACAGGAGGATCATTATGGAGCATAATCTGTTCACCAATTCACACATTCTGTCCTGGCTGCAGTATTTTTCGGATAATACCGAGATCGATCTGGAGCATGTGAAGATTCTGGATATCACGAGAAAAAACAAGAATCTGATCCCGACGGTGGAATCGCACCGCTGTGTGCTCGTTTTCACGGAGGCCGGGAATAAGGATATCTTCTATAAGATGTGGAACGTGGGACTTGGGGACTGTGAGGTGATCTATAATGAAGGCTCCGAGCCGACGGGTCCGATCAAGCGGGATCCGGTATCGGCCATGATCGACCGGGGCATCAACGCTTCCGCGGGCATGATCGTTTTGAATCCCAACGCCCGCAGCACGATCAAGTTCGGCATGGATAATAAGAAATTCGCCTCGGGCTCCGTCAAATACGTGGGCTCCGAGATCCGTTCCGTCCTGCTCTCCAAGATGCAGATCGATGAAAGAAAAAATCTCTGTGTGATCTCCGGGGAATCCATCGCGGTGGAAGCGGCCATGATCAACGGCGAAGGCACCGTGATCGCGGTGGAATACAAGGAAAGCGACCGCGAGACCATGGAAGAAAATGTCAATCAGTTTGGTTTGCATAATATCGTCATCGTGGATCATGTCGGTCCCGATACCATGAACGGCCTTCCGGTGCCCGATACCACCATGTTAGTGGCCTCCGCCAGTCTCGAGCAGGAGCTCGCCTATCTGACCGGCATCAACCCGGCCATGGAATTCGTGATCTATACGCTGGATTTCAAGGTAGCGGCTTCCCTGCGGGATATTCTTGAAAAGTATGATATCCACGATGTCACGGTGATCCAGATCGCCGTTTCCAAGCTGACCTCGAAAAACGTCTTTGAGAATCAGCCCGCTCCCTGGATCATTACCGGAAAATGCGGAGAATAAGGAATTTCCTCATTCCTCTTACTCTTCCTCGCCTTCGTCCCCGTATTCATCCGTCAGCCGGTCCACGAGGTCATTCAGGTCATCTTCATACTCGTCCGTATATTCGTCGGCATGCTCGTCCACGTATTGCTCCAGGGACTCCGACAGCCCGTCGGTAAACTGTCCGACCGTATCATTGATGGTTTCGTACAGATAATCCTCAAGAGTCCCGCCGAACATCTCCTCGACCACCCCGTCCACGAGCCTGTCTTCAACCGTATAGAGAATATCATCCCAGAAGACTATGATAAGCACCGTAGCCACGATGGGCGTGACTAACGCGATAATGGAGGTAACGAGGCCGGCGATCGCGAAGCCTCTTCCGAAATATCTTTTTCGCAGAACAAGGATCGCCATCACCAGTCCCGCGATCGCAAAGCCGATCCCAAACAGAGCAAAGGAAGAAAGCAGCGCGATAATACCGAAAACGAGACTCGTTACGCCGATCGCGCTGTCCGGCTCCTCCTCGCCCGGGAGGACCCGCCCGGGATTTTGATACGGCTTCACAGTCGTTTCGTCTTCTTTCGGGTCAGACGTTTTTCGTTTCGGGCGGCTTTGCGCGCTGTTGCTGTTTCCTGCCCTCTCCCTCTTCTTATCCGCCTCTGAGGGCCATTCATAATTATCCTTCAATATCTAACCTCAATTTTTTCTGAACCGGTTCCGATCCTGCTTCTCTGCCGGTTTTTCAGCGATCTCGCCGGCCTTCATCAGCGCGTCTCTCGTCATGAGCGGGCCGACTAATTCGTAGATCAGAACGCCGAATAACGTCACGTTCCGGATGATCGAAGCTTCTATCCCGCCGAGAGCGGCGGCCTGATTGCACATCCCAAGGGCCACGCCTGCCTGCGGTAGCAGCGTGATCCCCAGATACTTCCTGACCTTTTCATCGCAGCCTACGGCCGCGGCGCTTCCTCTGGCGCCTAAATACTTTCCGATCGATCTTACCAGGATATAAACGACACCGATCACGATATACGGGATATGTGAAAAGACGCTCAGTTCAAGCTCCGCGCCGCTTAATACAAAAAAGGTGGCGTTTAGCGGGGCGGTCCATCTCTCGGCCCGGTTCATGATATCATCGGAAAACTCACTGCAGTTGCAGAATACGGTGCCAAGCATCATACAGACAAGGAGCGCGGAAAAGCTGATGGTCGCGGGTCCCACCGGAATCTCCAGATAGGACAGCGCAATGGTCAGAAAAACAAAAGAGATCGTCATCGAAAGACGGTTCGAATTGGAATAAAACAGCTTTTCGAGCTTCGCAAGGACCAGTCCCAGCGCCCCGCCGAGTAACAGAGAAAAAATGATCTCTAAGATCGGATTCACGACGATCGATATCGCGTCAAGCCGTCCGCCCTGCATCGCCTGCGCGATACCAAAGGAAACGGAAAAGATCACAAGCCCCACCGCGTCGTCCAGCGCGACGATAGGCAGTAAAAGGCTTGTTAACGGTCCGGAGGCCTTATACTGTCTGACGACCATTAACGTTGCCGCAGGCGCCGTAGCCGCGGCGATCGCCCCCATCGTGATCGCGGCCGGGATCGGCAGGATCTCATCCCCCAGGATAAAATGCAGGCTGACTAAGGCGACATCGACAAAAAAGGACGCAAAAACCGCCTGTGCGATGCCGATGATCGTCGCCGCCCGTCCGGTATGCTTTAAAGCCTCCAGCTTAAACTCGCTGCCGATCGAGAAGGCGATAAACCCAAGCGCCGTCGTATTGACGATGCCGACCTTCTGCACATCCTCATAGGATACAAAGCCAAGGCCCTCTATGCCAAACTGTCCGAGACAGTACGGCCCGATCAGAAGTCCCGCGATCAAAAACGCCGTGACATCCGGAAAATTCAAGTGAAACGCGCGAAAAACACGGGTCAGCATCAGACCTGCGAACAATGCTGTAGCTACCGACAAAAATATATACAAAACACTCACCTCTTATTCTTTTCTATTTAATGAAACATCCGCAGCCTCTTTGCTGCTTCCTTCGTATCCTCCGGCGATCCAAAGCAGGAGAAGCGGAAATATCCCTCGCCGCAGCTGCCAAAGCCCTCGCCGGGCGTTCCGATGACCTGGTACTCGGCAAGCAGCCTGTCAAAGAATTCCCAGCTGCCAAGGCCCTTCGGGCACTCCATCCAGATATAGGGAGCGTTTTTTCCGCCCGTATACCAGACGTTAAGCGCGTCCACGGCTTCCATCAGGACCTTCGCGTTATTCTTGTAGATCGCGATATTCTCATGGATCTGCTTCTGTCCCTCCTCCGTAAAGATCGCGGCGGCGCCCTTCTGCAGAATATAGGAAATACCGTTTGTCTTCGTCGTGCGGTTGCGGACCCACATATCGTTCAGGCTCATATTGCCGCGCCTAAGGGACTTTGAGATCACCGTATAGCCGCATCTCGTACCGGTAAAGCCGGCCGTCTTCGAAAGAGAGCAGATCTCGATGGCACACTCGGCAGCGCCCTCGATCTCATAAATACTATGAGGGAGCTCCTTTTCCTCATCCCCGGAAATAAAAGCCTCATAGGCAGCGTCGAAAACGATCAAAGCCTCGCTTTCGCAGGCGTAATCCACCCACGCCTTCAGCTTTTCTCTGGAAAAGACCGCGCCGGTCGGATTATTCGGTGAGCAGATATACAGCACATCGGGCGTCTTTCCGGCTGCGACTGCCTTCAGATCATCCGGCGAGGGCAGGAAGCCGTTCTCCTTTCCGGCCGGTACCCGGATAATGCTGTTGCCGCTCATGGTATTGGCGTCCACATACGCGGGATAGGCCGGCTCTAAGATCACCACGGTCTTATCATGCCCGAACAGATCCAGGATATCCCCCAATTCATCGGAGGCCCCGCTGCTCACAAAGACCTCGTCATTCTGAAGCTGCACGCCTCTTTTCCCGTAATACGCGGCGATCGCCTCTCTTAAGAAGGGCGCGCCGCACTCCGGCATATAGCCGTGGAAGGTTTCCTGACGCGCCTGATCCTCAACGCCCTCATGCAGCGCCTTGATCGCGGCCTGACAAAGGGGCAGGGAAACGTCGCCGATCCCCATGCGGTAAAGCTTTGTCCCCGGATGCTCCTCGAGATACCGGTTCACCTTCTGCGCTATATTGTAAAACAAATAGGAGTCCTTTAAGTTCGCGTAATTTGTATTGGGTATCATATCTGGTCCTCCTTTACTTCTCCTTTAGGCAAATTCGCAATTGTCGTCATTATAGCACAGAAAAGCGGCCATGTGAATTACTTTCCCATGGCCGCCCTGCTTTCCGCGCATCTCTGTGCAGATCATGCGCTCACGAATGAACCTTAGCTCATTCTTTTAAATATGTCATTTTTATCTGGTCTTTCTTTTCTTTGACGTCTGCAGGAGGATCATGACGATCGCGCCGATGCAGGCCGCCAGGATAATGATCCAGAGTGCGATATTCGCGGCATCTCCTGTCGCAGGTCCGACTCTCTCACCAAGTACGCCCTTGGTAGGTGCCGAACGTACGCCCAGAACACCCTGTACAACGCTGCCCGGCTTGGTTCTTCTTTCACCCAGTACAGCAGCTGTCGGCTTGGGTGTCGGTGTCGGCGTCAGGGTAATGGTCCTGGTCGGCGTCGGTGTCAGCGTTGCCGCTATAACAACCGGTGTGGCCGTCGGCGTTACCGTGATCACGACAACCGTATCCGTCGGCGTCGGGGTCGACGCGGGCGTCTCTGTCGGTTCAGAGGTAGGCGTCGATGTTTCTGTCGGCGTCGGGGTAGGTGTACTGGTGACTTCCGCTTTTCCTCTCGTCGGCGTCGGTGTACCAGTTCCTTTTCCTCCCGTCGGCGTCGGTGACACTGTTCCCGAAGGGCCACTTGTCGGTGTACCTGTCGTACCAGGCGTACCTGAAGGTCCGCTTGTCGGTGTACCTGTTCCTGTCGGTCCAGGCGTTACCGAAGTCGTCGGCGTCGGCGTACCCGTTCCCGTTCCGCCGGTCGGAATAACCGGGGTCGGTGTCACTGTTCCTGAAGGTCCGCTTGTCGGTGTGCCTGTCGTACCAGGCGTCGGCGTCGGCGTTCCCGTTCCCGTTCCGCCCGTCGGGATTACCGGCGTCGGTGTACCTGTTCCTGTCGGTCCAGGCGTTACCGAAGTCGTCGGCGTCGGCGTTCCCGTTCCGCCTGTCGGAATACCCGGTGTCGGTGTCGCTGTTCCTGACGGGCCAGGCGTTACCGAAGTCGTCGGTGTCGGCGTACCTGTTCCCGTTCCGCCGGTCGGAATACCCGGCGTCGGTGTCGCTGTTCCCGAAGGTCCAGGCGTTACCGAAGTCGTCGGCGTCGGCGAGCCCGTTCCTGTTCCACCGGTCGGAATACCCGGTGTCGGTGTCGCTGTTCCCGAAGGGCCAGGCGTTACCGAGGTTGTCGGCGTCGGCGTTCCTGTTCCCGTTCCGCCGGTCGGAATACCCGGTGTCGGTGTTCCCGAAGGATCATCCGTCGGCGTCGGCGTCGGAGTTTCCGGTAAGGTCGAGGAAGTCGGATCCTTACCGTTGCCGATGAGGCCAAGATCGATCTCTGTACCGGCGTTACTTGCGTCAATGGTAAAGGTTCTGACAATAGGTGCGCCATCGGTATCCACATAGGTCCGGTAGCCTTCCGGCGCTTCTGTCTCGATAAAGTAATACTCACCCCAAGGCAGTCCGCCTTCGTGGATCTCACCGAGTACATTGGTGGTATATCTTCCGAAACGATAGTACGCGTCGGAGTATGCCGTTGAAACAAGAGCCTGTCCGGCTGTCACCGGGAACTCGGAATAGAGTTCAAATTTAGCTCCCTCTAGCAGAGCGCCGACATTGTTCTCCATATCCAGCTCAACCTTTGTCAGCTTTACGCTGCCCGGCTTTCTCTCATTTTCAACTGTCAGATCACTGGCCACTCCATGCTTCAGCACAGAGAAGGAGATATTGCCGGTCTTCGGCTTGTACCCTGTGGGCGCCTCGATCTCGTTCACATAGTATTCTCCGTAAGGCAGCTCCATGATATCAAGGGTTCCGTTGCTCGATACACCGAATTCCGTTACGCCGGTTCCGTCGGTCGTATACCGGTAAATGTTATTGCTGACGTCCGTCAGGACCGCATGTACCGGGTCGCCGTTCTTTTTATAAACCTTGAATGTCGCGCCGATGATCCCTAACTGCGTTTTTTGATCTACCTTCATCAGGTGCAGGCTGCCGATGATCGGCGTATCCCGCATTTCAACCTCGGTCTTTGTGCCGTCAGCAGGAACCGTAAAGTTCTGATCGTCCGCCGGATTGTAGCCGGTCGGTGCTTCGGTTTCCTTTAACGTATAGGTGCCGGGTGCAAGCAGGCCCTCCAAAAGCTGCTTTGCGTTACCGGAGTCAAGCGTCAGCGCCAGCTTCCCGTCGCTGTCATAAATCGCAAACTTCGCGCCGGCAAGCAGTTCGCCCGTGTCGTTGTCGACCTTCGTGATCTCAACCTTGGTCGGCGTATTCTTAAAGTCATAGCCGGTATAGCTCACGGTACCGGTCTCATAGGCTACCGTATAGCCCTCTGCGGCATCCGTGACGCCATTTGCAAGTACCGTATTCGTCATCTCCGCAAGGAAGTTCGGCAGTACGGTCTCACATACCCTGTACTCGATCAGGGTAGGTCTGCCGGTCACGGTTCCGTCAGAGGAAGAAACTTCGACGCTGCTGTAATCATACTTCGGAAGATCCGCAAACTCATACGTCGTATCGGAGCTTCCCTTAGAAAGCGTACGGGTCGCATGCTCTGTCCCGTTTGCGTAAAGCTTGAAGGCAACCGCGGGATGCTTCGTATAATCATTGGTGTCATAGCCCCAGCTCTTGGTACCGTTTATGCTGATATACTCATTGTTTCTCGTATTGACAACGGCGGCCTTCGCGCTTCTTTGATCCCCGGTTCCGGTGATCGGTCCGGGTCCGTAGACATGCGCGGTATAATTCTGCTCCGCTCCGATCTCGGTCAGGGTATACACGTACCGGTGACCGTCTGTCGCATCCCCTGCTTCCTGTCCCAGCGCGTATTCATACAAGCCCTCAAAACGGAAGGCATTCTGTGTCTTATTACTGCTCTCCTCGGAGCTGATGGTAACGTTCTTGTATTCCGCACCGTCTCTTAAGAGCTTGATCGTGATTTCCGGATGCGTAAAGCCCTCCGGCTCATTCCAGTACTTCGTTCCCTCGATGGCAAAGGTACTGATCTCCGGCGTATTGACGAAGGTATAATACTTCTCGCCGTTTTCGGTTCTCTCGTACCACTCCGTAGTGAAGGAAGCGGGCGTTGTCTTACTCTCGCTCTCCACGACCGTATACTGGTAAAGCGTACCGTCGTCCGCATACTTCGGAAGGTTCTCAAAGGTATGGGTAAAGGTCCCGTTCTGATCCTTCGCGCCGTTTTCAACGGTTACCTGATAATCATCAGCCGGCTCCATCGGAACGCCGTTCTGGTAAAGCGTCAGCGTTACGTCCTCATAGCTGTCGCCGCCCTCAACGAGGCGCCACTTCTTGGTGACGTGAACCTTCGTCTTTACGTCATTGATAAACGTATTTTCCAGCTCATAGCGGAAGATGCCATCCGCATCCGCCGCCTTTTCGGTCGGGTTATTGGTATTATAGCGGATCGTAAGCCCCTCATCCTTTAACCCGGCGATGGTCTGCTCACTCTCCTGTACGTAATATCTGTACTTATAGTTTGCGATCTTGTCGGTTCTCTGTTCCGGCAGATCAGCGAAGACACAGGCTGTATTGCCGGAGGTAAGCGTCTGCTTGGCGATCATTTCCATCTTATCCTTTTCAGTCGCATTCTGATAAAGCTCGATGGTGATCGTCGGATACTGATAGCCCGTCGGCAGGTCTATGGGAGCAACCCATTTCTTCGTAACAATCACGCTGGTATTACCGGGATCGAGGTCCGGATCGATGATCTTCTTGATATAACCGGCCTTCGGATCCTTTTCGGTAAAGTTGTCCGAGGTGGTCACTTCCGTCGGATCCGCCTTGGCGTAACTAAGAGGCGCGCTCTCCTCTTCGATCGTGTAGGTCTTGCCGCGCTCCAGATAAACCTTGCTGCCGTTTAAGGAAAGCTCTCTCTTACCTGCCAGAGGGGCGTTATGGAGCTTCGCCACGATATCGCTTATATCCGGCTCCTCGGTGATGATCACCGGGTTAACCTCTTCTGTATTCCAGGTCAGGAGCGTATGTCCCTCCTCATCGGAAAGCTTCATTTCGGCACCCGGGACATAATCGCCGTTTGTATCGACCTTTGCGATGACAAGCCGCAGCGCGTAATCCGTCATGGTGACACCGGAAATCGAAGCGCTGCCCTGCTTAAGGGTTCCATCCGCGTCGATCGTAAAGGGTACCGGCGTGCTGTTAAGGGCGTAGCCATCCGGCAGACTGCCCGCATCCTCGGACAACTCGTAGCTGCCGGCCGTTAAGGACGTGCCCTCTTCCAATGCATCCGCGTAAACAATCGTGCTGTCCGGATACTGGGCCGCCAACACCGCTTTTTCCGTATCCGTCAGGTCAGCTTCGCTGATCCCCACGAGCAGAACGGGCCTGCCGGCTGAGATATAGCTGTAAACCGGCTGCTTCGTTGCCGTTTCGTCTATGATGACTTCCTTGCTCAGGGTCAGGCTCGCGCCGGCTAATTCCTCCCCGGCAGCGCTCTGCTTTGATAACGGAATCTTAATATAATCATTGAGCACGGTCTCCGTCTGAACAAATACACCCACACCGTTTGCGGCCTCAACCTCAGAGTCGTATACCTTTACGGTAAGATTCTTTACGATGCCGTCTTCCGGTACGGTATACCCGGCAGCCGGTGTCTCTGCGATCGTATAGGCTGCGCCTGCGGTCAGGAGATTGGCCGGGATCGTGACCGGATTCTGGTCAGCGGTCTTCCAGGTATAGATATCCTCACCCTTTGCATTCCTTAAGGTCAGCTCCGCGCCGCTTACAAGCGTATTCTCCGGGTTGGCCTCCTGGCGCGCCTTGTAGATCACAAGCTCGATCGGGCGGTCCTTCATGATCAGGACGTTCTTGACGGGCGAGCCCTCCGTCCTTGTCAGACTGGTCTGATAAGCCTTGTTCTTTCCGTCCACATACTGGATCTCACCGTTGCCCGCCAGCGTAAAGTAGATATCATCTGCTTTATAGTAGCCCTGCGGCGCTGTGATCTCCCGAAGGATATACGTTGTTCCGGTCTTCAGATGGTTGATCACATGGTCCGCTTCGCTCGTGGTCCAGGAATCTCCCACCGGCTTCGTGACAGGCTCGTTATTGTTCTCTTCATCATAGCCGGTGACCTCATAGAGTCTGAGAACCGCTTCCTTCAGCAGGGAATCTGTCTTCTGGTCCTCCTTCCGGATCCGGATCGAGGTCTCCTCATCCGTCATTTCAAGTAACGGCTTGCCGGCGTAAGTCGATTTACCCGCGTGGTTTGTCTGAAGCTTGCCGAATTCGTCAAAGCTGAAGTCAATCGGCGCTGCCGCGGTATAGCCTGCCGGCGGCGTGATCTCCTTGATCCGGTAAGTCACTCCGGAAATAAATCCCTCCGGGAAGCTGCTCTCGGTGATCGAAAGAAGCTTATAGCGGTTAGGCTCTGAAAGCTTCCAGGACATTAACAGCTCTTCATTACTGCCCTCCACCTTATAGAGGCCGACCTCCGCGTTATTGTCATAGAGCGCGCCGGAAGCATCCTTCTTATGGAAATAGATCCCGATCGATGCGTTATCTAACATCAGAGGCGTCTGAACAGCCTGCTCCATTGTATTAAAGGCATTACTCTCATCGATGGTGAAAGCCCTCGTCTGATGGTTCTCATCGATCGCGTAGCCGTTTGCGGCCGCAAGCTCCTTAAAGTAGTAGCCGCCCTGCTCCAGATTCTCGACAACCAGCGCCTTGACGTGTTTTCCGGTCGCCAGCGTGATCTCCTTCACATAGCTGTCGCTCATCAGGGCATCCGCGCCAATATATGGCGTCTCATCCTCTCCGGCTTTATAAAGAGCGAAGCGGAAAGCATCAATATCCTTCGGTGCGCCGTCCGCGGTCTTTACAAAGACGATCCGACCGTTCTGCTTTGCATTGGCAATAGCATAGGAACCGTCGCCTGGCTGCGCTTCTGCGGTAAGATTGCCCGCATGGATCGCAGCGCTTTCTTCTTTGCTGTCCGTGATTTCAAACCAATATTCCGTCAGATCAGGCGTGTAGCCCTTCACTTTGGCGGACTCTTCGTTCTCCTTAAAGTAGTACCGTCCCTTCTTGATATTGGCAAAGCTTACCTTTCCATCTGCCTCTGAGACAGCGTAGATTCCCGTGGAAGCGCCGGCCGCCGTATAAAGGTCAAATCGGATACCGCTTAAGGCCTGCCCCGAAGCATCCGTCTTGGTAAAACTGGTACCGCCGGTGATCTGGCTGTTTATCAGCGTGTACGCCAATGGATGGTCAACGGAATTTGCCTGATAGAGCGCCTCGGTATTCAGCTTATCAGACAGCTTGATCTCGATGACCTCACTGCTCACCGTATAACCGGCCGCCTCTGCCTCCGGGGAAATGCCCGTCTCGGCGAAATAGTAGGTCTTGTCAAAGTACAGCGGGCCTACCGCGGCAGCAATAGTTTCCGCGGAAATATCGCCGTTTTCATCAGTCGTAAAAGTATTCAGCTCGTGGTCGGCATCCTTGGCGCCCTCATAGAGCGTAAACGCGATACCGCCATAGTAATTCTTATTATCCTTTATCGGCATTTCATTGCCGCTAAAGCTCTTATGCAGGGAGATATAGCCCTTCTTGATCCCGTTCTGCATCGTCACATTGACAACGGGCTCTCCGTCTGCCTTGAAGCTTTCGCTGCCGATCCGGAAGATACCGGACTTTCGCGCCGCTTCTGACGGAATTTCATAATTATCCGCCGGTTTGGTCTCGTAGAAGTAATAGGAACCCCAGATCAGTTTTTTACTGATCTCGATTTCCCCATTATCATCCGTTACGAATTCGTCTCCGCCATCCGGCGTATAATCGTGGGTGACGTCCGCCCAGTCATCGGTATCCTTATAGCGGTAATACAGCTTGAATTTCGCGCCGGCAACAGGCGTTTCCGCATCTGAAGCGGTTCGTGGTGTTTCTGTCTTGACAAGCACCACGCTGCCCTTCTCTGTCTGATTCGTCATATTGCCGAGGCTTAACGCCTTAGATGACTCTGTCGCACTCAAAGAGAAGGGATAAACCGTCTCGGTATCGACCGTATAGCCGGCCGGTGCCTTGATCTCCTGCAGGGTATAGTCATCCCACGGCAGATTATCGATCTCCAGGATACCGTCTTCATCCGTTGTATACTTTCCGACTTCGTAGGACTTATCCTTACTGATGATCGTCTGGAAGGTTTCGATCAGTGTACGGGGGTTCTTCGTCCCTTTCAGCTCAAAGACCGCGCCCTTGACCGGGTGACCGGAATCATCGGTCTTCGTTAAGAGCACCTTGCCGGAGGTCCGCTCGTTCTTGATGGCTCCTGCGCCGCCGGCTCCGTCCGTAAAGCTGTAAACCTGCTGATCATAGGTAATGCTGAACCAGATCCGGTTCTCCGGATCGTCGTTCTCATAGCTCTTATACCCCTGCGGCGGCGTTTTCTCCTTGAAATAATAGCTGCCAATCGGCAGAGGCCCGATCTCGGTCGAGCTGCCGTCTAAGGACATCAGATAGCCGTAATTGCTGTCGCCCTCTATATTATTTGTCCGGTAGGAAACGCCGGTATTATTATATTGTGTGCCGTCCCCGTAGAAGAGGTCAAAGGCCACGTTTCCGAGACGGATGCTGTTGTCGGTCGCGTCAACCTTTAAAAGCTTTACGCTGCCGCTTGCCTGCTCGTTCACCACCTCAAGCTCTATCTCCCGCTCGCTCTGCGGCCGACCGATGGTATAGGTATACTCTTTATCGGAACCGTCCGCGTTCTTCGGGATCACGTAACCGTTCACCGTTGCGGTCTCAACCACAGTATAGGTTTTGCCCCAGGTCAGATTGCCAAAGGTTACGATACCGTCTTCGCCGGTGGTCTTAACAGTGCCTTCGCCTATCCTGCGGCTGTTTTCGTCAAGCTCATAGAGCGTGAAGCTAACGCCTTCGAGCCGCTTCTTCGTGTAAGTCGTCTTTCCCGCGTCTCTCGTCCTTCCGTATTTCGTGATCTCGATAAAGCCGGGCTTACGGTCGTTAACCGTCGAAACTGAGACACTGGGACTCTTCGCCGCGTTAGACTGCTTGATCTCAAAAGTCAGATCCTTGTTGATCTCGTCCTTAAAGGTATAGGCGTTATCCGGTACCGATTCCTCCTTGAAATAGTACCAGCCCCAGGCAAGTCCCGATGCGGTCAGCTTTCCGTCCGATCCGGTCGTGATGAAGCGGTTTGCGTATGCCTCACTGTCTTCGGGATTGATATCCTGGCCCGTTTTGCTTACCAGGCCGCCGTCCCGCGCGTTGCCGTTCTGATCGGTGACCAGTCTGTGAAGCGTAAACTTCACGCCCTCGATGGTCTCTCCGGTATCATCGGTCTTCGTTAACTCGACGGAGCCCTTCCTGTTATAGTCGACCACGTCTCCCGCATCGCCGACGTTGATGGTTGTTCCGTTTAATTTCTTATCATTGGCGATACTGAAGTAGATCTTTTCGGCCAGGGAATAAGCGTTGTCCGGGGTGGAAACTTCCTCAAAGCAATAGTCGCCGTGCGCAAGACCCTCCGCAAAGACAAGTCCTTTTTCTCCTTCCGTGGCCTTCTTAGAAGAGATCGTGTCTATGGGTATATCATACGCGCCGGTTTCGGCATTCTTCTTCCAAAGCTTGAACACCGCGTCTTCTAACGGTTCGGCCGCAGCCCCGTTCACCGAGGCCTTCTTGATAAACCTGGCGTTGACCTTGATATTGTCATTCTGAACGGTCACCGTTTCGCTCAGGTTTGTTTGCGTGAGCGTAACACGCCGGGAATTTGTCAGCTTCAGATAATCCCCTTCCGGCGTGGCAACTTCCTTAAAGGAGTAGGTTCCTTCATAAAGGTTCGAAACAATGAGTGAGCCCTTTGTTTTTCCTTCCTCATTCCCTGCATAGGTTCCGAGGTACTCGACCGTATTTTCAGAAGCCGTATCGGAAAGCGTATAGGCCCCCTCGGATTCCCTCTTTAACAGAATCTTGTTCCCGTCCTCGTCATACAGCGTAAAGACGGCACCGGTCAGGGCGTTTCCGTCTGCGTCCGTCTTAAGCAGGGTAATGCTGCCCCGTTCGGATTTCCGGTTCGTCACCACGATCGGATGCTCCTGTACATAGGTCGGATCCGCGTAATCCTCGGTGAGCTTAAACTGCTCCGTCTGCGGATGAACCGGCTTCACATAGCCCGCCGGCTGCTTTGTTTCCTCGAAGTAGTAGAACTCATCCCAGGCAAGGTTATTGACCGTGATCACACCGTTTCCGTCTGTTTTAAGCGCAGTTTCCTTCCGGATCGGATCAGAGCCCTCTACCACCTGGTAAAGATCAAAGTACGCACCTTCTAAAAGCTTTTTATCATCCGCAGAATCCTTCTTGATGAGCTTCACGGAAGCCGTGGCTCTTCTGTTCGGGATCATGGTCGGCGCTGTCATCGTATTGTAATGCAGGCAGTTTTCGTCGATCGTAAATACGAGACTCCACGCGCTGTCCTTTACATACCCGGTGCGTCCCACCTCGGTGATCCGGTAGGTACCCCACTCGAGGTTATCAAAGTGCAGATAGCCGTCATCATTGCTGCCAAGGCTCCTTGCGCCATTCTCAAATTCCGGCTCATCTTTATACTCGCTCAGATCCGTCGTTTCCCCACTCTCAACCTCGCTGTAGTTCTGATAGGCTAAGAACTTCCAGTTATATTTTTCCAGCTTAAAGGAAACGCCGTTGATCCCGCCGAGATTAGCGCCGTTATTATCTGTCTCATATTTGTAAAGCCAGATATCACCCTTTGAACGCGCGTTGTAGGCGATGCCGTTTCCGTCTGTCTGGCCGTCCTTTTCGTCTCCGTTTCCTTCGACCTGAATATCGTTCCCGGAAACGTCCGGCTTTTCGCTTGTGACCGTAAAGACGTAGCGCGTCGCAGCGTCAAGCTCGTACCCGTTGGGCGCGGTCTTCTCAATAAAGAAGTACTTCCCTTCCGGAAGATCCTTGTCTGTATGGATCTCACCCTTCGAATCCGTCACCAGGGTCTGATCCGCTGCCGCGTAGCCTGCTACAACGCCGCCGTCCTTATCATCCTTTGACTCGTCATAGGTGTGCAGCTCAAATACAGCGTCCCGCAGGGTAATCGTCTTACCTTCCTTGTTCTTACCCTTCTTCGTTAAGGTCGCGCTGCCCTTGATCCTTTCGTTCGCAATGTCTAATAGCGAAACGACCTTGCCGCCCTTTTCGGCAGACGTGATAAATACCGCAGGCTCCTCTCCCGCCTTATTGCCGGCATTTGAAGCATCTACCGTAAAGAAATACTGGTTCTCCGTCTGATCCTCGGGCGTCGCGTAATGCTCCGGTGCCTTAGTTTCCACCAGCTTATACTTGCCCCAGGCCAGACCGGTGAAAGTGATCTCTCCCGTTGTACTGTCGGATTCCTTTTCTTCCTGCGGTTGATAGGAACTGCCGTCCTTCTTATAGAGCGTAAATTTCGCTCCTCCCAGATAACTGCCGTTTTCGTCCTTCTTTACAAGCTTCACGGCACCCGTCAGCTGTTCGTTTATGATCACCGGTTTACCATCAAACTGATCCGGATAGGTAATGGACGGACTTAAGGTAACGGTTCGACTCTTGTTATCTTCCGTGAGGGTAAAGGTATATTCCTGGGTATCCTTCACGTAGCCCGCCGGTGCGGACTTTTCATAGACCTTATAATCACCGGTGCTCACGATCGTAAAGGTTACTCGCCCCTCATTAACTCCGTCAGCCTCGGATTCAGCCGTATTGACTTCCTGCCACTCCATCTTCGGCGTATCGCCTTCCATAACAGGGTTGCCGTCATCGCCGATCACAGGCAGCAGCTGCTCCAGCGCAAAGACTGCGCCGCCAAGACGCTTACCGCCGCCAAGCTTGATAAACTCAAGGGTCGCGGAATAGGAGGTATTCTTAAATGTAACCTCCTTGACGCTTTCATCAACGATCTCGGCCCGGACCTTCTGGTTCCGGTTTACGCTGTAGCCTGCCGGCGCTTTCTTCTCATGGACATAGTATACGCCAGCCGGAATACTGGTTATTTCGATGGAGCTTGCGCCTTCCGCCGGCTCGATTACGTCCTTGAAGCCGCCGGTACTTTCATATGCATAAAAGCCGTTGTCACCGGTAAAGTGGACGTTATAGCCCTCCTCATCCGTGATATAGAACGTCGCGCCCGGAAGCGGTTTATCATCTTCGCCCGTCTTATTGATCGTCAGTTTCCCATAGATCCGGTCGTTCTCGATTTTCTCGTCATCGCCAGTCAGAAGAACCCCGGAGGATACCGTAGTGTACTTTCCAACGGTAAACGGGATCGGATCATCACTCTTTTGGTAGTAAGTGGGAGCTATTTCCTCTTTAAAGTAATAGCTTCCCCAGGGCAGACCGGATACTACGATGGTCTTTCCGTCCACGCCCGTTGTAAAGTAATATTCGTTAGTACCGGCGTCAGCGACTGCGCCATAGGTTTGAGAAATATCGTTATCATTACTGTCATACAGCTTGAACTTCGCACCCTGCAGAGGCGTTCCCGCCCTGTTGCGGCTGGTGTCGTTATCGCTGTTCACCTTCGTTAACTGAACCGAACCGGTCTCATGTTTATTGGTGATCGTAATGGTTCCACTGGCCGTGAAGGTAACCGTTCCGGTTCCGGTCTCCGTAACATTGCCGATCGTCACCTCCGAAGGCGTGATCGAATAGTTCTCCGTAGTATAACCGGTAGGCGGCGTTATCTCCTCAAAGGTATAATTACCCCAGCCCAGACCGCTTATCACGATCCGGCCGTCCGTCAGCTCGAAGTTTCGGTTATTGCCGCTGACCGTATCTTTATTGATCGTAATGGTACGCTCAGTGTTTCCATCCTTCTTGAGCTTAAATTCGGCGCCGTAAAGCTCCTCGCCCGTTAGTTCCGTACCGTTCTCATCTACCTTTATAAGCGTAACGGTACCGGTCTTTCGGGTATTCTCGGCCGTGATCTTTGCGTCGGTCTCATCGCTGAGCAGGTTTCTCTTCAGCCATCCGACTATGCCGCCGTTACCGTCCACCTCGCAGACGTAATATGTATCTGAGATCTCATAGCCCGTCGGTGCCTTCGTTTCCACGAAGTAATACAGGCGGCATGAAATATACTCTACCTCCGGCGTGATCTTCCCTTCGGTATTCGTCACCAGGGGTACTGTATTGACCTTATCCTCAGGCTTTTGCGTTATTTCTCCGCTTATGAGTGCCTGCAGAATATCGTTTTTATTGGTAAGAGAACCGGTATATCGATACAGGTCAAACTCAGCGCCGGGAAGCATGATACTTCTATCCGTCGCGTCTCTCTTGGTCAGCTCAATAGTAGTCTTCTTCGTCTGATTAACGAAGGCGCTTCCCGTGCCGCCTCCATCAATTGTAACATCGAGATGATCCGCATCAATGGTCACGAATTTCTTCGCGGCTTCAACAGCATTATTGTCGGTCTTGTCATAGCCAAGCTCATATCCGTCAGGTGCCTTTGTCTCGAGGACATAGTACTCGCCCCACTCGAGATCCGTAAACGTGGCATCTCCACTTGCATCTGTCGTTTCCGTTATCCCGTTGCCACCGGCCTTCGGATAGAGCGTAAACTCCGCGTCCTGAAGCGGCTGTCCGTTAATATCGGAGAAGATGCTGCCCTTCACCTTATGCAGCGTCGCTTTGCCCTTTTCCCTCGTATTCGGAACCACCATCCGGGTTACGGTTACCGCATCAGCCCCTGTCCCATAGGTTTCCGTCGTTGTGGAAAGGCCCGTGATCGTCGAATCAAGCGTCACGAATTTTTCGGTCTCATCCTCTTTCGCATTATGAGCCGTATCCTCATGAATCGTAAAGGTCAACTTTGTTTCATTCTTGTTATAACCCGTCGTTTCATTTTCCAGGAAGTAATATTCACCGGCCGGCAGCGGATAAGCATTGACCCAGCCATTCGTCCCGGAAACGTACGGTGCTGCGTTATCTCCGCCAAATTTCGTACCGTCCTTTTTATACAGCGTAAAGGAAACGCCGGAAAGTCCTTTCTCGTCCTCCTTTGAATCCGCGTCGATCTTCTTAAAGCGTACGCCACCGTTAAACTTAGAATTGATGATATCTATCGTCGGATTCAGGGCTTCATTACTGGTACCGGAAACCGTTACAGAGGTTTCCGTCGTCGTCACGACATAGTCATCAGATGCCGAATCCTCTACGAAGTAGTAGTTATCAAGCGGCAGGCCATCGACAACGATCTTGCCGTCACTGCCCGTGGTCAGTTCGATGTTCTCTGAAGACGTGTTATAGCTATAGCGGCCGTTCTTCTCTAGCTTTTCGTCCACGTGAACAGTAACGCCGCTTCCCACCGTCCCCCGATACAGGGTGAAGTGGATGCCGGAAAGCGTCTCGTTTTCATTGTTTTTCTTTGTCATGGTGACAGAGCCGGTACGCTTCTCATTAGTGATCGTTACCTCTCCGTCCTTCTTTGCAGCCGTAAGCGATATGGTTCCTGCCGAGCCCTCCGCCATGCCGTCGGTATAGGTATAGCTCTTTACCTGATACGGATACGTCGCATGATCAACGATCGAGGTACCGGCTGTATCCGCTGCCTCAGTGATGGTATAATCTCCCAGAGGCAGGTTATAGATCGTCACCGCGTTCGCCGCACCGGCCTTTACGGTGATGGTCTTTACCGGATTAGTCGAAGGGATCTCCTGCGCGTACTGATCATAGAAGGTGCTCCCCTTCTGTACGGTAAAGTAGAAGTCCTCCGTATTGTTATTGTCCCCGTCTACTAACTTGGTCAGCTTCAGGGAGCCAGCGGTATTCTGAAGCTCGATATTCGTATCCAGGATATCGCCGGTAAAGATCACGGTGCCCGTCACCGTGCTGACGCCATCCACCGTCGCGTTATCAGCAGTCACCCCGTCGCCGGCGTCCATAGTGATCCGATAGAACGCATCCTGCGCTTTGGCATTACCGTTTGCGTCCGTCTCGTAAACCACATAGCTTCTATTAATAGGAAGCTTCTCGATAACGACACCGCTTGCGTCTGCCGCATCTAACGGTATAGCCTTTCTGACCGGCGAAAAGCTCTTCGTGTCATTATCGTAATAATATTTTACGGTAGTCTCCCCGACGGTCTCCGTATAGGTTAAGGCCGCGTAGAAGGTCGTTGACGCCGGCTCCGGATTGGCCGTGCTCAGCGTCTTTTTAAGCGTCAGGCTGCCGGTGCCTGTATTCGTTATAATGGTCTCGAATTGATAACGTGAGGTTTCGTTTGCCGCAGCTCTTTCCGGTGTAAACGTCGCGGAAATCCCGTCCTCGGACACCTCCCCGCCCCCGGTGATCGTAACCGTATAGGGCTCGCCCTGAACCGCGGGATAGCCGTTGATATACTCCGTTACCTTATAGGTTTTGCCGACGACAAGTCTTTCAAATGTTACCGTCCTCGTTGTCTCAGTTCCCTGCGGCGTGATATCGATAAGTCCCTGTGTTACTTTGCCGTCCTTATCAATCTTAAGATTTGTCTTACTGCCATTTATCTTGTAGCATTTTCCCTCCTCCTCATCCGTCAGCGCGATGGCGAAAACGTCACCTTCGTTCATCTTCTTACCGACCAGCTCCTTGGTAACCGTGATGATTCCGCGCTTATCAATATTATTGAAGACGATCGAGTCTGAAGATAACGGCATATAGTCATTCGTGCTGTGTTTCGGATCATATACCTTATACTTTTTGTCAACCAATTCCCATTCCGTACCGCACCCGTCTTCCCTCTCTTTGCGTTCAAGCGTTACACGGATCAGATAAGAGGTTGAATCCCTGTCAATGTTCTTTACCGACCCAGTTTCCTTTAACAGGAAGTAATAATATAACTGATTGCCGTTACTTCCGCCGTTCATGCCCCCGTCTAACGTGATCGTCGAAAATTCAACGATATCGCCACTATTCTTTTGTGTTGCGGCGACCTCCTCACTCGTCCCTCTTTTGCGGATATTTCCATTGGCGTCACAGTAATACAATTTAAATTCGAATTTCCCGTTTTCGTCCGCAAGCGTCGGACCCCCGTTAACGGTTTTTCTTACGGAAAGATCAAATTCCTCTTTATCCCTTGTATTCGTGAAGGTGATCTCCCCGCTTTCCGTACCGCCTACGGTAATCTCCGAGGAAACCCCCTCCATGCCGGTCTCCCCGACATTGTCCGATACCTTGGTATTTTTACCGTCCACGAGCACGTTATAGATACCGTTAGCGCCGTATGAGTTAACCTTCGTTTTTACCTCATTACCGTCCGTATCGATCGATCTCTGATAAATCTCCGTGGAATTGGCTCCTACCTCGGTAATAATATAGGTTCCCGCCGGCATATTATCGATCTTTAGCGTAGAATTACCGGCAATATAAACAATGTTGTTTTCCTCCGCTACGACATGTCCGTTTTCGTCGTAGTATTCCCCGGTGTCCTTATTCTGGATCGTAAACCTGAACCGGCAGCTTTCGGCACCGATATAGCTGAAGTGCTGCCATCTTTGGTTCCCGTTGCCAAATGTAGTATAGCAAACGAGATCGCCCGGTTTGATCTTCGCTATTTCTTCTTTCGTCAAAAAGGGCTCCGCATAGTTTGCGGGATCCATCGGATCGTCCTTATTCACCACCTTTGAGAACTTGCACTCACAGGGTGACAAGTTATCCCGCCTTATTTCCCACAGCGATTCCGGTTCCCCGTTATCGTTCAGATAAATGCGGAAATTCGTCGGATCACCGCACCAGATCTGACGGTGTCTGTGGTCGCTGCCTCCCATGCCCGGTAAGCCTTTGCAATTATCGAACCGTCCGTATTCCTTTTTGTTATAGTAATCGTCGATCGGGGGCACGAACGGCACCTCGCAGCCGATGGACCAGTAGCCGCCGATCACTTTCTTATTAATAATGAGAGAACCCGCCTCTACGACGTTTTCAAAAGGAAGGATATAGCCGTCTTCCTCTTCGCCGTTCTTTTTCTTTTCTGCGGTATAGGTCTCTTCCTCATCGCCCTTTACGGCTTTGATCGCAGGCGTCGCCGTTACGACCCACTTGTTCTGCGCCGTATCATAAACGTTATCAACTGTAACCGTTACCTGGTATCTGGTCTGATCATAGGTGATATCCCTGTCATACGTCTCCTCGTCCGCAGCCGGAATCTTCTCGGAGATCGTATAGACATAAACGTCATGATATTCCTCCTCCGCCGCTTCAAAAGTAATAATCCCGAAGGTATCCTGCAGATACTCGGTAACCCTGGGTATGGTATTGCCGCTCACCGTATGCTCGACCGTGGATTCTTCTTCGATGATCTGCTGCTTCTTAATGGTGAGTTCCGTTTTTTCCGGCATCGGAACCGCCTTTACGTTTCCTTCTTTTCCGGCACTGCCGGTCAGCGTAAAGGTAAAGTTCTCCCTGGTCCAGGTCCGGCCCGTAAAGGTCTTCTTGACCCAGAGCTTCAGGCTGTCGTTCTGCGTATCCTTATATAGCTCGTTGACAAAATACGCCGCGTCGCGCTGCCCTTCCGGCGCAGGCGTTACGCAGGCCGCATCCGTAAAGTATTCCACGCTCTTTACGGAAGCTGTTCTCTGTATGTTTGTTCCGTCGCCTTCCGAGGTCGTCGCGGTCTGAACGACCACCTTCACGAAAACCGGATCCGCGTACTTTATAGTAGCCGCGCCGTTTGTGTCTTCGACCTCGCTGATCTTATAGATATAAGTCTGATCCGTTCCGTCCGCGGTAGGATCATAGGAGATGACCGCAAAGGATGTCTCTGGTGAATCCTTGGTCACCGGTCCCGCTGTTGTGGAAGCAGTCGTAACGGTTTCCTCGTTTTCGCCCGTTGCGGTCACGGCAGGAAGCGGTCCGTCGTTTAATGCTTCTATGGTAAAGTTAAACCCTTTCCCCTCCGGCCAGTCTTCCGGCACCGCAAAGCTCTTCTTAACCGGGATTGAAAGCGTTGCCGGCGTATCGGTCACCGTGCCGGTCGTACCGCCGGAAACAAAGCACCATATTTTATCAGTCTTCACCGTTTTGGCTACGAGCCAGCCCGCACACGGACCTTCCAGCAAAACGTCGGCGTAAGGCGCTAATACGACACCGTAGAGCCTGTCCAGAGTTACATCTACATTGCTTCCGTCTTCCTTTCCGGCATTATACAGGTTCCAGACCACTCTCTCTGCGCGGCTGCCTACTGCCTCTGTATGATCTCCGGAATTGATTTCGTTCGTACTCTGCCCGTTTACATACAGATCCACAACCAGCTGATTCAGCGTGATCGAGGGATCCGGTACGTTAAATACGATCCTCTGGCTATCCTTTAACTTGATGATCAGCTGATCCGTTCCGGTCATCTGCTTTGCATACTCGCCGGCTTCCAGGTTTACATAATATGTCCCGTCCGAATACCCTGTCAGGTCGATTACCTTGTGGACCGGATCCGAATCATCCACTACATCCTTAAGGCTCAGGCCGGTCAACGCGGTCTCAGCAGCGATATTCGACCCGATGGTCTTTACCGCACCGATCATATCACGTACCTGGGCTGCCAGCTCTTCTTTCGTCTTCTCCGAATTTAAGGTAATATAGCCGCCGTCTGTTATCTTTCTGTACAGGAGATCAAAATTGCCCCCCTCCTTTATTTCCGGAAGAGCCTCACTGTTTTTCCCAAGATAGATCGTGAAAGGCTTTTTCTCCGATGCCTCGGTAAACCAACCCGACCCGCTAATATCGCCGACGATATCGTCTCCGGCCATCCCGGAGTAAACGCCCTGCGTCGCATGCGTTCCCGTTGCCTCAATAAGCCCGGTGGCAAAGTTGGACTCGATCTTTCCGCTGAAATTGATCGTATTGGCTGTAATCCCGTAATTCACGGCTTCGCCGAGAATATCTGCAAGGCTGCGGTTCGTTCCCGGTGTTTTTTCGACTGTCCTGTACTCAAAGATACCGAAATCCGTCTTGCCGTCGCTTAAACTTAAGGTAACGCTGTCATTCCCCCCATCCTTTGCAAGCGATGCCTTAACACCATTTACCAGGGTTACACCGGCGATATCCGAAGAGTCTTTGTGGTATGGCTGGTCCCAGCTGTTGTTCATCTTATTATCTGAAAGAGTCACCTCAACAACCGCCACATCGCTTTTAGAGGTAATGCCAAGACCCGGACTTTTAGGCCACTGCGCATCTTTGGGAGTGGAAAGGTCATCTTGAGGAAATTCTACTTTTATTTCATCTATATTGCTGACGGGAATAAAGCTGTCGCTCATATCCTCGACCCAGTAATTGCCGTGATCGAGCTGTATTCCCACGCTTTTGACGCCAAAAGCCCGTATAAAACGAGTATATCCCCGTCCGATCTCATCTTCTTTCCAATCGGCAAGACCGGCCGCGTTCAACGCAGCCCCCAATGCCTTTACGGACTGGTCGGAATTCCTGTCCGCTATCACAGCCTTCGGAACAAAGCCATCCTTTAAATGAACAATATTATTTTCATCGACATTGTTGATATAATTCGCAAAATTGCCTAATTTACTTTTTTTCACATAGAAAGTAAAGTTTTTCGCATTAGGGTCGCCGTTCCATTGCTTATATTCATACTCTATGACATATGTATCATCGGTTCTGTCCGGCAGCACATAGATCGAAAAGCTGTCCGTTTCAAACGTCAGCTCGTCCTGCTCACCGGAGATCTCCGCTGTCAGAGGCTCTATATTGATCGTATTTTCGTCTTCGCTAAGATGAAGTATTTCAATTTCATCCTGCGATCCTACATTAAGGCCGTCATTCAGCTGATCCTTCTTGAACTGGATGGAAACGCGGACGGCGCCTTCCTCCGGCTCGATCTCCTCGGCCATCGTATCATCGGTATAGAACGCGATATCATATAAGAGGGTATTGATGTTATTAAAAGCGAAATCACCCTCTTCGTTAGCGTTCAGCGCTTCCATATAGGCATCATAATCATACTCCTCCGATTCCGGCTCGATCTTCTTTACGGAGAAATAAGCGTCATCGGGAATCGCGTCGGCCTTTTCGATAGCAGCCGTTACTTTAACGTCGTCATCCTCATATTCATAGACGCGTTTGACGGTCTGTGCTTCATCTGTCTGATAAACTGTGATCTGAACATAACCGCCTTCCTCCGAGACGACAGAGTAATCCGCGGCGATGGTATTGCTGGTTTCTCCGGCAACATATATGATAAAGGATTTCTTTTCGAGATGAGAGAGGGAAAGAGTCCCGGCTGATCTGCCAAGGCCCTCGATGGCACCGGAAACAGGCTCGTCCTGATAACGGGCCTCTGCGTTGGTGCTTAAGATCAGATTGAACCGATCGCTGTCTGCAAGCCGATCGGTATTAAGCTGTACGGTAAGGCTGTCGAGGCCTTCGCCCTCCAGGCCCTTGCCGTCCTCCGAAACCGCAAGCCGTTTCTCGGGCTCCGTTTCTTCGGGAGAGATCACGACGATCTCGGGATAGCCGTCCTCTCTGGTCCGGTATTCGAAGGTCACCGCCCCGTCATCGGAAGCAGCGCTTATTTCAATATCCTTCCCGGCCAGATTCTCAAAACGGAAGATCCTGCCGTCCGCCTTGTTCAGTGTCCCGTTCAGGGCCCCGTCATAGCTCTCGCTGCCGTCAAAGCCCGTAAAGCTCAGCCGGAAGCTGTCCTTTGCGGTCATGCGGTCCGTATTGAGCGCCAGGTAGATCGAATCATAGCCCGCTATCCGGATCCTCCCGTCGGAAACCTCTAACGCTTCCGCTTTTTCAGGGGTGCTCTCCGGCTGCTCTGCCGGCTCCTCCGTCTGCTCTGCCGGCTCCTCTGCCTGCGCCTGGGGCTCCTCCGATTCTCCGGAAGGTTCCCCGTTTTCAGACGTTTCCTGCCCGGCATCGGATTCCGTCGAAGCGTCTTCCGTTACCTGCTCGACAAATACCTCGGTGTTTTCTTCTGCTTCCGCATTGCCCTCATCGACATACACCTCCGTCCCGTTCTCCGTGACGGAAGCATCCGCGTACTCCGATGCTTCAACGGCGAGCACCGGTACGGTACTCTCCAAAAGCATCGACGTCATGGCCAGTGCGGCAACCAATGACCTGAACCATCTTCTTCTCTTCATCTCGTCTCTCCTTTTTTCATCCGTGAAATACCTTTTATCCATAAACGCAGCCTTTTCCCGTTTGGCTGCCGGCTGCGGGTTCGCAAAACAAAATGAACCCATAACTTCCCTCATTAAAATAAGACGATAAATGGCGAAGAAAAGGTTCATTCAGATCGGTAAATTTATTCAATTTTCAATAAATTAAACGATTAACCAGGTTGTTGCTCGGAAAAATGACAGCCCAGTTGAAATGTAGGTGGGAAGCATTGGTATGTTTTTACCACCGTTTCTGGCTCTTACTTGATCGTTAGAAAAACTGCTGATCAGGGCTTGTACCTGGTTATCGTCTCCCAGTTAGCAGGCAGCCCCATCTTGCCCAGAAGTTCTGTTTTTGTCAGCCTTTTACTCTTTTTACAGTATCCGTCGATAACCTTCTTCAGCTCCCGTTTATACAAGATGAACTCATCTCTCCTCAGCAGGTATCGAAAGGCGATAACCAGTCCGAAATAATCCTTCTTCCCCATAGTATACATATTTCCGTTTTGGGGGAGCTTCATCTTCCCATGAATCTGCGTGTCAGGAAACTCTCTTTGGATCAGGTTATGACTGAACAGTCGCTCATTATGCGCACAGACATTTCGGAACAAAGTCAGGCAGCCCAGATATTTCCCCAGATTCTTCTCAGACACATTCTCGTACGCCTTGCTAATCGCGCTCTGTTGCCTGTGCTGCAATAGACCGTAGAACTTGGACAACTGACCGAACGTCAGGATTTTTGTTGTAACCCATAAAGGCACATTTCCATAAACCCTTCTCTGATGAACCAGATATGCTTTTTCATTATTGCGATCGGCATGATAGTCCAACATTTGGATCAGCTTTGCAAGCTCCGCAGCTTTTCTCGGATTTTGGGTGTAATTCGCTGGGGAAAGATATGCAGTTTGGCTTTCTCCGTAATAAGAGCAGAAACTATCAGAGATTAACTGTCTTAATTTCTGCTCCACAGATATAAGATACTGAAAAGTAAGCTGTCGAAGGTCCGCATCAAATCGGTAAAGAGCAACAATATCCTCAAAAGTCGTCCCGCCGACATATTTGCGCGTCATAGGGTTGATGAACAGATTCTTGTATCCTCCGATCAACGAAAAATAACCCACATCAGTCAGCATACGCTCTGCGTAAGCATGATCACTGATAATGAGTCCTTTATCTCCAGTCAGCTTCTGAATCTGTTGTCCATATGTCAGATATGGTTTCAACATCATTTACCCTCATAAAAATTAAAGGAGGGCCCTCAGGTCCTCCCGCGGTCCCAGTCCTCACGAGTATCTGGAACTTAGTCACTGAAGACAATATAGTATGTTTTTGCATTTCTGTCAACCGGATTCCGTGCACTTTTGTCTAAATAATCTTCTCCCTGTAGATTGCCTCAAGGTTATTCCAGAACTTAGCCGGAACACCTAAAACCATCTCTAATTTAACAGCGGTCACCGGTGTAAGCCGTACATCACCATTAATGACTTTCAATAAGTTAAACGATTAACCTGGTTGTACCACTATCAACAAGGTAGGATCATTCCTCAACGATCCGTCTCAGCACAGAAACCAAAGAAGGGATCTCCTCCTTCAGGGCAAGCTTCCCGCCCCGGATCTCAAAGACATTGTCGATCTCATCTGCCGAAAAAGCATTTACCACAGAATCCGGCTGCTTTTCCCCGGCCCAGAAGGCGGTCAGCATCCTGAGCCAGAAATTCCGCCTGACCTTATAAGCGCCTGCGGCCGAAAGCTCCTGCTCCGAAACCTTTACAAAGGGCGCCGCCACGCCGTTTTCCCAGGAGAAAGCAGAAAGCTTTCCTTCCTTATCCCGGCCGACCAGCCAGTTATCCGCGGCCGCCACCAGCTGATACGCTGTCCCCTCAACCTCATAGGGCACCGGTACGGTTACTTCGATCCATTCCATGCGTTACGGTCTCCTTTCTCTGCCGGCTGTGAATCCGGTTTTATCTTGGATTTCCCGGTCTGCCTGCCTGACCGGCGACTTTTTTTATCAACATTTTCAGGAAAAACGGCTGCAAAACGAAAATCAGGATATATCCGACCGCAAAGCAGAGGAAGAAGGAAGGGATCAGCATCCGGACATAGCTTAACTCCGCCCCCTGCCTTGTCGCCGAAAAATACGCGATCGCTACCATGATGACCGTCATGATCGGCGTATAGATCAGATCGGAAAGCAGACTCTCAAACAGTCTGGCCTTTAAGGAGCCCTCCGGAAGCTTCCGCTTTTGGCAGGCTTCCCGCGAGATCTTCGCGATCGGGATCAGAAACCCGATGATCAGGCTGACCACGGTGCTGACGAGAAAACTGATCAGAAAACCGGGGACTGTAAAATGCCCCGAAGAAAGGGTCCCTGTCAGGGACATGCCAAGGCTCATGCTGATACCCATCAGGATGCTCATTTTTCTGCCGATCTGCTTCATCATCTCCGGATCCATATTCTTTCCTCCCTGGCCGTCTGACCGGATCATTTCCTTGCCTGCGCCGATTTGCCTCCCTGCGCCGATTTGCCTGCAAATCGTGCGCTTAGGAATGAACTTCAGTTCATTCCGAATCTCTACAACGGATTATCATAAACACGCCACGTATTCCGGCCGGCTTCCTTGGCGTTCCTGACGGCCAGGTTTGCCTTCGGATAAAGCGTATGGAAGCGTTCCTGCGTATCCTGCGTATAGACGACGCCGATGGAGGTCGCTACGACCACATTCTCATCCGCCCGGCCGGCAGCATCCAGTTCATAATATGTCTTCTCATTGACCGCCCGTATTTTTTCGACCATTTCGTCGCGGTCCGTTACCTCCGCCAAAAAGACGACGAATTCATCGCCGCTTAAGCGTCCGATCACAGCCCCCTGCTCAAATTCCGAGGAAATGATCTTGGCTACCGTCTTCAGAATGCTGTCGCCCACATTATGACCAAACACATTGTTGACCCGCCTGAAGCTGTCCACATCGATCAGGATAAAGGTCGCTTCCGCATGAGGCTCCGCCTTGCCCCGATCGAGCAGGATCTGGTTGATCGTCTTCTCAAACATCGTCCGGTTATAAAGACCCGTCAGGGAATCATATTCGGAGATGATGCGGGCACTCTCATTTTTATAGGATTTCGCGAGCCGCAAGCCGATCTCAACATGCCCGGTCTTTCGGTTTTCTCCCATCACCACAAGCCCCTCATACCGCAGCCATTCGGGCTCTGTCATGGTCTTTCCCATAAACTCAAAGTTGATCAGCGTCTTTCCTGACCGGTAAAGGCGCACAAGCTCCCTGCGGGACAGGGTGCTCATCACCTTATCCCGGTCGGTCTCATCAATGTTCCGGCTGAGCGAATGCAGCACGTCGTCATAGGAAGCGTCGTCCCGTACGCCGTAAGCATGGAGCCTGTGAACGATATCCTTTATCAGCAGGACATTATCGATGATATCCGCCTCGAGATAGATAATGGCCCCGTTCTCCACAAGCTTGCCGTACTGCTGCTCGCGCCACATCTTATGCTCCAGCGCGTACTCCTTCGTAACGTTTTCCCGGATCCCGATCGCGTACCGGCCCTTTCTGGCTTCGGGATTCATGACATAATAGGAGATCCGGTCCCAGCGGTCCTCTTCCTTTTTCGCTTTTTCTCCCTTTTCGTCCAAACGGAACCGTTCCATGTCAGCGCCGAAAATGTGGATATCCCTTGTTACATGCGTCATCCCCTGCCGCAGATCCTCATAGATCCTGTGAACCTCCCGCAGGGAAGCTCTGTCCGGATCGACTTTGGCGATCGCCAGGGTGTTCTTACTCGCATCATGGTCGAGGATCCGGATGTAATGCCCCTTCTCCTTCTCCAGATAATGATCGATAATGTCCTCGTCGATATAATAACGCCAGATACTGAAGCTGTCCTCCTCGCTGATATGACGGGAAAGAACGTTGATCAGGTCTAGCATCCGTCTCTCCACCATAGAGTCGTTCTCGAGCAGGATCATGTCAATTCGAATAACATCTGCTATGTATTTAAAGGAACTGGCGGATAAGATCGAAGTCGTCCTGCCGTCATGCTTTTCCACGCAATATTCTCTGAGTAAAAAGCTCTCCCTGTTCTGTGTCGCCGTATAGATCTGACGGTCGATGGCATCGATCTCGGAAAAGGCTACCCTCGATAAAAGCGTTCCGAGCCGGTCCTTCCTCATGGCTTCGTCCAGGGTCATCCCGTGGATACTTAAGAACCGGTCGTTGACGTAGGTCAGCTCCATGATATTCATATCCTCGGACCGGTCCACAACGATCCGCGCGATGCCGGCAATACTGTCCTCAAAGAACGAATTGATCTGCTGCTTGAGCGCAACGCTCTTGCCGATCAGCTTGATGCTGCGCCTTTCCTTTTCGATATTGAAATAATTCACGGCTCTTTCCAGCCGGTTTTTCATCGTATCCCGGTTTAAAGGTCTCGTGACGATATCCAGTACGCCCTCCCAGATATAATGAGAGATCCTGTCGATGATGCTTTCGCCCGCGATCAGGACGATCGGGATCAGGCCATAGTATTCCCTGGTCTTTCTGACGGCCAGGAACGCCGTACCCTCCTCCTCTGCGGAGTCAAAATCGATCAGTACCAGATTGACTTTCCCGAAATTCTTTTCCAGATCGTTTTCCGCGTCCTTACAGGTTGCTGCCGGCACGATCTCCACTTCGGCGTCAAGAAGTGATTCGATAAACCGGATATCTTCGCTGTTCGTGCCGATATACAGGATCTTCTTGTATTCCGCGGCGCTGTCCGTCACCGTCTCTTTCCGGCCGGCGTCAAGCTCGCGGTCAAATTCCTGCTCCATAAGCGGCTTATAGAAATAGTAGCCCTGGATACAATCGCACTCCATATTCTTGAGCAGCTCGTACTGATTGGCGGTTTCCACCCCTTCCGCCACGATCCGCATCCGGATCGTCTTTGCCATCTGAATGATACTGTAGAGGATATTCCCGGCCCGCTCGGAGAAATCCACGGCATCCATGAATTTCATATCGATCTTCAGAACATCGATCTCAAAATCCTTCAGCATGCTGAGAGAGGAAAAACCGCTTCCAAAATCATCCATCAGCACCTCAAAGCCCTCGTTCCTGAGCTTTTTGGTTATATTCATGAGCTCCTGCTGCTGATCCATATAGACGCTTTCGGTCACCTCGACCTTAAGATGTCTGCCGTCTACACCGTATTCCTGCGTAACCGCCATCAGATCCTCAAACAGGTTCTCGTTATAAAAATCCACCCGGGAAAGATTGACGGAGATCGGCACAGTCTTTTTGCCTTCTCCGATCCGTCTTTTCTGGTAAGCGCACACCGCCTCCCAGACGTACATATCTATTTTGGAAACAAAGCCGTTCTTCTCAAAGATCGGCACAAAGACCCCGGGCGGTACCAGCGTTCCGTCAGGCTTTTTCCAGCGCATTAACGCCTCCGCCGAGACGATCTCCTTTGTCCTGCTGTCAACAATGGGCTGATAAACAACGAAAAACTCTCCGTTTAAATGCGCCCTCTCTGAATCCCGGATGATCTGCTGTTGTATCAGCATTGCATCAAGCATTTCCCGGGTAAAATAATTGATCCGGTATAAATAGTTTCCCTTCACCGCGTTGAGGGCCATCATAGCTCTGTCACAGGCTGCGGCGATATCCGCTTCGCCGGACTGCAGTCTGTAAATGCCCGCATGCATCTGAACGGTATAATCCAGCGAATGCCATTTGACAGTGCCGTCCAAAACCGGCTGAAGCCTTTTGTCCGCCATCTGCAGATAGCGGGCTCTGCCGCAGGAAATAAAGCGGTCCGCTTCCAGCCGTCCGTAGGTCCCCTTTTCATATTCGAATACACTCTTCAGAAAAACCGCGTAATCCTTGAGTACCTGGTCCCCGGCCTTTACGCCGAACAGCGCGTTGATCGCCTTAAAGCGGTCGATATCCCAGATCCCTATCACGTATTCCTGATCCGGATTCTCCTTGATCATCCGCTCTGTCTCCGCAAAAAAGGTATCCCGGTTATAGATGCCGGTCAGCGGATCGATCCGAAGCTTCTGCTCATAGCGGCTGATCTCGGTTTTCAGCTCGTCCGTCCCCGTCAGGCCGGTTCTGGCCAGGCGGAGCACTAATGAAAACTGCTGCTCTCCCAGTACATAAACCATTTCCCGGACATTGATCTCAAAAATGGCATACTGTTCGTTCTTCAGCCGGAGTCTGACAATAATGCTGATCGCTTCTTCCATATCCGGAATGACGCCCGTTAACGCATTATAGAAGTTATCCCTGTCCTCCGGGTGGATAAAATCCGCAAAGGAACTGTCGATCAGCGCCTCTCTGGCCTCGGGTTCGCTCTCCGCGTCATAGCCGAGGATCTTTAAGGAATTCCTGCTGATATGGCGGATACTCAGATTGTGATCTCCCGCAATGACAACAAGCCCGGCCCGCAGCGTACCTAAGACCGTATGCGCGCGGTGCGCATACTCTATCCGCTTTTCCTCGCGTTCATTCCGCTCATCAATATAGGTATAGACCAGATTATCTACGATATTCTTAACAACACGGGGATCGAGAGGGCGGCATATGGTATAGCTGATGCCCAGGCGGTAACACCTCTCGGAAAGGCTGCTGTCCATATGGTCATGGATCACGCCGATCAGGATATGCTTATATTCTTTGCTGTGCTTGATATTGGCAGTGAAATCCAGAAGCTCATCGGTTCTTTCCGTAATATCGATCATGATAAAATCGATAACCTGCGCTTCCAGAACGCTGGTCGCCCCGGTGATATCCGGTGCGATAAAGACATGATAATCCACTTCCAGAAGCGCTTTCAGAGCTTCTGCACCGATGTTGCTTTGGGAAATGATCAGGATACCGGCTCGTTGAATTGCCATCGCTTTACCTCGCTTATGCCTGTACCTAATATACCATATATGTCAGAGTTCATCAACCGTCAAGGAGCGGACGGATCTTATGCTTGATACGCTGCACCGCGTTATCCACGGCCTTTTTATCCTTTTTCAGGCGTTTTCCGATCTCCGCGTAATCCATGCCGGCTACGTAAAGATCATAGACCTGATTTTCAAGAGGACTCAGCTTTTCGTGGATCTGACGGTTTAATTCCCGGACGGTATCCATATCCGTCACTAACTCCTCCGCGCTTTTCGTGGCAAGCTCTCTGGCGGAATCGATCAGACGGGTCTCTTCGAGATTTCCGTCCTCAAAGCTCCCCCCGTTTAAGGGAATATAGGAATTGAGCGCCGCGTTCTTATCCCGGTTGCTGGCTTCCACGGCCGAGATCATCTGCCGCCTGACGCAGAGGGTCGCAAAGGTGGAAAAAGCGGCGCCCCTGTCCCCGGCGTAATGATTGATCGCCTTGACCAGGCCGATCATTCCCTCCTGCAGCAGATCATCATAATCGCCGCCGGAGATCCGGAAGGATTCCGTGTTCGCCACTTTCCGTACTAAAGGCTTGTACTTGGTTAAGAGCCACTCCTTCATGGCCTCCGTCTCTGCACCGTTTTCGTTTTTTGCGCTGCTTCGGATGCGCCGGATCAGCTCCTCATCGGATAATGCGCTTAAATTGGTCATAAGGATCCCCTGCGTTTTGCTGCTTCCCTTCTCTGTCTGACGATCTCAAAGGCCATGACGCCGGCCGCGACCGACGCGTTGAGGGAACTGATCTCCCCCTGCATCGGGACAGAGCAGACATGATCGCATTTTTCCCGGATCAGGCGTCCGACACCTTCCCCCTCCGATCCGATCACAAGACCGATCGGGCCGGTAAGATCCGTCTCATAAACTACTTCTCCCGTCATATCGGCGCAGACGAACCAGAGTCCCTTTTTCTTCAGCTCCTCAATGGTCTTTGCCAGATTCGTGACCTTTACCACAGGCGTATAATTGACGGCACCGGCGGAAGCCCTTACCACCGTCTGACTGAGCAGGGCGGAACGGTTTTTCGGAACGATCACCCCGTGAGCCCCGCTGACATTTGCCGTACGCAGGATCGCGCCGAGGTTATGCGGATCCTCGATATTATCCAGTAAAATAAAGAAAGGATCCTCTCCCTTCTTTTCGGCGCGCGCAAAAAGCGCTTCGATCGTTCCGTATTCATAGGCGGCCGCCTGGGCGATCACCCCCTGATGGTGGCCCGTCTGGCTTAAGGCGTCTAACCTTTCCTTATTCACAAAACGGACGATCGTATCCGTTTTTCTCGCCATACGTTTCACGGTCTGGACCGGTCCGTCATTGCAGCCGTCCAGAATATAGAGCTTATCAATGGGTTTGCCGGCCCGAAAGGCCTCGATCACCGCGTTTCTTCCTTCAATCGTATATTCCATATCATTTCCTTACTCTATCGATGCTTCCGCGACCTCCATACCCAGACGGATCAGCGCTCTGGCGCGGTCGTCTTCTCCCTTCAAATAAAGATAGCCGATCAGTGCCTCAAGCCCCGTCGCCTTCAGATAATCGGACAGGGTCGCGTTCTTTGCTTTGGTATGCGGCTTTGCGTTACGGCCCCTGCGGTAGATCGCTTCCTCCTCTTCCGTAAGAAGCGGAACGATCTTTTCCGCCATTTGCGCCTGCATGGCAGCCGAGAGGATCCTTCCGGCTCTCCTCTGAAGCTCTCTGACCGGGCGGTTTGCCTGCTCCACAAGGATCGTCCTCACCACCAGCTCAAAAACCGAATCTCCGATAAAAGCCAGATTTAACGGCGAGTACTGCGAAGCATCCCGCTCCTGCCGTAACAAACGGCTCCGGCTCTGTGCGAAAATGCCCCGGTCCTCTATGCCCTGTGCCACTTAACGCCCTCTCTGGTATCCTCTAAAACGATCCCCTTTTCAAGCAGCTCGTTCCGGATCGCGTCAGCCCTTGCAAAATCCTTATTCTTCCTGGCCTGCTTTCTTTCTTCGATCAGCGCCTCGATATCCGCTGACGGCAGCTCCTCTTTTCGTAACGTCTCGATCCCGAGAATACCCGTCAGCGTCTCAAGTCTCCGCAAAAGTCCGTTCAGATAGGCTTTCGAGCTGTCAGCACCGGTATGGAGATTGATAAATTTCACCAGGTCAAAAACGGACGTTATGGCATCTGCGGTGTTGAAGTCGTCTTCCATAACGCTTTCGAATTTTTTCTGATATTTGATCGTCTCATTTAATAACTGCTGTTCTTTATCCGTTATTTCCGCCGTTTTGCTGTTAGCGGCAAGAAAACGCACGTTCTCTGCCGCGTTGACGATCCGCTCCAGGGAGTTTTTCGCCGCCTCCATGAGTTCGGCACTGAAATTGAGCGGCATCCGGTAATGGGCGCTCAGCATGAAGAAGCGGAGCACCTGCAGATCATACTTTTCCGAGATATCCCGCACCGTGAAAAAGTTCCCCAGGGATTTGCTCATCTTTTTGTTATCGATATTCAAAAAGGCATTATGCATCCAGTATTGGGAGAAGGGTTTTCCGTTGGCCGCCTCGCTCTGGGCGATCTCGTTCTCGTGATGCGGGAAGATCAGGTCTTCTCCGCCCGCGTGGATATCGATGGAATCACCCAGATACTTTTTACTCATCACCGAGCACTCGATATGCCAGCCGGGTCTTCCGTCGCACCAGGGAGAAGGCCAGAAGGGCTCCCCCTCTTTTTTTGGCTTCCAGAGAACAAAATCAAGCGGATCCTCCTTCTGATCCTCTCCGGATACTAAGAGGGAGCGGTTCCCGCTCTGCAGATCGTCCAGATTCTTATGGGAAAGCTTGCCGTAATCCGCAAATTTCCTGGTCCGGTAGTATACGGTCCCGTCCGCGGCGACATACGCATAGCCCTTGTCGATCAGGGTCTTGATCATATCGATCATGCCGTCGATCTCTTCCGTTGCCTTCGGATGCGTCGTTGCCGGCTTTACGTTCATACCGGCCATGTCCTTTTTGCATTCTTTAATATACCTTTCGGAGATCACCGAGGCGTCAACGCCCTCCTCCCCGGCGGCCTTGATGATCTTATCGTCCACGTCCGTAAAATTGGATACGTAATTGACCTCATAGCCCTTATATTCCATATAACGCCTGACCGTGTCAAAGATGATCATCGGTCTGGCGTTCCCGATATGGATCAGATTATAGACCGTGGGGCCGCA
Source organism: Lachnospiraceae bacterium (assembly GCA_024698885.1). GTDB lineage: Bacteria > Bacillota > Clostridia > Lachnospirales > Lachnospiraceae > UBA2868. The sequence goes on along the minus strand of JAILQQ010000147.1, from coordinate 3,043 downwards.
GACATACATACTGACCTTTCCGGGCGACAGCGGCTCAAATTCCTCTTTTTTCCCCGACAATGTATTATAGATCTTCATAGTCTCTCCTCCTGTGCCGGTCCGTTTCCCTTCCGGCGTTCTCCTTAGGAACCAAGGAACTGTTCAAGAATTAACTTTCATTTTGATTTGTCTTTGTTCTCATCTGCTTCGCCGGAAAATCCTGCGGACGGATTTTCCTGCCTCCTGAGCGGACAGCCGCCGCAGGAACCACAGCTTTCGTACCTGTTAAGGCTTCTTTCCATATAATCCTCCGGGCCGCGCAGTGTACAGACCGCCTGAGCCGCCATTCCCTCACCGTTTCCGGTAAAGCCCAGGCCTTCCTCTGTCGTCGCCTTTACATTGACCGCGTCCGGATCAAGGATCAGCGCCTCCGCGATCTTACGGCGCATCTCGTCGATATAGGGACGAAGCTTCGGCTTCTGGGCGATCAGCGTCGCGTCAATATTGTTCACGACAAAGCCTTTTTCCGAAAGCAGCGCTCCCGTCTCCTTTAAAAGCAAGAGGCTCGATACGTCGAGATAGCGCTCGTCGGTATCCGGAAAGTGCCGCCCGATATCGCCGAGACAGGCCGCCCCGAGCAGCGCGTCCATGATCGCGTGTAGCAGCACGTCCGCGTCGGAATGCCCGAGGAGTCCCTTTTCAAAGGGAATTTCCACGCCGCCGAGGATCAGTTTCCGTCCCTCCGTGAGCCGGTGCACATCATATCCCGTGCCGATCCGCATGATCTTACCCTCCGCAAAATCAATTCATTCATAACATAAACAAAAGGCCCGGGATACCTCCCGAGCCCCCTAGCGAGGGAGAGACTTGAACTCTCAACCTCCCGGGTATGAACCGGACGCTCTAGCCAGTTGAGCCACCTCGCCAAAACACCAACAAAGTATACTAAATACGTCATTCTTTGTCAAGTGAAATTTTTTACATTCGCTCCGGCGCGTCAAAGCCAAGCAGCGCGATGCATTCCTCCAAAAGCTCCTTCGTCAGCTTGATCAGCCCGATATAACCCCGCTTCTTCTTCTCATCCTCCTCGGTCAGGATCTTATTCTCATGATAAAAGCGGTTAAAGGCATTGGCCACTTCATAAATATAGGCACAGATCTTATGGGGGGCGAGCTCCTCATAGGCAGTCTCGATCACGCTGATAAATTTCGTGAGCGCAAGCTCTAACTCCTTTTCCGTCGGATCACCCGCCTCATTGATCTCAAGCCCCGCAAAGCTCCCTCCTTCCTCGGAAAAGCGGGAGAGCACCGATTTGATCCGTACGATGGTATAGAGGATATAGGGGCCGGTATTTCCCTCAAAGGAAGTAAATTTATCAATGTCGAAGACATAATCCTTCGTGGCCTGATTCGAAAGGTCGCCGTACTTCACCGCCGCTAACGCCACGAGCTTAGCCGTCTCCCGGCCTTCCTCCTCGTCCACGGCATGATTGTCACTGATCTTTTTATACATTTCCTCATTGATATCGGAAAGCAGCGTTTCCAGACGCATTACCCCGCCCTCTCTTGTCTTAAAGGGTTTGCCGTCCTTTCCGTTCATCGTCCCGAAGCCAAGGAAATCAAGCTTTACGTCCTCCTTCAGTATCCCCGTTTTCTTCGCGCAGCGAAATACCTGCAGAAAGTGCATCTCCTGCCGCTTATCGACGACGTAGATGATATGATCGGGATCCGCAAGGCTCCGTCTTTCCTTTAACGTCGCAAGGTCCGTCGTCGTATACAGCGCCGCGCCGTCTGATTTTAGGATCATGCAGGGCGGTACCTCCTTTTGATCGCTCTCTTCTGAAACATCCACGACGAGAGCGCCGTCGCTTTCATAGGCAAAGCCGTCCTTCTTCATTTCCGCCACCATATCCGGGATATACTTCTGAACGTCCGACTCTCCCTTCCACCAGTCAAAATATACGTTCAGATTCCGATAATTCTTTTTCAGATCCTCCACCGAGATCTGCATGATATGCTCCCAGAGGGCATGATAGCCTCTGCGCCCGTTCTGCAGATCAAAGGTGGCCTTCAGGGCTTCCTCGCGATAGGCTTCGTCCTCTTTTTGGCGCGCCGAGGCCGTGGGATAGATCTCCTCAAGCTCCGAGATCGTAAAGGGTGCCTCCTTCGGATAATCGCCCGTAAAGCTTTCGTCAAAGTAAACAAGTTCCGGCTGCCTGTGGGAAAGCTCCGTGATGATCAGACCCATTTGCAGACCCCAGTCCCCCAGATGGATATCCCCTATCACATGATTGCCCATATACCGGCAGATCCGTTTAATGCTCTCGCCGATGATCGCGGAGCGCAGATGCCCAACGTGCAGGGGCTTGGCCACGTTCGGTCCGCCGTAATCGACAATGATGGAAAGAGGGGTCGTCGTCTCCGACAGTCCGAATTTGAATTCCGACGCCATTCGGTCCAGATAATCCGATAAAAAAGCCTTCGAGAGCTTCATATTCAGAAATCCCGGCTTCACCGCCTGTATCTCTTCGAAAACCGGTGTATCTGCGCCGGTAAGGACAGCCGCCACGTCCTCCGCGATCTGCATCGGTGCCTTATGAAAGGCCTTTGCGGCAGCAAGCGCCCCGTTACACTGAAATTCGCAGAGATCCGGACGGTTGGAAAGCGCCGCCTTCCCGTATTTGCGTTCATAGCCCGCCTGCTCAAAGGCCTCCTCAAGTGCTTCGGAAATCACATCAAGTATTTTTTTCATTATATTATCTCCTCGTTCTTTTGTTTTTGGTTTTTTACAGGAATGACTGATCTGGTCAATCTTTCCTTGGAGAAAACGCAGCCGCAGTAGTTCTGGCGGTATAAACCGTACCGGCGCGACAGCTCGATCGACTGCAGATAGCCGTTCTTCTTCTTAAAATCGGACGGCAGGTGCGTTACGTGGTATTCCTCCTGCAGCCGTTCCCCGATCTCGTTAAGGCGGTCAGCCCTCTTAAGCGGCGAGATCGAAAGCGTCGTCGTAAAATAATCAAAGCCGCCCTCTTTCGCCCTCTTTGCCGCTTCCCGTAGTCTGA
>JAILQQ010000135.1 GCA_024698885.1 Lachnospiraceae bacterium | reverse complement strand
GGATCATCAATGCCGACATCGGCCAGATACTGCAGCGTCTCTAACTTCGAATCCGCCTTTGAGATCCCCGGCTTTCTCAGGGTGACCGCCTCGCGGATCTGTTCCCCGATCGTCTTTAACGGATTCAGGGAGGTCATGGGGTCCTGCATGATCATCGCGATCTCCCGTCCCCTGACCGAAAGCCAGTCCTTCTCCTTTACGAATTTTGCGAGATCCCTTCCCTGATAGAGGATCGACCCCTTCGTGATGCGGCCGTTTGCGTCCAAAAGTCCGTTGAAGGTCTTCGTCAGCACGCTCTTGCCGCTGCCGGACTCGCCGACGATCGCAAGGGTCTCTCCGGCGTAAACGTCCAGGCTGATGCCTCTGATCGCCGTCAGCGTCTGTCCCCGCAGATCAAATTGTACTTCCAGATCCCTGATACTTAAAAGAATATCCTGTTCCATCATCATACATGGTTCCTCGGGTCCGCCGCATCGGAAAAGGCGTTGCCGATAATATAAAATGAAATCGTTACGATCGAAACGATCACCGTCGGGAAGATCAGCTGGTAGCGCAGACTGGCGCTCATCATCAGCTCCCTTCCGTCGTCGATCAGACGGCCAAGAGAGGGAATGCTCGTCGGAAGGCCCAGGCCGATGTAGGTGATAAATACCTCGGAGCCGATGGCCTCCGGCACGGTCAGTGCCATCCTGAGCATGATCACCGATACGAGGTACGGCAGGAGGTTTCTCGTAATGATCTTCCCCGCCGGCGTACCTAAGGTCCTCGATGCCAGATTGTATTCCCGGTCTCTGATCACCATGACCTGATTCCTGACAAAGCGCGCCATCTGGATCCAGCGGGTCAGCGACATCGCAAAGATCAGGGTAAAGAGCCCCGGCTTCATAATATAGGAGATCAGGATCAGGATGATCGTATTCGGAATATTGTCCAAAATATTGTACAGTTCTGTGAAGAACCAGTCCAGGCTCCTGACATAGCCCCAGAGCACACCGGTGATGATCCCGATCAGCGCCTCGACGGCCGCGACGATCAGACCGATCATCATGGAATTCCTGGTACCGGCCCAGATCCTTGCCCAGAGATCCTGACCGATGGAATTCGTCCCGAAAATAAACTCATCTCCGGGCGGGATATTCCGGTACTGCACCCCGGTAGCCGGATCATTGTTAACCTGGTTCGGATCATACTGTCCCGGCAGAAACGGCTGGATAAACGTAAACAGCAGGATGCCGGTCACCACGATCACGAGCGCCACCGCGATCCGGTTCCGTTTAAAGCTCTGCCACGTGCTGCGCCAGTAAGAATAATTGCTGTAGGCAGTCTTCTCGCTCTCTTCCTCATCATGCTCCGCAAAGGAAAAGAGCTGCTCCTCTGTCATCCCGGTGGTTTTGATATGCTCCTCCACCGCGCTCTCAAGCTTTTGAAGGGATTTCGGCTTAAACAGTGCCATCAGCGCATCCCTCCCTTCCTGGCAAGTGATATCCTGGGATCGAAAACGGTCATCAGGATATCCCCGAGCAGCAGGCCGATCACACCCACTGTCGCATATAGCAAAACAATCGCCTGTACCATATTGTTGTCATTCTTTTTGATCACTTCGACAAGCAGCCCGCCCATGCCCGGAATACTGTAGATCGACTCGATATAGATCGAACCGATGACGGTATTTAAAAAGGAGGTCGGCAGATACTGCACTAAGGGAACCATTGCGTTCCTAAAGATATGCCGGCTCATGATCCTGCTTCGCGGCACGCCCTTTGCCATCGCCAGTTTCACGTAGTCCTTTGTACTCTCATCCACCATATATCTTCTGAGCCACATGGCATAGTATGCGGTATTGCCCAGTGCCATGGAGAAAACGGGCAGGATCCAGCATAAGGGATCAGATTCCTTAAACAGTAACGGAACGCCGAGCAGCGTCGTTCCGTAGAGCTGTATGAACAGGAAATACACCACTGCCGGCACCGCCTGAACGAAAACAATAAAAGCCGTTCCGATCCTGTCGGGCCACTTCCCCTTATGGTTTGCCATCAGAATGCCGAGCGGCAGGCCAAAAAGCAGTGAGACCAGGATCGAAAGGGATCCGAGCTCCACCGAAATGGGAATTTTCGTTTTCAGGATATCCGTCACCGGGACATTGGTGCGATAGCGTCTGGAGACTCCCAGATCACCCTGCAGAAGATTTTGGAAGAAATGCAGAAGCTGCACCGGCATCGGGTCGGTCAGCCCCATTTCCTTTAAACCGACCTGGATCTGTGCGTCGGTCAGCTTGTCAAAATTATCAAAATAGCCCTCGATCGGCATCTGACGCAAAAGGATGAAAACCAACGTCAAAATAATAACTAATGTTATCAATGAGCGGCCGATACGCTTGGATAGATACTGTACAATAAAACCTTACCAATCACCGGCGGGAGCTTTCGGCCCCCGCCGGGTATTCTCATTGCATTATTTCTCCCAGGCTTCTCTTGCCGCATCGTATTCGTCCATGCTGACAAAATGATCCTGCATATTGACATATTTGAAGCGATAGTTCGGGATCAGGCCGCAGGAGGCATATTCGCCCTCAAAAGCGTTATATTTGATCGCAATATAGCGGCTCAGCTCGATGCTGTAGGGGATCACTAACGCATGATCGATCAGGAAGGACTCCGCACCGGCGAAAGCATTGTAACGGGCATCCTTATCCGCCTCGGCGGTAATCTTCTTGGCATCCTCTACGAGCGAGAAATACGTCTGTACAACATCCGCGGTCTCTCCCTCTGCGCTGCCGAGGAAAGCGTACTTATAGCCTTCCGCATCGCCGGGCGCCTGATAGAAGGGATCCGTCCAGGTTTCGGGATCTGCGTAATCAGCGCCCCAGTTGCATTTCATCAGTGCATAACCACCGACACGACGTACCTCCGACAGGAAAGAATCCGACGGGCCCGCTTCCACAATGATATCGATATAATCGGTGCCGAGCACGCCTTCCATCTGCTGCTCCACCACCGCACATTCCTTATCCCAGTTCGTGGTGGAAGGATTGTACTTCATTAAGATCTTCACCGGGAAGGTCGCGCCTGCCTCCTTCAGCTGCTCCATGGCAAGCTCCTTGAAGTGCAGTGCCTTTTCCTCATCAAAGCTGTCGTTTCCTTTGATATCCGCAAAGATATCCAGATTGGTATAATCAACGCCCGAAGCGTTCATCGTAAAGTTATAGGGCGTGATCGTGTTCATCACATAGTCTTCCGGCGTATTCGGCTCGTTGATCGCAAGAGGGTTCACTCTGTTGAGCGCAGCCTTTAAGGACTGTCTGAAGCACTCGTTGTTTACCGCAAGCTTCCAGTTTTCCGGTTCGTATTCCTCGTCGAAATTCGGATTGAAGTTCATGCAGTAGAAGTAGGAATAATCCGTGGTCGGACGCTCCTTGGCCACGAGATCCTTCGTATCGGCGCCGTTTAACCAGTCATCCAGAATATCGGATCCGATATCGGCATAGTCGATCTCCCCGCGCTTTACCATCTCCGGTGCGAGAGTCCCCGCCTCGGAATTATAGGTCCGGTTGATCTCGGTGATATGCACGTTTTCCGCATCCCAGTAAAGCGGATTCTTCGTCAGAATCTGATGCTCCTGCGGAACAAAATCGGAAAGATAATAAGCGCCGCAGTAATACATGGTCTCCGCGCTCGTCGCGAAGTTGTCGCCCTGCTCCTCAAGAAGCGGTCCGTACGCCGGCATATAAACCAGATAGACTAAAGAGCTCAGGAAATACGGTACCTCCGTTGCCAGCTCATACTGCAGGGTATGATCGTCCACAGCCTTCACGCCGACCTCGGAGAAATCGATCTCGTCCCATACCTTGCCGTCCTCGTCCGGCTCTCCTGTCAGCCCCATGTAATACTCCTGCGCGCTTTTGATCACGCCGAAGAGATTCTGCACATTGGAAGCCTCATGGGAAGGCGTCAGCTCGTACTGCATGGCGGATACGAAGTCAGCCGCCGTCAGATCCGCGACCTCCTTGCCGGTGTGATCCACCCATTTCACACCGTCCCTTAAATGGAACGTCCAGGTCAGGCCGTCATCGCTCTGCTCCCAGGATTCCGCCAGATCTCCCACCAGATTTCCTCTGGTGTCCGTCTCGATCAGGTTGTCGATCGTATTGGCTGGGATCAGCATTTCATTGGCCGTGCTGGTCGTCAGATAGTTGAGCGTCGCCACCTCGGAATCATAGAGCTCCGAATAGACGGAACCTGCGCCGCCCTCCGAAGCAGCTGCTCCCGCGTCACCGCCGCCGCAGCCGGCAAGCAGCGCCGCTGTCATGCTCATGATCAGAGCGGCTGAAATCAGTTTCTTTTTCATGTTCTCCTCCTTGTAAAATATGGTGTAAACATTGTTTCACGAAGAAGCCAGTACGGAAATACAGTCTCCCTCAACGATATCTTTAATCCCGATGCCTGCCTCGGAAGGCATCCGGATCATCGATCCTTCAAAGAGCGGGCCGCCCGGATAGGGATCCGTTCTGCATAAGGACGGTCCGTCCAGATCCGCCATGGTAATAACACCTTTTGCCGCCGCTAAATGCGCCGCCGCGCTGACCGAGATCTTGCTTTCCAGCATACAGCCGATCATGCAGGGCACCCCGTAGGTCTCGCTGATCGCGCAGAGCTTAAGCGCCTCATGAATGCCGCCGGTCTTCATCAGCTTGATATTGATCATATCCGCTGCCCGGTTCTCAAGAAGCCGCACCGCGTCAAGCGGCGAAAAAACGCTTTCATCCGCAAGGATCGGCGTGGAAACATGTTCGGTGATATAACACATCCCCTGAAAATCACGGGCCGGAACCGGCTGCTCAACCAGCTCGATCGAAAGGTCCTTATCCTCCATGGCGGTGATGATGCGGACTGCCTCCTTCGCTTCGTAGCCCTGGTTCGCGTCTACCCGGATCGTGATCTCCTTCCCCACAGCCTCTCTGATCGCGGCGATCCGGGAAACGTCCCGCATTCCCTCCCGGCCGACCTTGACCTTCAGGATACGGAACCCGCGCGCAACGGCCGTAAGGCTGTCCTGTACCATTTCCGCTACGGGATTGACGCTGATCGTGATATCGGTCTCAAAAGCGTTTTTACTGCCGCCTAACACCTGATACAGAGGCTTGCCGAGATTCTTTGCGTATAGGTCATAAAGCGCCATATCTACCGCTGCCTTGGCTGAGGTGTTTTTTACCATGCAGCCGTGGAGCTTTCTTTCGATCTCATCAAGCCCCTCGATCTCCATTCCCAGGATGGAGGGAAGGATAAAGTCACGGATCGCGCCGGTGATGGAAGGCAGCGTCTCTCCCGTGATCACCGCCGTCGGCGGTGCCTCCCCGAAGCCTCTTTCTCCCGTATCGGTCTCTATCGCCACGATGAGGTCCCGCACCGCATCCACCTCCCGGAGAGAGGTCTTAAAGGGCGTATGCAGGGGAATATCAGTCTGGTACAGCTTATATCCTGTTATTTTCATGATCCGTTCACCCGTTCAGCCGTTCAAAAAGTTCAAATGCCGTATCCTGCATAAAGCGTTCAAATGCGGGAACCTTTACCTCATTCCCCATAAAGCAGACAATAAACGGATGCCTGCCGTAAACGATCCCCACATCATGCGTGATCCCGCTGTCCTCACCGGTCTTATGGGCGATCGGAAGCTTCTCCTCAAAGCGGAAGGGGATCTTCCCGTTCAGTCTCTGCTCCTTTAAGATCGCAAGCATCTGCTCATCCGCCGGGCCGCTCACAAGCGTCCCCCGGTAAAGCCTCTCAAGCATCGTGCCGGCGCTCTTTGCCGAAACGTAATTCTGGATCCCTCTTTTTGAGGCTTCCTCGTCAAACAGCAGCCTGTTCAGGCGGCAGTCCGAAAACCCCTGCCCGTCCATCCAGGCGTTGATCTTCTCCATGCCGAGCAGCCCGATCAGAATATTCGTGGCGGTATTGTCGCTTAAAATGATCATCAGATTGCAGAGATCCGTTACGGTTAAGGGCAAACCCGCATGCAGACGGTTCAGGCAGCCGCAGGAGGGTTTTTTATCCTCTTCCCTGAGCGTATAGCTCTGTCCGGGCGATAAAACGCCGTCCTCAAAGGCCTGAAAAACCGCGGCTAAGATCGGCAGCTTGATCACGCTGGCCGCCATCAGGCTCTCCCCGGCCTGAAAGGACAGGGTGCCGTCGCCTTCTAACTCTTTATAATAAAAGGAAACCTTTCCCGGCATTTTCTGTAGTTCCGTAATGATCTTTTCCTCAAGCTGATCCATGGCTGCTCCTTTTTGCACCGGTTTTTTTCTGCGCCGGTTTTTTCAGTTAAAGCCCACCAGTCTCTGGGCAATTTTGTATTCCATCACGGAGATCCGCCGGCCGCTCTTGCCGGGCAGGTTCATATTGGTGCCGCAGAGACTGAAGCGGAGCCTGATATAGTCCCCCGGATCCGTATCCTTCAGATACACCCAAAGGTCCTTCTTCTTCGCAAGGGACTCCTCCGAGCCCTCCTTGATCAGAAGGATCGAGGAGATCGTCATCATGATGTCCAGATAACTCAGCATGTATTTCTCCTGCTTGCGCTTCAGGGATCTCTGGTTTTTTCTGAGACGGCTCATGAAATCGATCATCAGCTTATTCACCGTGATCTGCTGGTCCACGCGCCTGATCATAATGGATTCGTTCACAGACTGGTCGGAACGGCCGATATAATAGCGGTACAGATTCACGTCCA
>JAILQQ010000124.1 GCA_024698885.1 Lachnospiraceae bacterium | reverse complement strand
TGTCTTCAGAAGGCGGATGTAACTTTCCGCATACCCAGCATCTTTCATGTGCTGAATAAGCTTATCGTGGTTTTGTAATAGGTTCTCAAAGTTCATTTTTTCACCTCCTGCCAAAATCATATCTGGCAAAGAGATGAAATATAATCTCAACTTTCTATTGGTGAAACCCTGCAATCATGCGAATAACCAATAGAAAGTTTGGATTTTATAATAGTTTGGATTTCGGATCAAATCCAAAATTTGGGATTTTCTTCGGCACAGCAAGGCAATGCACATGCTGGCTGCAGGGATTAATATCGTTTATATCCGTGACTTTCTCGGGCACGAAGATATTTCTACCACGATGATCTACAGCCGCGCTGATAATCGTTTGAAAAATGAAGCAATCAATACGTTGGCACCAAAAATAGCAGGCGATATAGAACTGTCGGATTGGCGCGAGGATAAGGACCTGCTGAGTTTTTTAAACTCCTTCGGCTAAAACGTTATGCTGAGAAGATCCTGTCCTAATTGGTGTGGCTTATGACAAAACAACGATTAACTCGGCATAACAACTATCCCGGCATAAGGGGGCCCACTAAGTCCGCTGTGTGGGAACGTCATGCTTAACGAACTGGATAAGGAACTGGAACGAAGAGGGCACAAATTCGTGAGGTACGCCGACGACTGTATGATTTTATGCAAAAGCAGGAAGAGTGCAGAACGAACGTTGGAGAAGATAGTGCCATTTATTGCGGATAAGCTCTTTCTGAAAGTTAATCTCCAGAAAACTACAGTATGTCATATCAGCAAGGTGAAATACCTGGGATACGGCTTCTACCGATACAAAGGTAAATGCCGCTTCCGGGTGCATCCGAAGTCAGTGGCGAAGTTCAAGAACAAGCTGAGGATGTTGACCGCCAGAGGTAACAAGTGGAGCAATCCGGTAAGGGAGAAGAAACTCAATGACGCTGTCAGAGGGTGGATAAATCACTTCCGGTATGCAGACATGAAGGGACTGATGGAAGAACTGGACGAGTGGCTGCGCCACAGAATCCGGGCAGTGTACTGGATACAATGGAAAAAGGTGCGAACGAGATATAAAATGTTGAGGGCGCTACACCTGCCGGAATGGAAAGTACATGAAATGGCAAACTGCAGGAAAGGTACGTGGAGGGCGGCGGCAATGCTCAACTCAGCGCTTACCAAAGCAATAATAGTGGACAGACTTGGATATCCATCCTTATCAGCCCACTATCTGAAAGTTCGGGTAAACTATTGAACCGCCGTATACCGAACGGTACGTACGGTGGTGTGGAAGGGGAGGGTCAAATCTCCCCTATCCGATTCTTTATGCCGCAAATGGAATAGGTGTCTTCTTGGAAATATCCAATGCATGGATCATCATATTCTGCAATGCACCAAGGATCTTATGTCTCCAGAAAAAGACATAATTAATAGAATTATTTCAGATATCAGCGATAGTAAAATGAAGAAAATGAAACAATAAAAACCGCTGGGCACCACTTCCGTTCTGAAGTATAATACCGTTAAGGTCATGAAAACCTCTATATCCAAAGGCAACCCCACTCATCATAAAAACCTGGCAGTGCTGGGGACACTTTTACTGCTTGAAAAATTTGGAGAGGACTTTGAATAATACGGATTTCAAGAAACTATGTAATTCAAATTACCTAAAGCTGATAGCTATCATTGCAATGACGATCGATCATGTGACCGATTTATTGTTCCCCGGGTTCCCGAGTGCCCCGGTGCCGTTCCTTCTTCATTTTGTTGGAAGACTGACGGCGCCGATCATGTGGTTCTTTGTATGTGAGGGTTATCACTATACCAAATATGTAAAGAAATACATGCTAAGGCTTGGAATATTTTCCATAATATCCCATTTCGCATATTGCTTTGGATTTGGCATAAGCCTTAACCCTTTAGAGGGCGGAATATTCAATAGAACCAGTGTGATGTATCCGCTATTTATTTCAGTGGTTGTATTATATATACAGGATTATATGAATACGTGGAAGGAATGGCAAAAAAAGCTCCTTAACACAATCCTGATATTAAGCTGCTTTCCGGCGGATTGGAGCTGCATTGCAGTATTGGCTGTCCTTTCGATGTATAGTGAGCGGGGCAATCTGGAAAGACAGATGGTCAAAATGTCTGGCTGGGTCTTTGTGTATGGAGTGGTTTCATTTCTTTTTGTAAGCAAGACATATGCAATCGAACTCGTTGGCGTTCTTATGGTATATCCGCTTTTGAAACTATATAACGGAGAACGTGGAAAAGCAAAGTGGATGAAGTGGTTTTTCTATATTTATTATCCGCTGCATCTGATAATAATCGGAATAATCCGTATCCTGGTATATGGAAATATCAATATTTGTCTGTAAACTATAACAGCAAGCTAACACAGACCGTAAACATACATTGGAATGGAGGAAACATGGAAGCATTAGAGGCGATCCTGACAAGAAGAACAGAATTGGAAGGCAAAGGGCGCGAGGATTGATGGATGATTTCTAAAATGGCAGTCATCGGAATTATGGGAGGTCTGCTTTGCGCTGCGGCAGATCTTTTGCTGGATCTGAAAGGACCGCAGAATAAGAAACTGGGGGAAATGGGTATCATTGACAGCGAATGGAAAAACATGGCACATTGGAGATTTGTATGGTCTGCTATCCTGGCAATGTTTGCGGTGCCGATGTACTCCTGCGGATTCATAGCAGTGATGATGATCCTGCAAACGGAGCATCCGATAATTGCGACAGTGCTTACAGTTATATTTTTAATCGGCGCTATGGGAGGATTTATGATCCATACTTTCCTTTGTCAGCAGCCGACAATATACAGGAAGATCATTGCAAAAGCAGATCACGAGCTTGCTGAGGATGTGATACGTTCAGTTTTCAGGCAGATTTATGTACCTTTTTTTACATTGTATTCTATGCTGGTCATTATTCCTGCTATTGCCGTTATAGTGCTCATTTTATCGGGCTATATCCATGCTCCGTTGTGGTGCGTGATACTTAATCCGTTTGTATTTCAGCTTATTGGTTTCCTTTTCAGGGCAACAAAATTGGATATCTTTATTGATGCACCAAGCTGTTGCGCAGCAAGTCTGGGACTTGCGGCATACGGAATATTGGCACTGATTTTGTGAAAACCCCCCGAAAAGGGTGATCAGGAATAGCCTGGTGCCGAATAGCCACAGATGCCGGCAATGGCTCTGATGATATGGCACAGAATTGTATAGCCCTTAAATATCTGAAAGTGGCGTAATAATCCGTAGATATAGATTATAATGTTTCTGCAAGTTTCTTAATAGAGGACAACACAATGACAAACGCACAGGCATGGGATTATGCAGTAGGGATGATAAAGGTTGACGGTTTGGAACCTACACAGGAACAGGTATATGGCTGATGTGCGATACTGATCAGGCTTTGAGAATTTTCCGGCAAGTATATAAGGCAAATGAAAGTGTTTTAGGTGAGATAAAGGAAGCGTATCTGTATGGCTCCTATGCGAGGGGGGATTATACGGATGAGTCTGACGTCGACATTATTCTTCTGGTCCCTATGCCTCAGGAAAGCATTGCCGAGTATAGAAGGGAAATATCTAAGATATCCAGCCGGTTGAGCCTGGAAAATGACGTGACAGTTTCCGTTATGGTTGAACCTTTTGAGCAGTTTAGGAGATATTCTGAAATATTACCTTTTTATCAGAATGTTGTCCGGGAAGGAATACGATATGCAGGATGAAGACAGAAGAAGTCTCATTAAAGATTAAAGATTGAGACGAAATAAAGGGATTGCAATTCTAGGGGAAATGCCTTATACTAAAAAACACAAGGATACCGCCGATAGACGGTTAGCCTATAGATTAGTTACAGAAGAGCAACCTTAATCCTTTGGCTCGGAACGGTTGCTCTTTTGCTTTTTATCTTTTAGGATTTCCCACACCAGATGTATTAAAGCAATACAAGTGTTAACTACACTGGCAAGGGCTCCGATGATATGGTACAAAATTGCATAGCCCTTTCTCTGTACTATCCCCATAGGCATCACCTCCAAAATGCGAGGAAGTCCGTATGAAGTTCATACGTCAAACAGGCCAACCGTCCACCGTTTATGGCGGTACCCTGCTTTTAATATAGCAGATTAAAGAAGGGCAGTCAAAAGCATAATGATTTGAAGAAAATGATTTCGTTTTTATGCGTGGCCACCACGCTCATAATAGGATATAATATCCCTAAGCTCATGAAAACCTCTATATCGGGAGGCAACCATGCCTATACAGAAAACCCCTTAAAAGGGTGATCAGAAATAAGCTGCCGTCGATAGCCGCTTCTTTACCCGAGGCTGAATATTGACGAAAGCATTATTAACTATATACCTTTCTGGTTGCGTGAAAATGCGATCTTTATTGAAATAAACGAGGATGAGCCGGTGCCATACATGGATGAGAGGGATAAAACGGACAAACCATTTTATTTGCTGGCAAAGAATACTCATTCGTTTTTGGTAATGGGAAATATCAGACATTTTCCGGTTGAAGAATGGCGGACGATGATTTGGGAGTTAGTATAAATCTGCGAGTACCGTTATGGATGAAAAGCCGAATTCTTGGATGATGTGGAGCAATAGAACACTTGGAAGTATCTTTCGTAAAATAAAGTATAAAAAACAAGAAACTCGCAAGATAAGTGCTTGAAGGGGGAGATCATAGATCCTGAATTTAAAGAATAGTAGATTGCCTGTTACGTGGAAAGGCTTTTGTGCAACTAAATGCACAATATTTCGATTTGTTTTCTGTACAAAAACACGAAAACGAACCATCGGATTATAAAAAATTTCGGTATATGTTCAGGTCCCAAGGGGCGCGGTAGACGGAAACTACAAAGCGGCAGCAATCTATGATCCTACCCCCTACAGCGCAGGCATTGTCGAAGAGAATGTGTATGGTGCCGAAGCTTATTATCTGGAGGAGCCGTTTGACTATAAGCTTCTGTATAAAGAATGCAAAAAGAGAGAGCCGGCAGGGGAGATGAGCACCCTGGAGGCCGCGGCGGCAGCCGATCCCGAAAAGGACTGGAATTATCAGGTACCCAATTCCTCGTATACGGGGTATATGTTCGGAGATGTTTATGACTATTATCTGGTAAGGGGATACGCAGTGGTACAGGCGTCGGGGATCGGGACGTACGGATCCGAGGGTTACGAGCTGTGCGGTACGGATCTCGAAAGAGATTCCCACAAATGCGTCGTGGAATGGCTTGCCGGAGACAGGACCGCGTATACGGACAGGACCGGGAATATGGAGATCAGGGCAGACTGGGGCAACGGAAACGTCGCGATGGCAGGCATTTCCTACGGGGGCACGCTCCCCTATGAGGTTGCGACAACGGGGGTAAAGGGACTTAAGACGATAATCCCCTTTGCGGGAATTGCATCCTGGTATGACTACACAAATTCCCAGGGGGTTTCCACGATATTTGATGTGAATTACAGGGATTACCTCTCAGCCCTTAACTGCGGCGGCGTTTTCCTGGACAATGACTGGACCGTGCTCGACGACGGATACCGCTCATGGCTGTGGCAGATCGCACAGGATGAAAGCGAAACGAACGGGGATTACGCGCCTGTATGGGCAGGGGCCGATTATTCCGATGATCATGAGAATATAAACTGTACGGCGCTGATCGTACAGGGACTGAATGATTTTAACGTTACGACGAGACAGGCAGATCTTATATACAAGGCTTTTAAGAAAGCGGGTCAGCCGGTGAAGTTAGTGCTTCATCAGAACGGGCACGAAGATCTCTATAACTATATGATAAACGGCGTCCCCTGGGTGGAGATCCAGAATAAGTGGCTGGCCCATTACCTGTATGGGGTGGACAACGGCATTGAGGATATGGCCGAGCTGACGGTGCAGAGCAATATCGACGGCACGTTCCGCGAGTATGATTCCTTCGGGGAATACGAGCATCTCAAAGCCACCCCCGAAAGCGACGGGGAGGTTACGGAAGTAACCAGTATCGGGCTTGCGGAATATGCGGATCAGTATACCAGGGATGAAGAAGGGGTACTTAAGATTTCGGAGCAGGAGAAGATCTATATGGGAATGAATCCCAGAAACGTAGCGGTCTTCGATATCGACCTTCCAAAAGGACAGACGATCTCCGGCGTTCCCGAGGTCAGTGTGAGGCTTTCTACGGGTAATGCCGGTCTGGACGGGCTCATGAATCACGGCGGTCCTTATAGATACGAAGGAGGATGGCCTGTTCAAGGCATATATGGGTAAGGAGCGCCTGAATAACTGCATTCCCAACAGGACTGTCGCCACGATCGATCAGGGCGGCGGACTCGGCATGAAGGATATTTATGAGCATGTTCCAAGCACCACGGATGCCAAATGCTTCACGCAGGGATGGACTGACCTCTGTAATCCCGGATGCGGACCGGTTTCGTCGGAGTATACGAAGAATGATGCTTTTGAAGCGGGGAAATATTACGATTATACGTTCTATTTGCAGCCGACGGTATATACGGTTGAAGAGGGACATACGTTAAAGCTTCTGCTGATGACATGGGATCCCATGCGGGCGTTCCTCGACGTGGGCTTCGATATGAAAATGGACCTGCCGGAGCGTCTGGAGAAATATAATTATTCGTATGTCATCGATAATGCGTCTGTGGATGTCAGGCTGCCGTTTGCCAAGTGATGGGAGGTTAAGATATGGACCATCGAAAGGAGCTGTTTGACTGGAAGGAGCCGTATGATACCGCAGGCACAAGCGATCTGTTTATTCAGACCATGCGGGACTGCTGCCGGTTCCATTATGACAATTGTCCTGAATATCAAAGGATCCTTGATGCCGCGGACTTTCGGCCTGAGGAGCTCAAGGAAGAGGAGGATCTTGAGAGACTGCCGTTTCTGCCGACGGTCTTTCTGAAAAAGCATCATCTGTTTTCGATGCCTTTAAACCGGCTGCCCATCAAGGCCACCTCCTCCGGTACGGGCGGAAGATACAGCAAGATCGGCTTTGACGCCGGCGGTCTGGCCGGTGCGTTCAAAATGGTGATCCGGGTATTTTCAAAGCTCGGACTGCTTTCACCGGTACCCTGCCATTATATCATCTTCGGCTTCAAGCCCCATCGGAGCAATCATACCGCGGTCGCAAAAACAGCTACCGGCTACACCCTGCTGACGCCCGCCCTCAGCCGTACCTACGCGCTGAAATATGAAAACGGAAAGTATGAGCCGGATCTGGAGGGGACTGTGAAGGCCTTTCAGAAAAGCGCAGGATCCGCCTTTCCGACCAGGACCATCGGCTTTCCCTCCTATACCTGGTTTGCGCTGAAGCTGATGGAGGAGAAGGGAATGGCCGTAAAACTCCCTAAGGGCTCAAAGATCATGTTAGCGGGCGGCTGGAAGCAGTTCTATAAGGAGCAGGTTGACAAGCATGAAATGTATGCGCTGGCAGAGAAGATCCTCGGGATCGGAGAAGAGGATATTGTCGAAGCCTACGGCGCGGTGGAGCATCCGATCCTGTACTGCGATTGTAAAAAACACCATTTTCACGTTCCGATCTACAGCCGTGTGATCATCCGGGATGTGGAAACCTTAAAGCCGGTTGAGAACGGAAAGCTCGGCCTGGTGAATCTGATCACGCCCATGTTCCGGGGAACGCCGATCCTCAGCATCATGACCGATGATCTGGGGATCCTCCATGATGCGAAGGAATGCGGCTGCGGGATCGACTCGCCCTGGTTTGAGATCATCGGGCGGGCCGGCTTTGTCGATATTAAGACCTGCGCCGCGGGGGCGGCGGAAATGCTGAAGGGAGGGACCGGAAAATGATCCTGTACGGCGGAGAAACATACCCATCCGATCAGCAGGACCGTCTCCTGTCGGATCTGGAAAAGCGGATCGACCGGACGCTTTGCGGCGAAGGACTGAGCCGCGAAACAGTCATATCGACAGTGGATCGTCTGGCGGAACGGATCGAGGCCGGTGAGTTTGACGAGCTGATCAATAGCTTTGCGCCGGACAAGGCGCAATACTATAAGGAGACGGCGGTCCGGGCCATGAAGCGGGAAACGGCGCACAAGAGACTGGCGATCGAGCTTCCGGAGGCCTTGTTTTCGGGCTGTACCGAAAGATTGAACAAGAGGGTATTTCCCCTTGGCGTACTTTTTCATATCGCGGCGGGGAATGCCGAGGGACTGCCTGCCTTAAGCGTTTACGAAGGGCTGCTGACCGGCAATATCAATATTCTGAAGCTTCCCTCCGCGGACAACGGTCTGACGCTCACGATCCTGCGGGAGCTGATCCGGATGGAGCCGGCGCTTGCGGATTATATTTACGTGTTTGACACGCCCTCTACCGATCTGGAGGCTATGAAGAAAATGGCAGAGCTTTCGGACGGGATTGCCGTATGGGGCGGGGAGACAGCGGTAAGCGCCGTAAGAGCTCTCGCGAAACCGGGGACGCGCCTGATCGAATGGGGACACAGACTAAGCTTTGCTTATATCTCAGGTTATGCGGATAAGGAAACGGAGCTGAGGGCCTTGGCTGAACACATCGCCTCCACAGGACAGATCCTCTGCAGCTCCTGCCAGGTCATCTATCTGGATATCGACCGCCTGGAGGAGGCAGAGGAGTTCTGCAGAGATTTTCTGCCGGTCCTTGATGCCGCGGCGGAGAAATATCTTCATCTGGATATCGGCGAAGCCGCACAGCTGTCGGTCAGACGGTACTGCGAAGGCCTCGAAAGGGCGGCCGGATATACGGAAAAGAGCAAAAAACGGTTTAACGGGAAAAACAGCTCCCTTACCATCTGTAAAAGCAGTACGCTGGAGCTGTCCGATATGTATGCCAATGTCCTGGTCAAGAGGCTTCCCGAAAAGCATATTCTGCCGGTGCTGCGCCGTACCAAAAGTCTTCTGCAGACGGCGGGGCTGATCTGCAGGCCCGAAAGCAGGGACCGGTTAACGGAGACGCTTTTACGGGCCGGTGTCAACAGGGTCACGCTGGCTGGCAGCATGTCTGTTCCCATCACGGGGGAGGTGCACGATGGTGAGTATGCGCTCCGAAGATATGTGAGGGTCACGGATACGGAAAATTGCTGAAGCACTGAACCGATGTAAACCATGGCGCCGGAAGGCGGCAGGGAATAAAGAAGGGGGAAGGATGAACAGAAAACTGATATTTGCCACCGGAAACGAGGATAAGATGCAGGAGATCCGGGAGATCATGGAGGATCTCGGGATCGAGGTGCTTTCCATGCGGGAGGCAGGTGCCTATCTTGACGTCGAGGAAAACGGAGAGAGCTTTGAGGAAAACGCGCTGATCAAGGCGAGGGCGATCTGTGAAAAAACCGGCGAGCTGACGCTGGCGGATGATTCGGGACTTGAAGTGGACCATCTGGATAAGGAGCCGGGGATCTACTCGGCAAGGTATCTCGGGCGGGATACCTCCTATCGGGAGAAGAACGCGGATCTGATCCGGCGCCTTTCCGGCGTGCCGGATGAGAAACGCACGGCCCGTTTTGTCTGCGCGGTGGCGGCGGTTTTTCCGGACGGAAGAGAGGAAATCGTCCGCGGTACCATGGAGGGCCGCATCGGGTATGAAGAGGCCGGCGCGCACGGCTTCGGATATGATCCCATCTTTTTCCTTCCCGAATACGGCTGTACGTCGGCGGAGCTCCTGCCGGAGGAAAAGAACCGCATTTCCCACCGGGGGAAAGCGCTCCGGCTTATGAAGGAAAAACTCCTTTCCCTGGGTGTACTGGGATGAAAAAGGTTCTGATCATCAGTGACAATCACGGCAAGTCAGACCTGATGAACGAGCTGATCCGGACGGTCCGCCCGATCGATCTTCTGGTACATTGCGGCGACGCAGGCCTTTATGAGATGGAAACGGTTCTTGCCAAAAAGGCTGACTGCCCGGTCTATATCGTGGCCGGTAACAACGATTACGGAAGCGGGTACCCGCTCATGACGACGTTTGAGCTTTGCGGGAAAAAGGTCCTTCTGACCCATGGCCATAAACATCAGGTTTACTATGACCTCATGCCTCTTTACTATCTCGCGAAGGAGAACCAGGCGGATATCGTGATGTTCGGCCACCTGCATATCCCGGTCCATGAGGAAAAGGACGGCATCACGCTGGTGAACCCGGGATCCCTCACCTACCCGCGGCAGTTTAACCGCCTGCCGAGTTATATGATGCTGACGGTCGACGATAACGGGAAATTTCATTATGCTGTCCGCTATATTGAAAGAAGTGGAAGAGGGATCGTGATAGTATGACCGCTTCACGGTCGGTTGACATCTCCCATACGTTCATCTATAATAAGGAACATCTGACGACGGGGTGTGGCTCAGTTTGGCTAGAGCACATGGTTTGGGACCATGGGGTCGCAGGTTCGAATCCTGTCACCCCGAGGCATACTTTTCAGTATTTACAATACTTTGCGAGGCTTGTCAGACTGATACCTGACTGATACCTCATCGAAAGGAATGATCTTTGCAAGGTCATTCCTTATTGTTTCGGCATTTGTGTGGATACGTCTGTAGTGTCTTGTCATTGTGGCATCGGTATGCCCGGCAAGATACTGTATATCCATTTCGGGCACATTTCCCTGATACAACCTGGTAATCATGTAGAACCTGATCTTGTGAGAAGACAGATATCTGACTCCGACTTTGCGACAGACCTTCTCGAGCTTCGCATTGAACTTGTTGGTAGAGATCGGATTGATCCCGTTTCCGTTGGCGAAAATGTACTCGCTGTTACCGGTAAGTTCCTTCAACTCGTCAAGAATGGCTTTTGCTTCCGTGGAAACAGGATAATAGCGCATGCCTTCGTTACTGCTGCCCTTGGTGTGAGGTGTATCAACACTTATACAGCCGTTTTCCCTTCTCATCATGTGATGTATGTATATGGTGCCCCTTGTTTCGTCGTAATCTGACCATTTGAGAGCCCGAAGCTCTGATATACGCATACAGAACTCAAATGCAAATCTGACGGCATATGCGTATATGCTCGGGTCATTCTTCAACGCATTGCAGATTGCGATCTTTTCGTCTTCCGTGTAGACATCGTTTGAATTGTCGTTTTCGGGTTTGAACTTCATCTTCGAAACGTCGACTGATCTGGCAACGTTGATCTCGATAGGCGGATTGTCCATTTCCATACATGCATATCTGAACAC
>JAILQQ010000120.1 GCA_024698885.1 Lachnospiraceae bacterium | reverse complement strand
CATTTCCTCTGCGCCGATCCGCCTGCGGATCGTGCGCTTACCTATCCCAGACCGATGCATTCCGTGCAGATATTGGAGGCTTTGATCAGGATATCCTTCATATTTCCGTTTGCCACGCCCGCTATGATACATATAACAGCCAGGATGAGCACCGCCAGCCGAATCTTTCTAAGCTTATCGTCCCCGCGCCGATCCGCCTGCGGATCGTGCGCTTTGGCATGAACCTGTTCATGCCGATCCGCCGTTTTTTCCGAAGCATCTCTGTTACATGCCTGTTTCATCTGATCCGCGGGTGCAATATCAGCCGAAACCGGCTTATCCGCATTTTCGTCATGTATGCCCAGTATCCAGCCGGTTATGGAAAAGCCAAGGCCGATGATCAGTACGACAGTGCCCGGGGCTGCCGCGTCTGCCGCCGCTTCCCTTGTATAGATATACGCCGTCGGATCCTCCGCTCTTTTTGCTTTGCCCTCGCTGTATATGCCGATCGCAGCGCCGCACAGCATAAGTACCGCAAGAATACAGAGCGCCGACTGTATGAGCATAAAAATCCTCGCCTTGTTCATAATGCTTCCTTTCCGCGCCGGTCCGCCTGCTGACCGGATCGATCCCGACGGCTATTGTTCCGCATCACCAATGTATTGCAGCGAAATCTCCTTCATCAAAATATCATGATCAGAGTGATTGTTCAAAGCTATCCCGAGATCCATGATCTCCTCCGGGAAGTCGGCCGTGATCTTTATCGCTGACTTGTCCCGCTGAATAACGGAATACTCATGGAAAACGGCTCCCTCGCCGGAATATACGGATACTTCCATATCCTCCGGTATATCTTCCCCGATGATCGTGATCTCATAGGATCCCTTCGGTATATGCCAGTTTGGTCCATAGGAGGCTCCCTCCGGGTAGATGATGCGCCCATCGTCCGTATCACAGCCATATTCCGGCTTCAGATACTCATTATCTCCGAAATGCCAGACATACCCATAATCAGAAGGCTCAAGCTCCTTCAGTCCGTCTATTGTATTTACATACCCTACGATCACGTCGTCCACCAAATAGTAGTGGAGATCGTATTTCCCCAGAAAAACCTTATCCTGTAACGGGTAGATAAGGAGATTTTCCTCAGACGGCTGCGCAAGGACATGCTGCCTGTTCGAATTAGCCAAAGAGGCGTCCAAAGACCTGGCAAAATAATAATCATTCATGGTCAGCCCCCGGTCCATGGCCCAGACTGTCAGGGGATTCATAATGCCATACTTATCGTAGGGTTCCGCCCAGACCAAATGTTTTATATCACTGTTTTTTTTGATCATATTCCAGGTGTTTTCATCGATTGTGGATACGTAAGTCATCTTTCCGGAAAAATTCCGGTGCCTGGTTGCCAGCTCACTTTTAATGTCATAAGCCTGAAGGATCAAAACAAATAACAGTGTTATTATTATCGTTTTTCGATCTGCCGACTTCAGCAGCAGAATAGCCGCAATGAGCATGATGATATATACGGAAATCCACATCACGCGTCCCGACGAGCGAAAAACCGACCAGATCTCTGTTATCAGATGCGGAAAATGCAATTCCACGATCAGTTTATCATTTAATGTGATCTTAGGAGAAAGGGCTGTGATGATCGCCAAAATAAAAACAACAGAAACGGCAATGATCTCCGAACGGTGGTTCACGATGATATTTTTCAGGTTATGATGCTCGATACAGAAAAACAGGGCCAGAATGAGTAACAGCATAAAGCCGGCACCCAGATAAGCAAAGCCTTCATACTGTCCCGAACCCTGGTCCACCGTATAGACGGGCAGGGTTTTAAGGATAGCGGACCAGTCCTGCGGATTTATTAAGGTATTCAGATTGGCACTGTAAAATCCAAGACCCCCGGCGATTGCCGGCCCCACCTGGGAACTGAAGCCGCCAAGCAGAAAAGTCACAAAAGCAGCGGAGCCAACAAAGATCGCCAGGGAACAGATCGGCCTGACGATTTTCCGGCTGATCAGGATATCCTCTAAACATATTCCCAGGAGAATGATGCCGCACATCAAGACAAAATAGGTATGTATCGAAGCCGACAATATGCCTGTAAGCAGGGCTGTCAGAATGATTTTTTTATTATCCCGGCAGCTGTCGTAACAAAACAGGGGCTCGAGGGCCATTATTAACAGCCATTGCCCCGCCAGCGCAGTATGCGCGAACATGCGCCAGATCACAACCGGCGCAAACGAAAAGAGCACCGAGGATATGGTAAGAATAACAGGGTCTTCCGTGAAATGTCTGAGAATACGTGCTGTCATGATTCCCTGCAGGATGAAGCACAGGATCCCCCACAGACCGAAATATTGGAAATCTGCCGGCAGAACAGGAGATAACAGTTTGAAAAAGGCTGCGAATATTGGAATGGAATCGGTATAGATGACGGACATTTGATAGGGGTAGGACAATTGATCCGTCAGTCCGAGCGGGAAGCACGAACTACCTGCCCTGTAAGCCTTCCATCCCAGATAATGCTGTGTCGGATCACCGCCCGGCACCAGCCAGTCCACATAGAACGGGTTTAATACATGAACGCCGTATATCGCTACAAAAACCAGGGCGCAGGCTATTGCTATATACAGATATATAAGATTTTTTGGTAACAATTTTTTCTGCATGCCTTGATATTAGCATAGCTAACACATTTGTCAAGCCGCCCGAGATACGAACCCATCGCGCGTGCAGCGCCCGTCTGGCGCTGCACAAACGAAGAAAGAGGGCTTCCTTCTGATCTTCTTCTTCATTGTTTTGCGATAGACGGGGCGCTGCGTGCCGGTGGCACGCGTTCAGCGCCGACCGAGGGCGGTGCCGAGCCGCCCGAGATACGAACCCATCGCGCGTGCAGCGCCCGTCTGGCGCTGCATAAACGAAGAAAGAGGGCTTCCTTCAGGATGCCCTCTTTCTTCGTTTATCCAGCGATAGACGGGACTCGAACCCGCGATCTTCGCCTTGGCAAGGCGACGTACTACCAACTGTACCACTATCGCGCAAAAACATTACATTTTTTCGACAAAAACGATAATACCAAATAAATGAACCGTTGTCAACCGCAAATTTCCTTATTTGTTTTGCGAATTTTTTATCTTATCATAGATCACCCGCTCCAGATAAGCCAATCCGTAGGCAATTTCAAAAATCAGGTTCTGCAGCGGATCCGTATGCAGATAATAGCGGTTATAGATCCGGAAGCTGTCGCGGAAATGATGAAAAACCTTTGCTTTGGAATTCTGGTTCAGCTTTTTTATGGTAGCGGAATGCTGATGATCATAGCGCTCCTTTGTCAGGATCCCGACCTTCAGGTCGTTTAACATGAGCCGGTAGGACATCATATTTTCCTCTCCGTAGATGAAAGTACGCTCATCCATACCGCCGATCTGTTCGTAAGCCTTTCGGGAGATCGCAAAGAAAGAGCCTTCCACGACGCCGACGCTCTTCACTTCCTTTCCGGAAGCGATCAGCCGGTTCTTGATCGCCTTTTTGTGGAGATTGAATATGATCAGAAAAAGACTTTCAATCTCCCCCGCGAAGCCGGGAAGATTCCAGACATTATAGCCCTGATTGACGACAGGCGCCGTCAGCCCGTATCCCGGATGCTTTTCCATCACGGCCTTCATGGCGGCGATCGTCTGATCGGTAAAGAAGGTATCGGGATTTGCCACAAATAAAAGATCGGCATCAAAATGCTCGATCGCGTATTGTATGCCGATATTATTCC
>JAILQQ010000110.1 GCA_024698885.1 Lachnospiraceae bacterium | reverse complement strand
AACATTCTCTGCGATGACAGGATCCGACGGAGAGGTGATCATGCAGATGATGGCCCGTGGCGGGGCAAAGGTGGCGGATATACCGGTAACCCATACGGTTATTCATGATGGTTCCGAAGAAGAGGCACGAAAATATTTCAGTGAACATGGATTTACGATCAGGGAATCAACTTATGCCGAAAAAGTTCCGGACCTTATGAGCCTGAAGGATTCACCGGAAGATATGAAGAAGCTAAGGGAAGCATACAAGGGCATAAAGATATGGGTTATGTCCGTCAAGGATAAATCAGATACGGAAGCTGTGAAAAGCAGGGAGTTTCAGGCAGAATTTCATTACGATGACAACAGTATTCTTACCTGCAGCATAACGGGCAGACTGGATACAATAACAGCAGCCAGTCTGCTGACAGGGTTTAACGAGAATAAAAGTAATGACCTCAAAGAGATCATCGTTGACCTGGAGGAAACGGAATATATCTCTTCTGCTGGTTTGAGAGTGCTGCTTATGATGTGCAAATCTCTTTCCGATTCAAAGAAATTTCATATCATAAACTATTCGGAGAATATCCTGGAGATACTGAACGTGACCGGGTTTTCAGAAATATTCGGAATATGATGCTGCAGAATGACAAGGACAGTGAAATATGAAAGGACGGAATCAATGCGGAAATCATTTGTTACCATCATCATTTGCCTGATCAGCACCTTGCTTCTTGCTGGCTGCGGGGCGGCTGCTGACAGTGATCGGAAGGACAAACCGGAAAACGTCGAAGAGAATACAGAAGAGGCAGAGGACGACAGCAAAGACGGGGAAATCCCTGAAAAGAAGGAAGATGAGAACGTCTCAACAGAAGACGTAACCATAACGGATGTATCATGGAATTATGGAAGTTATGAGGAATTCAGTGAGAATAAC
Source organism: Lachnospiraceae bacterium (assembly GCA_024698885.1). Classification (GTDB taxonomy): domain Bacteria; phylum Bacillota; class Clostridia; order Lachnospirales; family Lachnospiraceae; genus UBA2868. The sequence continues at coordinate 3,345 of JAILQQ010000110.1, read as the reverse complement.
TCGGATGCAACAGAAGTGTATTTTACGCTGAGCAACGGTGATACCATCACAAAACAGGTACCTCTCGGAACATATGTGGAGGGAAAAGAGGAGCTTGATTTAGACGGTGACGGTGAGGATGAAGTTGTGATCCATCAGTATTTTTCAAACACCGCAGCCGAGTACGATGTTGTCACTGTCTTTAAGCTCCGGGGCGGGAATGTGGAAGAGATCTTCCCTGTGGAGGATATCCCCGAGCTTATGGAGGATGTTGCGGATACGGTGATAAAACCGCTGGATAAAGAGGGATATCCCGGGTATATGCTTGATGTGACCACGTATCAAAAGGACGAAGCCGATGTTTCGGTGAAGTATCACGCATTACTGGCATGGAACAACGGCTCATGGGAAGAGATTGAAGATACGGAAGCGACCGGGCAGACCGATACCGCGGAAGAGGAAACCATTCCCGAATACTTTATTTATGTAAAATCACCCGACGGATACGCAAATCTCCGTACCGGCCCGGGCACCGAGTATGATGTGATCTGTCAGATACCGACCGGCGATTCCATGGAGGTATATCGCGAAACTGCCACCGATAAAAAGGGCAATCAATGGCTGAAGGTTGCGTACTGGCATCCATACGGCCAGACTCAGGGCGAAGGCTCTGATGATCCCGGCGTAACGGAAACGGGCTGGATCGCCGAATCACAGGTTGAATAACAGGAAATAAAAAGATGCTGCCGACGACAGATGAAGCGTTCAAGGAACTTAAAAACGCAGAAGCCTTAAATCCGGGACCATGGGTTGGGCATTCGATCAATGTAGGTATTGCCGCCAGAAATATTGCCGAAAAGATTCCGGGACTAAACCCTGAAAAAGCATATATCCTGGGACTTATGCATGATATAGGACGCAGGGTCGGGGTGGTGGATAATACAACCCATGTTTATGAAGGCTATCAATATTGTATGGAAAAGGGATGGGATGAAGCTGCCAGAGTGTGCATGACCCATTCTTATCTGCGTATGGAGGATGAATTCAGATATGAACCGGAGAATGAAAATGAAAGGATCATCAAGGAATACATCATAAACTGCATTCCCGATGATTATGATAAGCTTATTCAGTTATGTGATTCTCTTGCTACCGATTATGGCTTTGTGATCCTGGAGAAACGGTTTGTCGATGTGACAAGAAGATATGGGATCATCGAAACATATATCAAAGGCTGGGAGGTTGCCTTTGAGATAAAGGAGTATTTCGAAGAACAAATGGGATGTTCTGTATATGATGTTCTTCCCGATATAGAGAAGACAACTCTGCTTACCCCCAGGCCGTGGAAACCGCCTGGGAACGGAGAGCCTGCGCCTATACAATGAAACTCCTTATTTTTCGTTTATCAGTCCGGGCGCCGTGATGAGATCATAAATGATCATCTGCGGTCTTTCTCTCACAAGTTTATCCCAGTCGGTCAAACAGTCGTGCTGCCTGCGGCGGGGATTCTTCACTTCATCATAGTGCCATCCGCAGCCCGCAAAGAAATGATCCCAGCGGCGGTGCTCTGTGCGGGCGATGTTGACCAGATACGGGAAGCACAGCGTTCCGTTCTCCTCGCTGAGAAGCTTCAGGGAGCACGCACCGACCATTTCATCGTAAAATCCCGCATCATCCTCAGGAATGCGCTTCCTTACATCATCAAGAACGCTCTTCAGTTCCTTTCGGAAACGTTCCAGTTCCTTCCTGCATGCATCCGTATCAAACAGGAAGTCCTTGACCGGCTGGTGAAGATAGAGTGCACGGTTGGACTCACGTTTGAAATACTCAAGTTTGTTCCATTCCTTGTCTGCATTATCCAGGATCTTTTCTTCGGAGGCCTTTTCATCAAAGATCAGGCGGTTTGAAACCGCATTATATACGGCGTTGTACCGTCGGATATTCTGCTCCTCATCATCCCGTATGATATGATCGATGGACAGATACTCCTCCTCGGCGCCGATCAGATAGGCATCCGAGCAGAAGCCGCAGCTTGTCAGATATCCCTTCATCCTCTCCGCCCAGTCCATGCGCGCCGCAACCGGTACGCCGTCTGGTGCAAAGAGTTTTTTTCCTCCTTCCCGTCCGATCCGGTCAAGCAGAGCAATATAGCGCAGCGTCTCATCCTCGCTCTCTCCGCACAGGGCAAGATAGGTATAGAGACCGCCAGCGTCCGCGCCATTATAAAGAATGGTACGGAGTGTATCCGGCTTCCCGTCCCATTCCTTTATACGGATTTTAAGGCACCCGTCGGTCTCGGGTGAGCGCAGGACAAATCCGTCCTCCGTGGATCTGACACAACGTTCATCGAAACGCTCCGTCAGACGCTGCCGCATCTCCTGTACATGTTCCGCTGCCACATCGATGTTCAGCGCATTGTACGGAGAGAGAACGCCCTGGTTCATGGCATGCAAAAGGATCGCCTCGCCCACCGGCGCGTCTCCCAGGATCAGGAGATGAATGTCCTTCTTCCCCTCAGAATCAAGCCCCGTATGCAGCGGCAGCTTCGCAAAGAGCTCCTGTGCCTGGATCTGCTCCATGTCAAAGATCCTCAGATCCATGCGCGTGTCGGCGCCCTTGTTTCCCTGTGACGCAAGAGCATTCTGCCGCTCCTTAAGACTCCAGTCAAAACAGTCCTGAAGCATGTCGGTGATCGCATAGTCGTTGCTGTAGATGTAGAAATGGATTGTGCGCTGTTCGCAGACAGGGAGAGAGGAAAGCTCCAGATACAGCTGCATGTTCCTGGTTCCGGAGGCGTTGAGAAAAAGGACATGGGTGATGCGCCTGCGCCCGAGGAAATGCTCCATCTCTTTGAGAAAGCCCTTTCTTTCCTCCCGGTCATCTCCGGAAAGTCCGACGCTGAAGTGGATATGCACACCCTCGGCATAGAACTGCCGCTGTTCTTCTTCCGAAAGCAGGGCATCCGTCCAGAGGTAGATCTTCTTTCCCCCGGTGTGCCCATGGATCAGACGCGCGGCCTGTTCGTTAAAGCCGATCACCAGGATTCTCTTTTTCTGCAGGCTGTAACCCGAGAAAATATGCAGAAAACTGTCCAGAACACTGAAGACGATCAGCAGATCGATAAAGGGTGCGACCGCCATGGCCACCATGCTGACATACAGAAGAAGTATTCCGCCGGCATCCAGGGAAGCCACATAGGCTTCATTATCACGGATATCATCAATGGTCAGTATGGGATTGAACAACATGGTCTCTGCTGTGTTCTGCAGTGCCATCCCCAGAGACGACCACGGCTTGCCGGCGGCATCGAAGCTGTAATACCGGATCCCCTCTGCCAGAATGATCAGAAACGTAACCGCAAGAAGT